>NZ_NOZG01000011.1:0-751 GCF_002258575.1 Rhodococcus sp. 05-2254-5 | reverse complement strand
CAGGCCCGCTACGGTGGGGGCTTCCATGAGTGCACGGACGCTGATTTCACAGTCGAAGGTTTCCTGCACGGCGGCTACGACACGCATCGCAGAGAGCGAGTTGCCGCCCAGGTCGAAGAAGGAGTCGTCCACGCTGACTCGCGGCAGGTCGAGAACCTTCGTGAAAATGCCGGAGATAATTTCTTCAACCGGAGATGACGGCGCTCTGTGAACGCCGCTGGCGAATTGCGGCTCGGGCAACGCCCATTTGTCCAGCTTGCCGTTGACAGTTAACGGCAACTCGTCGATGACCATCACCACGGCCGGAACCATGTACGCAGGCAATCGCGCGGCAACTCGTTCGCGCAGCGCCCCACCATCGATTCCCGCAGACACCTCGGTAGGTACGACGTAGCCAATCAACTGCTTGCCGGTATCGGTATCACGGGCCACCACTGCCGCACGCTCCACTCCGGTCAAGGCAGCGAGTGTTGCTTCCACTTCACCGATTTCGATGCGGTAACCACGAATCTTCACCTGATCGTCAGAGCGACCCACATACTCCAGCTCGCCGTCGTGATTCCAACGAACCAGATCGCCGGTGCGATACATCCGCGAACCCAAAGGGCCGAGCGGACACGCGACGAATCGCGATGCCGTCAAGCCCGGCCGTCGCACATAACCGCGTGCCACACCCCGCCCCGCGACATACAACTCACCAACCACACCGATCGGAACCCGCCGCAAACCGGAATCCAACACAAACAACGCA
>NZ_NOZG01000026.1:0-451346 GCF_002258575.1 Rhodococcus sp. 05-2254-5 | reverse complement strand
GGCATCCCCGACACCGCCGCACCCGATCACGGCGACGGAATCCCCGCGGGAGACGTTCCCGGTGTTCATCGCCGCACCGAGTCCGGCCATCACCCCGCACCCGAGCAAACCGACGACCGCCGGATCGGAGTCCGGGTCGACTTTGGTGCACTGTCCTTCGTGGACGAGGGTCTTGTCGGCGAACGCCCCGATCCCCAACGCGGGAGAGAGTTCGGTGCCGTCGCCCAGGGTCATCTTCTGCGACGCATTGTGGGTGTCGAAGCAGTACCAGGGGGTGCCTTTCTTGCAGGCTCGGCATTCCCCGCACACCGCACGCCAGTTCAACACCACGACATCACCGACCTCGACATGAGTGACAGCGTCACCGATGGCCTCGACGGTGCCTGCGGCTTCGTGGCCGAGCAGGAACGGGAACTCGTCGTTGATGCCGCCCTCGCGGTAATGCAGATCGGTATGACACACCCCGCACGCGGCGATGGTGACCACGACATCGTTCGGGCCGGGATCGGGAATGGTGATCGTCTCGATCGAGACGGGCTCGCCTTTGCTCTTGGCGACGACGGCGCGGACCTGCTGCGGCATGTATTCCTCCACTGAAAATCGTGTGTTGCGTGCTCGGTTCAGCCTTGCACAACGCATCGTCACGTGGCGACATCTGCATTCGTTCGGTGGGACGAGCCGCGGAATTCACACGCTCGTGACCGAGCGGGCACACAGTCTTCTCGTGCGAGCGGTACCTATGAACGATGTCTGCACCCATGGAATACGACCTGGTGGTCATCGGCTCGGGCCCCGGCGGCCAGAAGGCCGCGATCGCGGCCGCGAAACTCGGCAAGCGAGTGGCGATCGTGGAGAAGGGCCACATGCTCGGCGGCGTGTGCGTCAACACCGGAACCATTCCGTCCAAGACACTCCGAGAAGCCGTTCTCTATCTGACGGGGATGAATCAGCGAGAGCTGTACGGCGCGAGCTACCGCGTCAAGGCCGACATCACTCCCGCCGACCTGCTGGCCAGAACCCAGCATGTGATCGGTAAGGAAATCGAGGTGGTGCGCTCGCAACTGCTCCGTAACCGCATCGAGCTGATCACCGGGGTCGGCAAGTTTCTGGATGCACACACCATCGTCGTCGAGGACGAGGCCCGGGGCGAGCGCATCACGGTCTCGGCCGCCAACGTGGTGATCGCCACCGGCACCGCCCCCGCGCGACCCGCCGACGTCGCATTCGACGACTATCGGGTGTTGGACTCCGACGGCATTCTGAACTTGGAGTTCATCCCGGCGTCGATGGTCGTCGTGGGTGCCGGCGTGATCGGCATCGAGTACGCCTCGATGTTCGCCGCCCTGGGCACCAAGGTGACCGTCGTCGAGAAACGCGATTCGATGCTCGACTTCTGCGATCGCGAGATCATCGAATCCCTGCAGTTCCACCTCCGCGATCTCGCGGTGACGTTCCGCTTCGGTGAAGCAGTCACCGCGGTGGACGTCGGGCCGAACGGCACGGTGACGACCCTTGCGAGCGGAAAACGCATCCCGGCGGAGACGGTGATGTACTCGGCGGGTCGCCAGGGGCTGACCACGGCCCTCGAACTCGAGAACGCGGGCCTCGAAGCGGACGCCCGTGGGCGCATCTTCGTCGACGAGCATTTTCAGACCAAGGTGGACCACATCTATGCCGTCGGCGACGTCATCGGGTTTCCGGCGTTGGCGGCGACGTCGATGGATCAGGGCAGGTTGGCGGCGTATCACGCGTTCGGGGAACCGAGCGCGCAGCTCACCGACGTCCAACCGATCGGCATCTACTCCATCCCCGAGGTCTCTTATGTCGGCGCGACGGAGGTCGATCTGACGAAGGGATCCATTCCTTACGAGGTCGGTGTGTCGCGATACCGCGAACTCGCCCGTGGCCAGATCGCCGGGGACTCGTACGGGATGCTCAAGTTGCTCGTCTCCACAGAGGACCGTTCGATTCTCGGCGTGCACATCTTCGGTTCGGGAGCCACGGATCTGGTGCACATCGGTCAGGCCGTCATGGGATGCGGCGGCACCGTCGACTACCTGGTCGACGCGGTCTTCAACTATCCGACGCTGTCCGAGGCGTACAAGGTCGCCGCTCTGGACGTCACCAACAAGATCCGAGCCCTGGCACATTTCGACCGCTGATGCGTCGACGCGGGGACCGAATCGCCGACCGGGAATGAACGACGGTTCCGCGGTTGTTCTGTCGGGTAGTGATTCACCACGATCGACGTCGGCGTGTATGCGGCTCGAGCAGACGGTCCGCGTATTCTGACCCGATGCTCGCGTCGAGGCATCGACGAGTCGATCCGAAAGGGGCCCGGCCATGACCGAACAGTCGAAGATGTACGAGCTGGAATTTCCGGCACCTCAGATTTTCTCCAACGACGGAGTCGGGCCCGTGCTGGTGCACGGGCTGGAAGGTTTCTCCGACGCCGGCCATGCCGTGAAGCTTGCGACGACCCATCTGCGGGAGAGTCTCGAAACCGAGCTGGTGGCCTCCTTCGATGTCGACGAGTTGATCGATTACCGGTCCCGTCGGCCGACCATGACGTTCAAGTCCGATCATTTCTCGGATTACGACGCTCCCGAGCTCAACCTGTATGCCGTCAAGGACAACGTGGGGACCCCCTTCCTTCTTCTGGCAGGCATGGAGCCCGATCTGCGATGGGAGAAGTTCACGACGGCAGTGCGACTGCTTGCCGAGCAGCTCGGAGTGCGGCGCACGATCGGTCTCGGCTCCATCCCGATGGCCATTCCGCACACCCGCCCGCTGGGCGTCACCGCGCACGCGAGCGACAGGGCGTTGGTCAAGGAAGGCAACAGCTGGGCGGGCGAGCTGCAGGTGCCCGGTAGTGCGTCGTCCTTGCTCGAACTACGGATGGCACAGCACGGCCACGAATCGATGGGGTTCTCGGTACACGTCCCCCATTATCTCGCGCAGACGGACTACCCGGGGGCTGCGGAAACGCTGCTCGAGAACGTCGGTGAAGCTGCCGAGCTCGATCTACCGTTGGCAGCGTTGGGCGAGGCCGCGGCTCGCGTCCGGGAGCAGGTCAACGAGCACATCACCGGAAACGAGGAAGTGCAGTCGGTCGTACAGGCGCTCGAGCGCCAGTACGACACGTATGTCGCCGCGCAGGAACAACAGTCCACGCTGTTGGCCAGTGACGAGCCGCTCCCCAGCGGCGACGAGCTGGGTGCCGAGTTCGAGCGGTTCCTGGCCGAGCAGGCCGGCCTCGACGACGGAGACGGACAAGCACCCCGGTAGTTGTGGAGCTGGTCACAGCGAAAGCAGCGGGATCCAGTCATATGCGACAGCCCCGGCGGATCGCAACATACCTGTAACCCGCAATACGCCCGATGCTCTGCCCCGAGCCCGATCTCGTGCGAGAGTCGTAGCAACACACAACCGTCGTCTGTGTTGCTGCGCTCTCGTGAGCAGCGACGCCGTACTGCGCCGTACGTCGGCGCACCAGGGAATCAGGAGGCGCGAATGTCCACTACTCCGCGCAGTCGTAAGCTCCGGCCGGTTCCCGACGAGGAACCGCGGCTGATCTTTCGGACCATTCACGGCTATCGGCGGGCCTTTCGCATGGCCGGTGAGGGCCCTGTGCTGCTGCTGATCCACGGGATCGGTGACAATTCCGAGACGTGGAACGAGGTCATCCCGCACCTCGCCAAGAGCTACACGGTGATCGCACCCGATCTCCTGGGCCACGGCCGCTCCGACAAACCTCGGGCTGACTATTCCGTTGCCGCGTATGCCAACGGTATGCGCGATCTGTTGTCCGTTCTGGGCATCGAGCACGTCACCGTGGTGGGCCATTCGCTCGGCGGCGGGGTGGCGATGCAGTTCGCCTATCAGTTCCCGCACATGGTCGATCGCCTCGCGTTGGTGTCCTCGGGCGGAGTGACCAAGGACGTGCACCCCCTTCTGCGACTGGCGTCGATGCCGTTCCTGTCCGAGGCGGTGAAGCTGCTGCGCTTGCCGGGCGCGATACCGGCGGTCAAGCTGGCCGGCGGCCTGTTGAGCAAACTGCACAGCTCCCCACTGCGACCGGGGTCGATGCTGCACGACACCCCCGATCTGATCCGAGTGCTGAGCGAACTGCCTGCGCCGACGACGTACGAGGCCTACCTACGGACGTTGCGTGCCGTGGTGGACTGGCGTGGCCAGGTGGTCACGATGCTGGACCGCTGCTATCTCACCGAGAACCTGCCGGTGCTGCTGGTCTGGGGTGAACAGGACTCGGTGATCCCGGTGGCGCACGCCCGGCTGGCTCATTCCGCCATGCCCGGTTCGAAGCTGGAAGTGTTCGACAATTCCGGACACTTCCCGTTTCGCGACGATCCGATGCGCTTCCTTCAGGTCCTCGAGGACTTCATCGACTCGACTCCCTCGCTCAGTTTCGACGAGGTGCGCTGGCGCAACCTGCTCATCACCGGCGTCGGCGAGGACATGATCAGCGGCAGCTCGAGCACCAGGATGGCCGTGCTCGGGGCCATGGGGTCCGACGAACGAAGCGCGACCTGACGCTCCCGTCGCAGGCGTTCGGTGTCGATTCGGGAACCCCCGTCACCGACACATAGCCTGTAGAGGTGCTCCTCACCGAACTGATACCCGACGTTTCCGCCGCCACCTCCGACGGCGTGGACCCGGACGTCCTGTTCGACACGTTCACCACCTGGGCCTCGGACCGGGGCCTGACGCTGTATCCCGCGCAGGAAGAGGCGCTGATCGAGCTGGTGTCGGGATCCAACGTCATCCTGGCCACGCCGACCGGTTCCGGAAAGTCCATGGTCGCCATCGGTGCCCACTTCGCGGCCATGGCCGCAGGCATTCGCAGTTTCTACACCGCGCCGATCAAGGCGCTCGTCAGCGAGAAGTTCTTCGCCCTGTGCGAGATCTTCGGAGCGCAGAACGTCGGCATGATGACCGGCGACGCATCGGTCAATTCCGGTGCGCCGATCATCTGCGCCACTGCCGAGATCGTCGCGAACCTGGCACTGCGGCAGGGTGCCGACTCCGACATCGGCCAAGTGATCATGGACGAGTTCCACTACTACTCCGAGCCGGACCGGGGGTGGGCCTGGCAGGTACCTCTGATCGAACTGCCGAACGCCCAGTTCCTGCTCATGTCGGCGACGTTGGGCGACGTCTCGTTCTTCCGCGACGATCTGACCCGACGTACCGGCCGCACGACCACCGTCGTCTCAGGTACCGAGCGGCCTGTCCCGTTGATGTTCTCCTATGTCACCACCCCGATCGGCGAAACGATCGAGGAGCTGGTGCAGACGCACCTGGCTCCGGTGTACGTCGTGCACTTCACCCAGGCAGCGGCACTCGAACGCGCTCAGGCCCTGACGAGCATCAATGTCGCGTCCAAGCAAGAGAAGGCCGCGATAGCCGAGGCCATCGGCAATTTCCGCTTCACCACCGGCTTCGGGTCGACGCTGTCCAGACTGGTTCGTCACGGTATCGGGGTGCATCACGCCGGCATGCTTCCCAAGTACCGCAGGCTGGTGGAGAAACTGGCGCAGGACGGTCTGTTGAAGGTGATCTGCGGTACCGACACGTTGGGCGTGGGCATCAACGTTCCCATCCGGACCGTGCTGTTCACCGGACTCACCAAATACGACGGCATCAGAACACGCAAGCTTCGGGCGCGTGAGTTCCATCAGATCGCGGGACGCGCGGGCCGCGCGGGGTACGACACCCTCGGCACCGTCGTGGTCGAGGCACCCGAGCACGACATCGAGAATGCTCGGCTCGTGGCCAAAGCCGGTGACGACCCGAAGAAGCTCAAGCGGGTACAGCGCAAGAAGGCACCCGACGGCTTCGTCTCGTGGGGCGAGCCGACGTTCGAGCGCATCATCGCGGCGAGCCCGGAGCCGTTGACGTCCCGGTTCTCGGTCAGCAATGCGATGTTGCTCAATGTCATTGCGCGGCCGGGCAATTGCTTCCACGCGATGCGTCATCTGCTCGAGGACAACCACGAGACCCGGCCGGCTCAGCGCAAGCACATCCTGCGTGCGCTGTCGCTGTACCGCGGCCTGGTGGAGGCCGGAATCGTCGAACAGTTGGCCGAGCCGGACGCGGACGGGCGCCATGCCAGGCTGACGGTGGACCTGCAGCCGGACTTCGCGCTCAATCAGCCGTTGTCGACGTTCGCGGTGGCCTCGTTCGAGTTGCTCGACGTCGACTCCCCCACCCACGCGCTCGACGTGGTGTCGATCATCGAGTCGACGCTCGACGATCCTCGGCAGGTGTTGATGGCGCAGCAACATGCCGCACGCGGCGAAGCGGTGGCACAGATGAAGGCCGACGGCATCGAGTACGACGAGCGGATGGAACTCCTCGAAGAGGTCACCTGGCCGAAACCCCTTGCCGAGCTGCTCGTTCCGGCCTTCGAGATCTACCGCGGGTCTCACCCGTGGCTCTCCGAGGTGGGTCTGTCGCCCAAGTCCGTCGTCCGTGACATGGTCGAGCGCGCGATGACCTTCGCGGAGCTGATCAGTCACTACGGCCTCATGCGCTCGGAGGGCCTGGTACTGCGCTATCTTGCCGACGCGTACCGAACTCTGCGCCAGACGGTTCCGCCGGAATCTCGGACCGAGGAAGTGCAGGACATCACCGAGTGGCTGGGCGAGCTGGTTCGGCAAGTCGATTCCAGCCTGCTCGACGAGTGGGAGAACCTGACCGATCCCGGTGCTGAACCGGAAGCCCTGGTCGAGGCGTACGGGTCCGATGCGCCGCGTCCGATCTCGGCGAATCCACGGGCTTTCCGAATCCTGGCCCGTAACGCGATCTTTCGAAGGGTCGATCTGGCGGCGCGTCGTCAGTGGAACGCGCTCGACGACCTGGACGACGGGCCGGACTGGGAGGAGGAATTGGAGCCGTTCTTCGCCGAGTACGGGTTCATCGGCACCGGCCCCTCGGCTCGCGGACCGGCGCTGTTCACCCTGAACGTCGGTGCGGAATCCACCACGGTCCGCCAGGTACTCGAAGATCCGGACGGCGACCACGGCTGGTCCCTCGATGCTGTCATCGACCTCGCCGAATCCGACGCGGCCGGAGAAATCGTGTTCGACGAGATTGTCGTCACGCCCGGCTGATGCGTGCGCCTCGCACGCGAGAAAGCCTGCGAGCGTGGCGAAGTCGGTTATGGCCGACCCGTTCCACGCACTTCGGATCCGAATTGCGTTGCGCGGCAACGGTCAGGGTGCGTCCGCCGAGTACACGACCGGACGTTACGACGGGGACGAAATGCTCCGTGTACACGGTTGGTTGGGCAGGTACCTAGTTTTCGACGGCCCGATACGGTGCCGAGACCAATTGCGTTGCTGCCGTTACGAAGTGGCGGTACTGTGCGGATCGCGGACAAGACTGCGTCGGCCGACAGGGTCGATCGGGCACGCCTGTCGGTCCAGTGCCACTCATCACGTTTACCTTTCGGCCCATTTTTGGCACACTCGTCCAGGTCGGTCGAGCTCGTGCGGCTGCACAATCGCCACCGAGCCGAACCGCTTCCCGACGGAACCGACGCGATCATTTCGACACGAGGAGACCACATGGCACTGTTGACAATCGGCGACCAGTTCCCCGCATACAATCTCACCGCCGTCATCGGCGGCGACCTGTCCAAGGTGAACGCGCAGCAGCCCGACGACTATTTCACCACCGTCACCAGCGACGACCACGCCGGAAAGTGGCGCATCGTCTTCTTCTGGCCCAAGGACTTCACGTTCGTGTGCCCCACCGAGATCGCAGCATTCGGCAAGCTCAACGACGAGTTCGAAGATCGTGACGCGCAGGTCCTCGGTGCCTCCGTCGACAACGAATTCGTGCACTTCCAGTGGCGCGCGCAGCACGACGAGCTCAAGACGCTCCCCTTCCCGATGCTCTCGGATCTCAAGCGCGAATTGGCCGCTGCCACCGGTGTTCTCAATGCCGACGGCGTCGCCGACCGGGCCACCTTCATCGTGGACCCGCACAACGAGATCCAGTTCGTCTCGGTCACCGCCGGATCGGTCGGTCGCAATGTGGACGAGGTTCTTCGAGTACTGGACGCACTGCAGTCTGATGAGCTGTGCGCCTGCAACTGGAAGAAGGGCGATCCCACCATCGACGCCGGCGAACTACTCACTGCGAGCGTCTGACATGTCGATCGACAATTTGAAGAACGCCGTCCCCGAATACGCGAAGGACCTCAAGCTCAACCTCGGTTCGATCGTGCGGTCCACCGTGCTCAGCGAGCAACAGCTCTGGGGCACATTGCTTTCGGTGGCCGCCGCGTCGAAGTCCGCGACCACGTTGAAGGAGATCGCCGAGGACGCCGCCGACTCGTTGTCGGCCGAGGCGTACAACGCCGCTCTGGGTGCCGCGTCGATCATGGGTATGAACAACGTCTTCTACCGCACCAAGGGCTACCTGGACGGAAAGTACGACGATCTACGCGCCGGCTTGCGTATGAACATCATCGGCAACCCTGGCGTCGAGAAAGCCGATTTCGAGCTGTGGTCGCTCGCGGTCTCGGCCGTCAACGGATGCAACCACTGCCTCGAGGCGCACGAGAAGACTCTGCGCGCCGAGGGCGTCGACCGCGAGAAGATCTTCGAGGCGATTCGCGCCGCATCGATCGTCGCGGGTGTCGCGCAGGCCGTCGAGACCGGCCGCATACTCGACGGTGCCTCCGTCTGAGGTTCCGCTGAACAGGTCGACACGGGGATCCGCTGCGGCGGGTCCCCGTTCGTCGTCGATCGAGACGCCTCGACGACGTATTGGTAACGTCCCCGGCATGGCTATCGAAGTGTCCGTCGTCCGAGTGTTCACCGATGCCGACGGCAGGTTCGGTAATCCACTGGGCATCGTTGACGCACAGGTTGTAGGCGAGAGCGACAGGCAGGATGTTGCTAGGCAGTTGGGTTTCAGCGAGACGGTGTTCGTCGATCGCTCGTCACCCGGTACCGCGTCGGCGACGATCTACACACCGGCGACGCAGCTCCCGTTCGCCGGACATCCGACGGTCGGACTGTCGTGGTGGCTTCGCAACAACGGACACTCGGTGCAGACGCTCACCGTCCCCGCTGCCACGCTCGACATCCGCTACGACGGCGAGCTCACCTGGGTGCGTGCACGCGCCGAGTGGACTCCGCAGTTCACGTTTCATCAGGTCCACGACGCAGCCGAGGTGGCAGCGGCAGATCCGAACACCTACGACAGTGGCCACCACTACATCTGGGCCTGGACCGACGAGCAGCGCGCCGAACTGCGCTCGCGCATGTTCGCGCCGATGATGGGAATCGCCGAGGACGAGGCAACAGGTGCTGCCGCCGTACGGCTCACTGCCGAGCTCGGTCGGGGCCTGAACATCGTCCAGGGTGCGGGGTCTGCGCTGTGGACCACCGTCGACGAGGATGGGTGGGTGGAGCTCGGGGGCCGAAGCGTCGACGACGACTCGATCACGGTGTGACGGGCACGTCCACTTCGATTTCCTCACCCAGACGCACCCCTTCCGCCAGTGGCAGACGGTCGCCGCTCCAGAACTTTCCTGGATCGAACCAGTTGGCTTTCTTGTTTCCCGTCAACAGACCCATCGAGTCGTAGGTCATCGCAACAACTTCGGCGCAGTACGCGGTTTCGAGCGCAGCGCTCTCCTGCGCGTTCTTCCGGAGCGCCGGCACGCGTCCACGGAACCACCGACCGGCGAGCGCCGCGGTGGTCGGAAAAGCCGTTCCGTCCATCCGCGCGATGGTGCGAAGCAGCGCGTCTTCCTGCTCCTTCGTCACGGCCGGAGTGGAGCCTGGGGAACGACCGGCGTATCCGTCCAATTGCCGCAGCCAACAACGCTGTTGATACCGCTGGGCCCAGTGCGTGACGGCAGCGCGTAGGTCGTGCAGCTGCACTCCACGCTGGAAGTTTCCGGTCCACATGTCCTGCAACGACTTTCCGAGCTCTGCGTGCCACATCAGCGGCGGGAGGTCGTCCAGGACGACGGCCATACCGACGTGGTTGACCGGGCTGTTCGTCAGAGCCTGAATTGCGCGGTCCGCCGACGAGTGGCCACGGAAGATCCAGATGTCGCCGGTTCTGGTGGCATCCACAGCGGTATCGAGGCTGATTCGCGACGGATTCATGGACCAACCCTAGATCTCGTGGCGGTACGGTTGCCGCATGAACGTCTGGAAAGCTCTCGGTCTCGCCGGGATGGCCGGGGTTGCGGCCACCGGGGCGTTGGTGGTGCGGTCCGAGCGCAAGCGGCGCGCGTATGCGCCCGACGAAGTGCGCGATCAGCTGCACCGGCGGTTCGCCGCGATCTCCGCCGAGCCGGAACCCGAACCTGCTCCCCCGCTCTCGCGGGGGAAGCAGCTGTTGAGCAGACTTCGGTTCAGCCGAGCGCACTGAGGATGCGCGAGGCCATATCCTCGATCTCGGCGTCGGTCATGACGAACGCCGGCGAGATCTGCATTGCACCCTGTCCGGCCGCGCGGCCCGAAACACCATGAGCTCTCAACGTTTTCACGAACGGTAATGCCTCCGCCGGGTCGGCGAGCTGAACGGCAGCGACAGCGCCGATCCCGCTGCGGACTTCCGCGACCCGCTCGTGGTCGGCCAGGGGCGCGAGGTGGGTGTGCAGTGCGGCTTCGATGCGCTTGGAGTGACTGAGCAGGTCCTCGCGCTCGATGATGTCGAGGTTGGCCATCGCTGCGGCGGCTGCACCTGCGTGGCCACCGTAGGTGTAGCCGTGACGCCACCAGACTCCGCCTGCGAAGAACGGTTCGGCGATCTTCGGAGCGATGAACACTGCGCCCATCGGGACGTAGCCCGACGTCAACCCCTTGGCGGTCGTCATCAGGTCGGGTTCGAGCTCGAAGCGGGTGGAGGCGAACCAACTACCGCCGATCCGGCCGAATCCGGTCACCACTTCGTCGGCGACGAACAGCACGTCGTTGTCGCGGCAGATCTGCCGTACCTCGCGTAGGTAGCCCTCGGGCGGCAAGTAGATTCCACCCGCTCCGATGACCGGTTCGCAGAAGAAGGCGGCGACGTTCTCGGCTCCGACCTCTTCGATCAGCGCGAGAAGCGATTTCGCGTCGTCCCACGCCACTGTTCTGGCGTCGGGCATCAGCTCGCCGTAGTTCTCCTTGTTGACCGGAATGCCGGCCAGCGCGGTGCCGGCGACGTGCATGCCGTGGTAGGCCTTCTGCCGTCCGACGATGATCTTCTTGGACGGCTGTCCCATTTCGACCCAGTAGCGGCGCGCAAGCTTCGCCGCGGTGTCGATGGAGTCCGATCCACCCGAGGTGAAGAAGATCTTGCTGCCCGGCACCGGTGCGATGGCGGCGAGACGATCGGCCAGTGCCAACGTGGTCTCGGGCACGAAGTCGCCGAAGTTGGAGTAGTGCGCGATCGAGCTCAGCTGCGCGGCAACGGCGTCGGCGATCTCGCGGCGGCCGTGACCGACGTTGGTGAACCACAGACCGGCGGTGGCGTCGAGGTACCGGTTGCCCTCGTTGTCGAAGATGTACGCACCCTCGCCGCGCGAGACGACGAACGGCCCATTGGCGGTGACGTTGCCCATGTCGGCGAAGCCGTGCCACAGCGCGGAGGTGTGTGTGGAGGCGGCTGAATCGAGGTCGGAAGACATGCGCTACACAGTAGTCACGTCGAATTCGGCGAGTGCATCGGTTCGTTCCCGGACGGAGTTCGGGTGAGTACCGCGTAACGGATATCCTGGTACGAGTATGTCTACCTCGAATTCGTCCGGTGATCGACGAGCACTCGCCGCACGTGTTGCACAGCTCACCATCCGCGACGAGAACCGGCTCCGACGACGTCTCGACAAGGCCCGCACCGAGGACGCCGTCGCCGCGCTCGAACGCGACGTAGCTCGCGCGGAAGCCGTCATCTCCACACGTCGAGCGGCAGTGCCCACCCTCGAATATCCGCAGGCGTTGCCCGTCAGCGCGCGCAAGGACGACATCGCCGCAGCGATCGCTGCCCACCAGGTCGTCATCGTCGCCGGTGAAACCGGGTCCGGCAAAACCACCCAGATTCCCAAGATCTGCCTCGAACTGGGGCGCGGAATCCGCGGCTCGATCGGTCACACGCAGCCCCGAAGGTTGGCGGCGCGCACCGTTGCCGAGCGCATCGCCGAGGAGGTGGGTCAACCACTGGGCGAATCGATCGGCTACAAGGTTCGATTCACCGACCAGTCCTCGGATTCGACCCTCGTCAAGCTGATGACCGACGGCATTCTCCTGGCCGAGATCCAACGCGACCGACTGCTCCGCCAGTACGACACCCTCATCATCGACGAGGCGCACGAGCGCAGCCTGAACATCGACTTCATCCTGGGATACCTCGCGCAACTGCTCCCCCGGCGACCCGATCTCAAGATCGTCATCACGTCGGCGACCATTGATCCGGAGCGATTCGCGCAACACTTCGCACGCGACGGGGTCGCAGCACCGATCATCGAGGTATCCGGCCGTACGTTCCCGGTCGAGATGCGGTATCGACCTCTGACGGTCGACGCGGGAGACACGACGATCGACCTCGATCCCGTCGATGCCACCTGCCAGGCCGTCGACGAGCTGATGTCCGAGGGTGACGGCGACATCTTGGTGTTCCTGTCCGGTGAACGCGAAATTCGCGATACCGCGGACGCGCTGGCCGATCGCAATCTCCGCAACACCGAGATCGTGCCTCTGTACGCCAGACTCTCTGCCGCCGAACAGCATCGGGTGTTCTCACCGCACTCGGGACGCCGGGTCGTGCTGTCGACGAACGTGGCGGAAACGTCGCTGACGGTCCCCGGCATCCGCTACGTCGTGGACCCGGGCACCGCGCGCATCTCGCGATACTCGTTGCGCACCAAGGTGCAGCGGCTGCCCATCGAACCGATTTCACAGGCGTCTGCGCGCCAGCGGGCGGGTCGCTGCGGACGCGTCGCCGACGGGATCTGTATCCGGTTGTACTCGGAGGAGGATTTCGAGTCTCGTCCGCAGTTCACCGAGCCCGAAATTCTGCGCACCAATCTGGCCTCGGTCATTCTGCAGATGACCGCGCTCGGATTGGGCAAGATCGACGCGTTTCCCTTCGTCGAGCCGCCGGATCCACGCAGCATCCGCGACGGTATCGGCTTGCTGGAAGAACTCGGAGCACTGAAGCCGGCCACCAAGGACGGCACTGCCGAGCTCACCCCGATCGGCCGCGAACTGTCCGCCCTTCCTGTCGATCCTCGAATGGCACGAATGTTGGTCGAGGCCAACGGCAACGGATCGCTTCGTGACGCGCTGGTGGTGGTGGCGGCGTTGTCGATTCAGGACGTGCGCGAGCGTCCCGCCGAGCACCAACAGGCTGCAGACGAGAAGCACGCCCGTTTCGCCGTCGAGAATTCGGACTTCCTGGCGTACGTGCAGCTGTGGAAGTACCTGCGGCAGCAGCGAGACGAGCTGTCTTCCAACCAGTTTCGACGCATGTGCCGCACCGAGTTCCTGCACTACCTGCGGATCCGCGAATGGCAGGACCTGCACGGACAGCTCCGCCAGATCACTCGCGGCCTCGGATGGACAGTGCCCGACGCAGAGTCGAGCGAGAACGCACTGCATCAGTCCCTGCTGTCCGGCCTGCTCTCGCACGTCGGCCTCAGAGAGGGCGACAAGCGTGAATTCCTGGGTGCCCGCGGAGCACATTTCGCGATCTTCCCCGGGTCAGGTCTGTTCAAGAAGCCACCGCGCTGGGTCATGGCTGCAGAACTGGTCGAGACCGGACGACTGTGGGGCCGCATGGCCGCCCGCATAGAACCGGAATGGGCCGAACGGTTGGCACCGCATCTGGTGAAGCGCACGTATTCCGAACCACACTGGTCGATCAAACGGGAATCGGCGCTGGCCTACGAACGGGTGACGTTGTACGGCATCCCGTTGGTGACGCAGCGCCCGGTCAACTATCACCGCATCGATCCCGAGGCGTCTCGCGAGCTCTTCATCAGGCATGCACTGGTCCAGGGCGAATGGAAGACCCAGCACGGGTTCTTTCACAAGAACAGGGCTCTGCTCGACGACGTCGGCGAGCTCGAACATCGCGCTCGGCGGCGGGACATCGTCGTCGACGACGACGCACTGTTCGATTTCTACGACGCTCGCATCGCCCCGGAAGCCGTGTCTGCGCGACACTTCGACACCTGGTGGAAGAAGGCCCGCCGGCAAGATCCGTCCCTGCTCGACTTCACTACGGACACCGTCGTCAACTCGGACGCCGCGTCGGTACTGACAGGTGCATACCCGGACGCGTGGCGACAGGGTGACATTCAATTCCCACTGACGTATCAATTCGAGCCCGGCACGGCCGCTGATGGCGTCACCGCGCGGATTCCCATCGCACTGCTCGCTCAGGTACAGCCGGTCGGCTTCGACTGGCTGGTGCCCGGGATGCGCGCCGAGCTCGTCACCGCCTTGATCAAGACTCTACCGAAGGCATTGCGACGCAACGTGGTTCCGGCTCCGGACTTCGCTGCGGCAGCGTTGGCAGTGATGAAACCGCGGGCCGAAACACTCGTGACGGCTCTGGCCCGAGAACTCTCACGGGCCGCACAGTGCCACATCACCGCGAAGGACTTCGACACTGCGGCGCTACCCGATCACCTGCGAATGACGTTCGCCGCGGTCGACCCGTCCGGGACCGTGCTCGGCAGCAACAAGGATCTGACTGCGCTGCGCGCCGGTCTGGCCGGTGAGGTCGGCCGACAGGTCGCACGTGCGGTCGGCGACGCGGAGCGCGCCCCGACGCTGGCGTGGACCTCGGGCACGTTGGGCCGCTTGGAACCCACGGTCACCCGAGACGTGGGCGGGCAGAAAGTCACCGGGTACCCGGCGTTGGTACCCGAGGGTTCGGGCGTGGCGGTGCGAGTGCTCAGTACCCCCGCCCAGCAACGAGCAGCCATGCGCGCGGGCACCCGCACTCTGCTGCTCGCTACGGCACCGAAGGGAACGAAGGCGCTGTTGGCCGGGCTGCCGACCGCCGAACGTCTTGCGCTCGGCCAGAACCCGTACGGCGGCGTCGATGCGCTGCTCGAGGAATGCCGTGCGCTCGCTGTGGAAGAAGCGATGGACGCGCACGGCGGACCGGTTCGCGATCCGGCCGAGTTCGACAAGCTCAGGGCACTGGTGGACGCGGAGGTTCCGCGGCGTACTGCTGCTGTTCTCGCACTGGTTCGACCGGTCCTGACGGCCGCGTTGGCTCTGTCGGCCCAGTTGCAGACCGCATCGGGTGAGCCGGCCGACGATGTCCGAGAACAGCTCGACGGCTTGATCTTTCGCGGTTTCGTCACCGAATTCGGTTCTCGACGGTTGGCAGATCTGCCACGCTATCTCGCTGCGGCGACGAAGCGGCTGTCCACTCTGCCGAGCAGCGCGGGCCGCGACGCTGCGGCGATGGACGTTCTCGACCGGGTGTACGGCTCGTACGGGCGGCTGTTGGATTCGCTTCCGGAGAGCAGGAAGAACAGCCCGGGTGTGCAGGAGCTGTTCTGGATGATCGAGGAGCTGCGGGTGGGGCTGTTCGCGCAGGGAATTCGTACCGCGTATCCGGTATCGGAGAAGCGCATCGAGAAGGCGATCGCCGATCAGTCTCGCTGATCGGCCCGCGGTTCACTCGACGTCGGCGGACTCTCGATGTTTGCGGAGTTCGTGAATTTCCTTCTCGAAGTCCTCTGCCGAACTGAACGAGCGGTAGACCGATGCGAAACGGAGGTAGGCCACTTCGTCGAGATCGCGTAGCGGTCCGAGAATGGCCAGGCCCACTTCGTTGCTGGGAATCTCGGCCGAACCGGCCGCGCGAATATTGTCTTCGACTTGCTGAGCTAGCAGGTTCAGCGCGTCGTTGTCGACGTCTCTGCCCTGGCAGGCGCGACGAACTCCTTTGACGACCTTCTCCCGACTGAACGGCTCGGTCACACCACTGCGTTTCACGACGGCGAGCACGGCAGCCTCCACGGTGGTGAAGCGTCGACCGCACTCGGGGCAGGACCGGCGTCGCCGTATTGCCTGACCCTCGTCCATTTCACGCGAATCCACCACGCGTGAGTCGGGGTGCCTGCAGAACGGGCAATGCATGAGGGAGCCTCCGTCGTAGCCGATACTCCGACGACGAACGTGCGCGTCGGGGCAGTCTTCGAGGATACTCAGCCACGCTGGGCACCATGGTGCCGGTGGTCATCTGCTGGGTGCGTACTCGACGAGCGCTCCGTCGTGAACCATGACCGCGCCGGCGGGCTGAGTGGACGCGTCGGGTGTGGTCGCGCTCAGATTCGCGATGCCGATCAGACCGCCGGCCACGACGACCACAGCCAACATCCACAGAACGAGAGAGCGTGGGCGCACGGTCTGGCTCGCGAAATGGGCCGAGGTGTCGTCGAAGTCTCGATCCGCCATCTCGCGATCGGTGACGTCGGTCCAGGACTCGTCCACGACAGGCAAGCACGGGCCGTTCTGCGTCCGACGCGCGTGGTTCTGCAGCACGGGCCGCGAGCGCCGACGACGCACACCGGATCGCGAACGCATACCGGCAGTGGTGGGACGATCGGTGGTGATGGTCATCGGAACCTCGTCTTCGCTCGTTGGATCGATTGTTCGATCAGGCGTTCGATGGACGCTTGTTCGAAGTTCTATCACGCGCCTCCGACAAAGTCTGTAGAAAACGCGACACGAGTCGAACAGATGTTTGATTCAACAGCTGATACACGCTAGATTCGTGTCAGAAACCACACGCCACACGAGTCGACATCATCAACTCCAGTCCGCGTGGATCGATACCGCGTAGACCGAATCCAGCCGCATCAGCAGGAGGCCGACAGCATGAAGGACGAGACCTCGACGAGGTCCATCACCGGTTCCAGTACGACGGGTTCCACGAAAGCTGGTTCCACGCGAGCCGGATCCTCGACGGTCGGCAAGGCTGCAGCCGGAAAGCCGGCTGCCGAGCCGACCCCGAAGGCCATGGAGGTGGGCACCGACATCAGTGCAGGGCTCACCGAGCGCCAACGGAAGGTGTTGGAGGTCATCCGGGCCTCGGTCACCGAGCGCGGATACCCACCCAGCATTCGAGAGATCGGCGATGCCGTAGGCCTGACGTCGACGTCGTCCGTCGCACATCAGCTTCGCACCCTCGAACGCAAGGGGTTCCTGCGGCGCGACGCCAACCGCCCTCGCGCTGTGGACGTCCGCGGACTGGACGAGGTGCAGGCCGATCAGGCCGCGGCAGCGGTGGACGGTTCGGCAGCGTCCGACGAGCAGGATCGGTTGCCGACGCCGACGTTCGTGCCGGTTCTCGGACGGATCGCCGCGGGTGGACCGATTCTGGCGGAGGAAGCCGTCGAGGACGTGTTCCCGCTCCCCCGCGAGTTGGTCGGTCAGGGATCGTTGTTCTTGCTCAAGGTCGTCGGCGAGTCCATGATCGACGCGGCGATCTGCGACGGCGACTGGGTGGTGGTGCGTCAACAGTCCGTGGCCGACAACGGCGACATCGTCGCGGCGATGATCGAGGGTGAGGCCACGGTCAAGACGTTCAAGCGTTCCAAGGGTGAGGTGTGGCTCATGCCGCACAACCCACTGTTCGAGCCGATCCCGGGCAACAATGCCGCCATTCTCGGCAAGGTCGTCACCGTGATGCGCAAGCTCTGAACTCTGTTCGGACACCAGGAAGAAGGGCCGCAGCACAGATGCTGCGGCCCTTCTCGTCGGTCCTGAACGATGGAAAGAATCAGAGATTCAGTCCGCGACCGATGATCTCCTTCATGATCTCCGTGGTGCCGCCGTAGATGGTCTGTACCCGAGAGTCCATGTACGCCTTGGCAATCGGGTACTCCTTCATGTAGCCGTACCCACCGTGCAGCTGAAGGCACCGGTCGATGAGCTTGACCTGGTTCTCGGTGGTCCACCACTTGGCCATGGCAGCTTCCTGCACGGTCAACTTGCCGTCGTTGAGCAGTTCGATGAATTTGTCGACCATGATGCGGGTGGCGGTGGTTTCGGTAGCGAGTTCCGCCAACACGAATCGCGTGTTCTGGAACTTTCCGATCGACTTACCGAATGCCTTGCGGTCACGGCAATACTGAATGGTCATCTCCAGTGCCGATTCCATGGCTGCAGCGGCGACGACGGCAATCGAGAGCCGCTCCTGAGGCAAGTTCTGCATCAGGTAGATGAAGCCCATGCCTTCTTCGCCGAGCAGGTTGGCGGCAGGAACCCGAACGTCGGTGAAGCTGAGTTCCGCGGTGTCCTGGGCCTTCATGCCGATCTTGTCGAGGTTGCGACCACGCTCGAATCCGGGCATGTCGCGCTCTACGACCAACAGGCTGAAGCCCTGGGCACCTTTCTCGGGGTCGGTGCACGCTACGACGATGATCAGATCGGCATTGATGCCGTTGGTGATGAACGTCTTCGAGCCGTTCAGTACCCAGTCGTCGCCGTCCCGAACGGCCTTGGTCTTGATGCCCTGCAGGTCGCTACCGGTACCCGGCTCGGTCATGGCGATCGCGGTGATCAGCTCACCGGAGCAGAATCCGGGCAGCCACCGCTGCTTCTGCTCGTCGTTGGCCAACTCGATGAAGTACGGCGCGACGACGTCGTTGTGCAGGGTGAAGCCGATGCCGCTGTAGCCGCCGCGGGTGGTTTCCTCGGTGACGATGGCGTTGTAGCGGAAGTCCTTGACGCCGCCGCCGCCGAACTCCTCCGGTGCGGCAGTCCCGAGGAAGCCCTGCTTGCCGGCCTCTACCCAGACGCCGCGGTCGACGATGTTCTGCTCTTCCCACTTCGCGTGATTGGGGGCTACGTGCTGTTCGAGAAACTTCCGGTACGACTCCCGGAACAGCTCGTGCTCGGGCTCGAAAAGTGTGCGTTCCACGCGGGTCTCCTTGTTCGGTGCGCACCGTCCTCGACCACGAGAAAGGGGTGTCACAGCGCGGTCGTCGGTGCGACTGACGTCACCGTTTAACAGTACGTTCGCGGTGCACCGGGGGTCGATGACCAAAACGTGCGCGATCCGTGACCGCCCCTGCTAGCGTCGTCGAGTCGTTCTCCCTCGGGCCAACGCCGAGACGATCGGGTATCCCACGAGGATGCCCAGCGATCCCCACGCGATACCACCGAGTTCGACCGATCCGACGGAGAGCGTCAGGTCGCCGATTCCGGCGACGAGTGCGGCGGCGACGACGGTGAGGTTCACCGGATCGGTGAAATCCACCTTGGCATCGGTCCAGATTCGAACGCCGAGCAGTCCGATGAGTCCGTAGAGCACGAGTGTCGCTCCACCGATGACACCGTCCGGGACGGTGAAGATCAGCGCACCGAACTTGGGCGAGAACGCCAACACGATCGCGGTGATCGCGGCAACCCAGTACGCCGCGGTCGAGTACACGCGGGTGGCGGCCATGACGCCGATGTTTTCCGCGTACGTGGTGGTTCCCGATCCACCGGCCGCACCGGCGAGGGTGGTCGCCAACCCATCGGCGATCAGAGCGTCACCGGCGACGTCGTCGAGGTTCTTTCCGGTCATCGCCGCGACGGCTTTGACGTGTCCGACGTTCTCGGCGACGAGGACGATCACCACCGGCAGCGCCACCAGAATCACCGACAGCTGGAAGGACGGGCCACGGAACTCGGGTAACCCGATCCAGCTCGCGGCGCTCAGAGCATCGAGTCGTGGTTGCGCGATACCGCCGGTGACGGCAGCGAATACCCAGCCCACGACCACACCGAGCAGGATTCCGAGCCGACCCACCAGACCGGGACCGACGGCCGTCGCGAGGAGAATCGCCACCAGGGTGACGGCCGCGACGAGCGGTTGCGCCTCGAACGAGGTCGTCGCGGCAGGGGCCAGATTGAGCCCGATCAATACGACCACCGCACCGGTGACGACGGGCGGCATCGCTGCGTCGAGTACCCGCGCTCCGGCGAACTTCACGACGAAGCCGATCGCAGCCAGCACGACGCCGACGCACAGAACGGCACCGAGTTGCGCGGCCGGACCGTCTGCTGCGGTCGCACCGAGCGGGGCCAGGAAGGCGAACGACGACCCGAGGTAGCTCGGCACCCGCCCGCGCGTGATGATCAGGAACAACGCGGTACCGATGCCCGAGAACAGCAGCGTCGTCGAGACCGGGAAACCGGTGATGGTCGGAACCAACAGTGTGGCCCCGAACATCGCGACG
Organism: Rhodococcus sp. 05-2254-5; assembly: GCF_002258575.1. Taxonomy (NCBI): domain Bacteria; kingdom Bacillati; phylum Actinomycetota; class Actinomycetes; order Mycobacteriales; family Nocardiaceae; genus Rhodococcus; species Rhodococcus sp. 05-2254-5. The sequence goes on along the minus strand of NZ_NOZG01000026.1, from coordinate 431,113 downwards.
ACGTGCTGCATCCCGATGCCGACGGTGCGTGGCCACGACAAGCGTTCGTCCGGTGCGACCACCGCCCCCGCGTCGACGGTTCGTCCGTTTCCGTGCAGCGTCCAACCCAAAGTTCTCATGATGGGAAGAGACTATTGCGTCAGCCCAGGATCGCGCTCACTGCCTCACGGGCTGCGGCGGTGCTGTCGGTCTTCAGTGCAGCGGCAGCAGCGGCCTTGCACTGATCGAGGGTCACGGTCGCCAACTTGGACCCGACGTGGGCGACGGCGGCGGAGGCCGCGGACAACGACGTGATGCCCATTCCTACCAGCACACAGGCCAGCAGGGGGTCGGCGGCAGCTTCGCCGCAGACACCGACGGGCTTGCCCACCTTCGCGCCGGCCGCGGCCGTGTGCGCCACCAGTGCGAGCACGGCCGGTTGCCACGGATCGGTCAGACCGGCCAGCTGCGCCGACATCCTGTCGGCGGCCATCGTGTACTGAGCCAGGTCGTTGGTACCGATGGACAGAAAGTCCACGTGCTCGAGGATGTGCTCGGCGAGCAGAGCGGCAGCGGGAATCTCGATCATGACGCCCGGGGTCAGTCCGCGTTCGCGCACATCCGCGGCGAAGTCCTGTGCTTCCTGCGCGGTGGCGATCATCGGTGCCATCACCCACGGCGAGGACTCGGTCGCCTTGGCTGCCGCGGCGATGCCGTCGAGCTGGCGGTACAGGATGCCGCGGTCGGCTTCGGCGATACGGATACCGCGGATGCCGAGCGCCGGATTGGCCTCGTCGGGGTGGTTGGCGAATCGAAGGGGCTTGTCCGAGCCGGCGTCGAGGGTGCGGACGACGACCTTCTTGCCTGCGAAGGCGTCGAGGACCTGGCCGTAGATCTCCGCTTGCTCGTCGACGGTCGGTTCGGAATCGCGGTCCAGGAAGCACAGTTCGGTGCGGAACAATCCCACCCCGTCGGCTGCGCTGGAGCGCGCTGCGCGTGCCCCGGCTCCGTCCTGGACGTTGGCGAGGATATCGACGGAATGTCCGTCGGAGGTCGCGCCCGGCCCGGTCCACCGAGACACTCGGTCCAATTCGTCCCTGGCCGAGACGACTGCTGCGCGAGCGGTGTCGGCATCCGGTTCCAGTTCGATGCGTCCGCTGGTTCCGTCCACGGATGCATGCGTGCCGGCGGCGATGTCGTCGAGGCCTGCGACGGCCACGATGCAGGGAATCCCCAGCTGCCGCGCGATGATCGCGGTGTGACTGGTCGGGCCGCCCAGTGAGGTGGCGAGGCCGACGATGAGGGTGGGGTCGAGGCCCGCGGTGTCGGCGGGTGCCAGGTCGTCGGCGAACAGTACCGACGGTTCGGCCGGCACGGGAACACCCGGCTCGGGCACACCGAGGATTTCGGCGATGACGCGATCGCGAATGTCGCGCAGATCGGTCACTCGTTCGGCCATCAATCCGCCGAGCTGGGTGAACATGGCGGCGAACTTCTCGGTCGCGGCAGCAGTGGCGGTGACGGCGGTGTTGCCCTTGGCGATCGAGGCGCGAGCGGCACCGAGCCATCCGCGGTCGGTTGCCATCGCGGCGTTGGCCGACAGCACCTCCGAAGCGGCTCCCGTCGCCAGCTCTGCGCGTCCGCGCAATCGAGTGGCGACGGCGTTCGCCGCTGCATCGAACACAGCCTTCTCGGACTCCCGATCGGATTCGGCCACCTCACCGGTGTCTGCCGGGATGGCCGGACGTGCCCCGGGACGGATGACGGGTCCGTAGCCGACTCCGGGCACGACCGGTGTGCCGCGCAGTGTCGTGGACTCCGCTCCGATCGACGACGTCCCATCTGCAGCAGGTGTTGCATCGGTGTGTCCGGTCGATGCGGTGCTGACCGATCCCGTCATGTGGTCCTCCTCGGATCCTGCGTGTACGTCTGTCGTCCCGGATGTCAGATGAGTGTGCCGCACCTGGCTTCCCGATGATGTTGTGACCGAGATTACTCCAAACCCTTGACATGTCAACACACACGGGCGTAAAACAACATAAAGCAACATCAACCGGGAAGGAGACGCAGGTGTACGCAGAAGAAAGACAGCACGCCATCGCTGAGCTGATCAGCACGCAAGGACGCGTCTCCGTCAACGACCTGGCCGCCAACTACGGCGTCACCACAGAGACCGTGCGACGCGATCTGGCCACCCTCGATCGACTCGGAGTGGTACGCCGCGTGCACGGTGGAGCAGTACCCGCCTCGGCGCTGACCACACTCGAGCCGGGCGTTTCGGAGCGGGAATTCACCCGCGCAGACCAGAAGGACGCGATCGCAGCGGCTGCATTGTCGTTCCTCCCACCCGTCGGCGGCAGCGCCGTCTTCGATGCGGGCACCACCACCGGCCGCCTGGCGGGACTGCTACCGCACGATCGCGAACTCACCATGGTCACCAACTCCGTACCGATCGCAGCCCGGGCCGCAACCATGCCGAGCATCAGTCTTCGATTGCTCGGCGGGCGTGTTCGAGGAACGACACAGGCCGCTGTGGGCGACGAGGCACTGCGCGCCCTCGAATGGCTACGGGTGGACGTTGCGTTCATCGGAACCAACGCCATCAGCGTCGGACACGGACTGTCCACCCCCGACAGCGACGAAGCCGCGGTCAAGCGCGCCATGGTCGACGCCGCGAACCATGTTGTCGTGCTGGCAGATTCGTCGAAGATCGGCCGCGAGCACCTGGTGAGTTTCGCCCGAGTAGACACCATCGACGTCATCGTCACCGACAGCGACATCTCGAACGAAGACCGTAAACAACTCAGCAACAAAGGAATCGAGGTGGTGATCGCATGATGGTCACGCTCACGGCCAATCCGAGCATGGACCGCACGGTCACGCTCGAGACGCCGCTGACCCGCGGCGGCGTGCACCGGGCGTCGTCCTCGGCCGTCGACCCGGGTGGCAAGGGCGTCAACGTCGCTCGCGTCATCGGCGGATCGGGAGTAGAGGCGCTGGCCGTACTCCCGGCCAACGTCGGCGATCCAATACTCGACGCAATGTCCGCCAAAGGCGTTCGATACTCGGCAGTTCCGACGTCCGGACCGGCGCGCACCAACATCACCGTCAGCGAAATCGGTGGCACGACCACCAAGATCAACGAGCCGGGTGCAACGGTGTCGGAGCAGACACGCGCCGAGCTGCGAGACCGGATTCTCACTCTCGCTGTCGATGCCGAGTGGGTGGTGCTGTCGGGTTCGCTTCCTCCCGGCCTGCCCGTCGACTGGTACGCGGAACTGGTTGTCGCCCTTCGCGCTACCACGGCCAAAGTTGCGGTGGACACCTCCGACGAGCCGCTGCTCGCTCTCGCGGATCGGTTTCCGGAATCGGCACCCGACCTGATCAAGCCCAATTCGGAGGAACTCGCCCAGCTCACCGGGCACGATTCCGAGGAGTTGGAAAGCGCTGCGGCACAGGGTGATCCATCGGCCGCTGTCGCCGCCGCAACCATTCTTCTCGGCCGAGGAGTAGGTGCCGTACTGGCGACGCTCGGCAGCGCCGGAGCAGTCCTGGTCACCGAGGGCGGTGCCTGGTACGCCAGCCCACCTACGATCACCGCCGTCAGCACCGTCGGCGCAGGAGACTCCTCGCTGGCCGGCTACATTCTGGCCGACGTCGAGAACTGTTCCGACGCAGACAAACTTCGCCGCGCCGTCGCCTACGGAACGGCAGCCACCGCACTTCCAGGCACCACGCTTCCCCTGCCCGAGCAGACCCATCCGACTTCGGTGACGGTTCGCGCGCTCGACATCTCCACGTCCGTCACCCCGTCCACGCTCTCCCCTTCTTCGAACCGTCTCTAGGAGCCCCCATGTCCACCCCCACCGAAGATCAGCCGATCATCGCCGAGGATCTGATCCTCCTCGACGCCGATCTGGGCGAATCCAAAGCTGCCGTCATCGAACGCCTCGCAGGCGTGCTGGCCCACGCGGGTCGCGCAACCGACACCGACGCCCTGCGCGACGCAGCCCTTGCTCGCGAAGCTCAGTCGGCCACCGGCCTGCCCGGCGGCATCGCAATTCCGCACTGCCGTTCCGAGGCGGTCACGAGCGCCTCGCTCGGCTTCGCCCGCCTGAACCCCAAGGTCGACTTCGGCGCCCCCGACGGCCCCGCCGACCTCGTCTTCCTCATCGCTGCTCCGGCCGGAGCCGGTTCGGCGCACATGAAGCTGCTCTCGAGCCTGGCTCGGGCACTGGTCAAGCCCGAATTCGTCACCTCACTGCGCAACGCGTCCTCGCCCGCCGAGATCGTCTCGCTGGTCGACGGAGTCATCAACCCGGCCGCCAAGCCGGTTGCCGCAACCGCTGCAGCTGCGCCGGTCGACACCGCGAAGCACAGTGCGCCTGCAGCCACCCCCGAGACGGCACCATCCGCCTCGCCCAAGCACATCGTGGCAATCACCGCCTGCCCCACCGGAATTGCGCACACCTACATGGCTGCCGATTCACTCGTCGCCGCAGGTGAGCGCGCGGGCGTCACGGTGCACGTGGAGACTCAGGGCTCGAGCGGCAGCACGCCCCTCGACCCCGCACTCATCGCCGGTGCCGAGGCCGTCATCTTCGCCACCGACGTGGGCGTCAAGGGCCGTGAGCGATTCGCCGGTAAGCCCGTCATCTCTTCCGGCGTCAAGCGCGCCATCAACGAGCCCGACGTCATGGTCACCGAAGCGCTCCGCGCAGCTCTCAATCCGGATGCTGCTCGCGTCGGCGGCACCGCTGTCGCGGCCGGCTCCACCGACTCTGCCGGTGAGCTCGGATGGGGCACCCGCCTGCGTCAGATCCTGCTGACCGGTGTCAGCTACATGATTCCGTTCGTCGCCGCCGGTGGACTCCTGATCGCCCTCGGATTCCTGCTCGGTGGGTACGAAATCAAGGATGTCGCCGAAGACATCGTCGTCAACAACTCCATCACCTCGCTGCCCGAAGGCGGAATCGCCGCCTACCTCGGTGCCGTGCTGTTCCAGATCGGCGCGCTGTCCTTCAGCTTCCTGGTGCCCGCGCTGGCCGGTTACATTTCCTATGCCATTGCCGACAGACCAGGTCTGGCACCAGGTTTCACCGCCGGCGCAGTGGCTGTGTTGGTGGGCGCAGGCTTCATCGGCGGTCTCGTCGGTGGCCTCATTGCCGGCTTCGTCGCACTGTGGATCAGCAAGTGGAAGATCCCCGCAGTTCTGCGCGGCCTGATGCCGGTTGTCATCATTCCGCTGTTCGCAACACTCATCGTCGGTGCCATCATGTTCCTGCTGCTCGGCAAGCCGCTCGCCGCCATCACCAGCGGACTGACCGACTGGCTCAACGGACTCAGCGGTTCCTCGGTGATCATCCTCGGCATCATTCTCGGCCTGATGATGTGCTTCGACCTCGGTGGACCGGTCAACAAGGCGGCCTACGCATTCGCCACTGCAGGCCTGTCGGTCACCGACACCGCCTCACTGCGCATCATGGCAGCGGTCATGGCGGCCGGAATGGTGCCGCCCCTGGCCATGGCACTGGCCTCCACCGTTCGCTCGCGTCTGTTCACCGAGGCCGAGCGCGAGAACGGTAAGGCTGCATGGTTCCTCGGAGCAGCATTCATCTCCGAGGGCGCCATCCCGTTCGCCGCGGCCGATCCGTTCCGCGTCATCCCGTCGATGATGGCCGGCGGCGCAGTCACCGGGGCCATGATCATGGCCTTCAACGTCACCCTCAGTGCGCCCCACGGCGGCATCTTCGTGTTCTTCGCCATCGGAAACATCCTGTGGTTCATCGTGTCGCTGGCCGTGGGCACCATCGTCTCCGCGTTCCTGGTGGTCTCCGCCAAGCAGTTCATCAAGGGCAAGAACGCACCGACCGACGCCGAACTCGACCCGGCACTCGCCACCGTCTGACGCTCGATACGATCCAACGAACCCACTACGCAAGGAGCAGCACATGCCCAGCACCACAGTCGCAGTCGGATCCTCGATCGGCCTGCACGCCCGCCCCGCAGCACTGATCGCCGATGCCGTAGCCGAAGCCGGAGTCGACGTCACACTGGCAACAGAGGACTCCGAGCCGGTGGACGCCGGTTCGGCCCTGATGATCATGACGCTCGGCGCCACCAAGGGCACCGAAGTCACCGTCACCAGCGACGACCAAGCAGCACTCGACAAGGTTGCAGCACTCGTCGAAGCAGACCTGGACGCCTAACCAGAGCGCATCGATCGCCGGACGGTGAATCCCACCGCTCCGGCGATCAGCACCACCCCGGCAGCGACGGCAGCTCGGAATTCCCATTCCGAGTCCGTCGCTGTCGTCGTCTGTGCGGGTGCCGCAGGAGCAGCAGGATCGCGGGTCGGCGACGCCGGCGTAGCCGAAGGTGTCGACAGCTCCACCGACGTCAGGTTCGGAATCTTCAAAATGGGCGGCAGCGTTCCGTCGGTCGGTCCGAACCCGGCTTCCGACGCGAGCAGAAGGGAACCGTCGTCCAGGAACGTCGCCGCCTCGCCCTGCGGCTGAGCCGGTAGCGCGACGACGGCTCGGGGTGAGGTGGGGTCGACCAGCGCCGACGCGACGTCCCCGTCGGGCGGACGGAACACATACGCATCGGTGTACGTGCGCACCACGGCGGTGGATCCGTCTGCACTCACCGCTCCCCCGGTCGCCAGGATCGAGCCGACCACGAACGGTGGCCCACCGGCCGTCTCGGTGGCCGTGAAAGCCAGCTCGCCGACCTTGCTCAGCGGCGTCGGACCGGGACTGCTCAGATCGGTGACGGATTCGTCTCCGGCAGGGACGTACACGCCGCTGATACCGGAGAGTTCCTTCGTGACCACGATGGGTCGACCGCCGGGTTCGATGAGCAATGTCTCGGCGTCGTGTGCGCCGTCCGGGTAGGTCAGTCGATACAGCTCCCCCGCGCCTGTTTCAGGGTCCATTCGCGTCAGTGCCACAGTGTCGCGGCGCAACTGATTGTCGCCGATGTCGGCCAACCACAGTGAGCCGTCGTACGACGCCATGTCCTCCACGTCGTACGGGTCGACGGGAACGTCGATCCAGCGCTGCACCGCACAATTCGCGTCGAGCACCGCCACCCGATCATCGGCACCGCTGTCGCCGATCCCGTACACGGTGCCGTCGAGCACCGTCGCACCGGACAGCTCTTCGAGTCCGGGATCGGTTGGTAGACAGTAGGTTACAACGTCGACCGGCGCGGCCAGGGCGGTCGAAGCACAGGTCAGCACGATCGCCGTGCCGACCACGGCCGCGGCACCACCACGCACCACTGCGCGCGGATTCACCGAACTCAGGCGCTGGGTACGGTCGCGGTGAACTCGACGAGGGCGGCCGCAAGTGATTGCGGCACACGAGCTTCGACGCGCGTGCCGTCCGCCTCGTGCGTCGATTGCACTATTCGGCCGTCGGTGTGGATCCGGGCGACCAGGTCGCCGCGGGTGTACGGGACGAGGACGTCGACCAACACATCGGGCTCGGACAGAATGTCGCCGAGATGATCCCGCAGTGCATCGATGCCTTCACCGGTCTTGGCCGAGACGAATCGTGCGCCGTCGAGCAGGCCACGCAACTGCGTCAGCTGGACCGGATCTGCGGCGTCGATCTTGTTGACCACCAACAACTCCGGTGGCATCTTCGCGTCCTGCTCGCGGACCACCTCGGTGATCACTTCGCGTACTGCTTTGATTTGATCGATCGGTAGCGGATCGGAACCGTCGACCACGTGCAGCAACAGGTCGGCGTCGGTCACTTCCTCCAGCGTGGAGCGGAAGGCCTCGACCAGCTGGGTCGGCAAATGCCGGACGAATCCGACGGTGTCGGTCAGCACGATCGCGCGCCCGTCTTCGAGCGTCGACTTCCGGGTCGTCGGATCGAGGGTTGCGAACAGCGCATTCTGAACCAGCACACCGGAACCGGTCAGCGCGTTCAACAGACTCGACTTGCCCGCATTGGTGTATCCGACGATCGCGATCGACGGCACCGTGCCACTGAGCCGCTGCTCGCGTTTGGTGTCGCGAGCCTGCTTCATGCCTTTGATCTCACGGCGGAGCTTGGCCATGCGCTCACGGATGCGTCGGCGATCGGTCTCGATCTTCGTCTCACCCGGTCCACGAAGACCCACGCCGCCGTTGCTACCGGCGCGTCCACCGGCCTGACGCGACATGGATTCACCCCAGCCGCGGAGCCTGGGCAACATGTATTCCATCTGGGCGAAGGCGACCTGTGCCTTGCCTTCTCGTGACGTCGCGTGCTGCGCGAAGATGTCGAGGATCAGTGCGGTTCGATCGATGACCTTGACCTTGACGACCTTTTCCAGCGCATTGAGCTGGGCGGGCGTCAGTTCGCCGTCGCAGATCACGGTATCGGCCCCGGTCGCGAGCACGATGTCGCGCAGTTCCTTGGCTTTGCCCGAGCCGATGTAGGTTGCCGCGTCGGGTTTGTCCCGACGCTGCATCAGCGCCTCGAGTACTTCGGAGCCTGCAGTCTCGGCGAGCGCGGCCAGTTCGGTCATGCTGGATTCGGCCTGTGCCGCAGTACCGGTGGTCCATACTCCGACCAGTACGACGCGTTCGAGGCGCAACTGCCGGTACTCGACCTCGGTGACGTCGGCGAGCTCGGTCGACAGTCCGGCGACTCGTCGCAGCGCAGTCCGCTCCTCGAGTTGCATATCGCCCGAGGACGGGGAGTCGTCGTCGAGGGGTGAGCGCGCCATCCGCCTCGACCATGCGTCGGACTCCTCGCGGGTCCATGCAGATGCGGTATCGGGTGAACCGTCGGCATCATGGTCGACCGGTTCGCCCGCAGGTGATGTTTCATGTGAGTTCGTCATACAACTCCCATGATCCACGAAAAGCCCAGCGTGTGCACGCGGGTTTCGCTCGGAGCCGGCGCGACGGTCAGGACTGCCCGGCGAACCAATGGTCGTCGACCTCTCCCCGGGCGAGCAGTACCGACGGTCCGCGCAGGGTTGCACCGACGTGGTCGATGGCCACTCGGACCCGACCGCCGAGCACACCGACACTCACGTCTCCGGTCTCGAGCCCCTCGTAACTGAGCGCGGCAGCGGCGGCAGCGACGGTTCCGGTGCCACACGAGCGTGTCTCTCCGACGCCGCGTTCGAAGACGCGCATCTCGACTGCGCCGTCGTCGAGCCGGGTCAGAATCTCGACGTTCGCACCGTGGGGGAAGAACTCGGTATCGAGAGTCGGCGGAGCCGTGAAGTCCAATGCTCGCAACGCGGTGCGGTTCAGCGCGGGATCGACGCAGGCCAGATGCGGGTTGCCGACATCGACGCCGATCCCCTCGTACGCTGCACCGGCAAGGGTCGTCGCGCTCGAACCCAGCAGGGTGACGTCGCCCATGGCCACGGTCACGTCGGCATCGGTCTCGTCGTACGAGTGCACCGTCACCGCACGTGCGCCTGCGCGAGAGCCGACCACGAATTGATCGCGCTGCTCGAGATCGTGGACTCGCAGGTAGTGCGCGAAGACTCGGACCCCGTTTCCGCACATCTCGGCGATGGTGCCGTCACCGTTGCGGTAGTCCATGAACCAGTCCTCGACCTCGACACCGGCCGGGATTCGATCGAGCACACCCGCGTCCCGCAGCACCCCGGCGCGCGCGACACGCAGTACCCCGTCGGCGCCGATCCCCTGCCGTCGATCACACAGCACCGTGACCGCCGACCTGGTGAGTTCGAGCTCGGCACCGGGATCCGGCAGCACGACGAAATCGTTCTGCGTTCCGTGGCCCTTGGCGAATTCCATGTCGGCGAGTCTACGGGGACCGACCTAGCCGAGTTCGATCGCGGACAGCGCATCCGACCGCAGGGTGGGCGATGCGCCGTCGAGCCACCGCACTCGTTCGTCGCGGCGGAACCACGACCGCTGGCGGCGCACATAGCGCCTGGTGCCGATGAACGTCCGCTCACGTGCATGGTCGACGTCGTATTCCCCGGCCAGCACATCGAGCGCCTGGGCGTAGCCGATCGCCCGTGACGCCGTCACCCCGTCGCGCAGGCCGAGCTCCAGCAACCCTTCGACCTCGTCGAGCAACCCGGAATCGAACATGCGCCGAGTACGCAGATCGATCCTCTCGTCCAACTCTGCGGTGTCGCGGTCGACGCCGAGCACCACCGTGCCCCAGCGCGGTTCACCGATGACGGGGGCCGAGGCCGCGAAAGGCCGACCGGTCAATTCGACCACTTCCAAGGCCCGCACCATCCGCCGTCCGTCCGTGGGCAGGATCGACGCGGCAGCGTCCGGATCGACCTCCGTCAGAGCGCGGTGGATCGCGTCGACTCCGTCGCGTTCGAGCACCGCCTCCCACTTGGCCCGGACGACCGGGTCCGTGGCGGGAAAGGCCCATTCGTCGAGCAGTGATTGGACGTACATCATCGAACCGCCCACGATGATCGGCCGACGGCCACGGGATCGAATGTTCTCGACGTCGGCGACGGCAGCCGATTGGTAACGCGCCACCGTCGCGATATCGGTGACCTCGAGCACATCGAGCTGATGGTGCACGATGCCGCGGCGCTCCGGCACGGTCACTTTCGCGGTACCGATGTCCATCCCCCGGTATTGCTGCATCGCGTCGATGTTGACGATCTCCCCGCCCAGCTCCTCGGCCAGGTCCAGCGCCAGGTCCGATTTGCCCGCAGCGGTCGGTCCGATCACTGCCACCGGTGTCGTGGCCGAATCCTCGGCGGTCGCCCCGGTTTCGTCAGCCACGGGACCAGACTCCGACGAAGTATCCGACACCGAACGGTGCGCCCCGATACAGCTCGGTCGTCGAGACGGCGTCGGTTCCCACGAGTGCGGCGAGCATCTGCACGGCCGGTCGGCCCCGCACGCCGATCGCTGCGCAGAGGCCCTCGTCGAGCTCCGCGAGGGCGTCGACGTCGGCGGTGGCAAGAGCATCGTCGATGCGACGCTGCACGTCCGCGGCGCGCGAATCGAACGCCCCCGGTGCCTTCGGGGTGAGGGTGTTCGCGCCGTCTGCCAGCACCAACACTCCCCACCTGTCGTCCAACGCGTCGAGTTCGCGGCGCAGTTGCATCCCAGCGTGCGAGCACCATCGTGCGCTCGCGTCCGCGGGTACCGTGCGGACCTCGATTGCCCTGTCGGCCGCCGCCGCACCGCGCAGCCAGCCGGCGAGGAGAACCGCCGGCGGCAACTCGGGGTCCGGCCCGGACCGTGCCGGCGAACCTGACAGCCGCACCTCCACATCGACGCCGTACCCACGCATGGTGCCTACCGTCGTCTCGTCGTAACGCCCCTCGCCGTCGTCGACGCCGACCGCCAGCCACCGGTCGGCCACCGAGGACAGCTGCTCGACGGCAGACACAGCAGCGGCCCGAAGCTCGGTTGCCTCGGCGGCTGCCCGGCCCATCAGTTCGGGGACCAGTAACGGCGGAGAGGGCACCAGGGCCGCGGCACAGAACACACGTATCACGCTAGTCGGTGACGCGACTTGGCCGGACGAGTCCACCTCGAACCGTCTGAGCTGTTTCAATGGTCCGATCGGTCGTCACCGAGTTCAATGGTGTCCAGATCGCGATCGTAGGCAGCCGTGACGCGCGGCAGAGATGAGGAACAATGACCGACCCGAACGCCGGTACCCCCACCACCCCCGACGCCCCGTCGTCGGTTGCACCCGCCGATCACTCCGGCGGTGACGCGACCGGTACACCTCCGACCGGAGGACCCAAGCCAGGTGGCGGCCCCAAGCCCGGCAGCGGACCGAAGCCCGGCGGACCGAGTTCTGCTTCTCCTCGTCCCGGCGCACCCCGCCCCGGTGGCTCCTCGGCAGCCAAGCCACACCCGACGGCCGCGCATGTGCCCACCGTGGTCGCGCCGGCGAGCGATCCGAGCAAGTACGGCCGGGTCGACGACGACGGCACCGCGTGGGTGAGCACCTCGGACGGCGAGCGTCAGGTCGGCTCCTGGCAAGCGGGCGACGCAGCGGAAGGCCTCGCGCATTTCGGGCGGCGCTACGACGATCTGGCCACCGAGGTCGGACTGCTCGAAGCCCGACTGACGTCGGGTACCGGTGATGCCAAGAAAACCAAGGCTGCGGCCTCGGCGCTGCTGGAGAGCCTTCCGACGGCTGCGGTGATCGGCGACCTCGATCTGCTGGCTCGCCGACTCCACGCCGTCGTCGAGCACTCCGACGCAGCAGCGGCGGTCGCCAAGCAGGAGAAGGAGCTCGAACGCGCCGAGCACACTGCCCGTAAGGAAGCCCTCGCCGCCGAGGCCGAGCAGATCGGCAGTGAATCGACGCAGTGGAAGCATGCCGGGGATCGGCTGCGCGAAATTCTGGACGAATGGAAGACGATCCGCGGGGTGGATCGAAAGATCGACGATGCGCTGTGGAAGCGGTACTCGAAGGCCAGGGAGAACTTCAACCGGCGTCGTGGTGCGCATTTCGCCGATCTCGATCGGGAGCGAGGAGCAGCCAAGACCCGCAAGGAAGAGCTGGTCGAGCGCGCAAAAGCGTTGTCCTCGTCCACCGATTGGGGTCCCACTGCAGCCGCATTCCGAGACCTGTTGGTGGAGTGGAAAGCGTCGGGCCGAGCTCCGCGGGACGCCGACGACGCATTGTGGAAGAACTTCAAGGCCGCCCAGGACGTGTTCTTCGCGGCACGCAACGCCGCGGCGTCGGAGCGCGACGCGGAATTCGAGGCCAACGCCGAGGCCAAGGAAGCGTTGTTGGCGAAGACACATATCGATCCGAGCAAGGACCTCGACGCTGCTCGTGCGGCGCTGCGTGATCTGCAGGACAAGTGGGACGCCATCGGCAAGGTTCCGCGCGAGAAGATGCAGGAACTCGAAGGCAAGCTCCGCGCGATCGAGAAGACCGTCCACGACGCCGTGGAGTCTCAGTGGCGTCGGTCCGACCCCGAGGCGGTTGCCCGCGCGGCTCAGTTCCGTGAGCGAGTGGCCCAGTTCGAGGATCAAGCGGCCAAGGCGACGGCGGCAGGCAACACCAAGGACGCCGAACGGGCGCGTGCGCAGGCCCAGCAGTGGCGTGAATGGGCCGATGCCGCGGAAAGTGCCGTCGACGAGTTGTGACCTGCAGTGCGGGCGGCCACACGAACTCAGGGGTTCGAGTGGCCGTCCCACAGGCGTAGCTTTTGCTCGCCCGACGCTGCCGCGATACGGCGCTGTTCCTGAGCGGCGAGCTGAGAGTTGGTCTTGTTCCATACGGCTTTGAGCCAATGGAACGTCAGCACCATCACCGCGATCCACGCAATGACGAGACCGATGCCCGGTCCGCCGCCCTGCAGGTTGTCCGGCACGGTCTGCCGCGTCCAGATCGAGAGCATCCCGTACACAGACGACACCGCACACCCGGCGAGGGCGGCCCAGGCCAGCGCCCAGACGCGGGTGACCAGCGCCAGCACCGACATCACCACACCGAACGTCAGCACCAGCACGACGAAAACGCGCGACGGCAGGGCAATCGATTCCGCGGCTGCTGCGTCGCTGCCCGTCAGCACGTCGAAGCCGGTGGCCGATCCGGTGTGCGGCAACGCGAACGTGACCAACAGGACCAGCACCAGCCCGGCCACGACCATGGCACGCGCTCCCGGATCCAGCTCGGTCATCACCGCCCGCTCGGTTCGTCCGAGTTCCTCGGCGGTTCGCGAAGGTACGACGCGATCGGGTCCATCTGTGTCTGTCATACGGTGCATCCTGTCTGAACCGGAAGCGGTGCCGGGGCACCGATCGAGGGAAGTCCGAGACCGACCCCGATCGGGGCCGTCTTCGGCATGATGCCGCGTTCGTGGGCGTCGCCTGCCGCGGTCCGTCGGTGCGTCAGCACTCCGGCGTCGGCGATCAGGTGGTACGGGGCCGCGGCGGTCAGGGTCGTCGTGACGACGTCGCCCGGGCGAATGTCGCCCGCCCGCTCGGCGTCGACGGCGAAGTGCACCAGTCGGCCGTCCCTGGCGCGTCCGCTCATCCGATGAGTTGCGTTGTTCTTGCGCCCCTCACCGGTGGCGACGAGCAATTCGACCTCGGTGCCGATCAGGGCCTGATTCGCGGCCAGGACGATCTCTTCCTGCAACGCGATCAACCGCAGATACCGTTCCTGTACAACCTCTTTCGGTACCTGATCGGGCATGTCGGCCGCCGGGGTGCCCGGGCGCTTGGAGTACTGGAAGGTGTACGCGTTGGCGAACTTCGCACGCCGCACCACCTCGAGGGTCTGCTCGAAATCTTCTTCGGTCTCGCCGGGGAAACCGACGATGATGTCGGTGGTGATGGCCGCGTGCGGCATGGCCGCGCGAACCTTGTCGATGATGCCCATGAACTTCGTCTGTCGATAGGACCTGCGCATCGCCTTGAGGATTCGGTCCGAGCCGGACTGCAGCGGCATGTGCAGCGTGGGACAGATGTTCGGGGTCGATGCCATCGCCTCGATGACGTCGTCGGTGAACTCGGCCGGATGCGGAGACGTGAACCGCACTCGCTCGAGTCCTTCGATGGATCCGCACGCGGTCAGCAGCGCGGCGAACGCCCCGCGGTCGCGAGGCAGATCGGGGTCGGCGAACGAGGCACCGTAGGCGTTGACGTTCTGCCCCAGCAGCGTCACCTCGAGCACGCCCTGGTCCACCAAAGCCTGTACCTCGGCAAGGATGTCGCCCGGCCTGCGGTCGATCTCCTTGCCGCGCAGCGCCGGAACGATGCAGAACGTGCAGGTGTTGTTGCAGCCCACCGAAATCGATACCCAGCCGGCGTACGCGGACTCCCGCTTGGCCGGCAGGGTGGACGGGAAGGCGTCGAGAGACTCGAGTATCTCGACCTGAGCCTGCTCGTTGTGCCGGGCGCGCTCGAGCAGTACCGGCAGCGACCCGATGTTGTGCGTACCGAAGACCACGTCCACCCACGGAGCCTTGTCCACGACGGTGTTGCGGTCCTTCTGAGCCAGGCAACCGCCGACGGCAATCTGCATGTTGGGGTTCCGCGTCTTCGCGGGCCGGAGCATGCCGAGGTTTCCGTACAGCTTGTTGTCCGCGTTCTCGCGTACAGCGCACGTGTTGAACACGACGAGATCTGCGTCGGTACCGGCGTCGGCGGGCACGTAACCGGCCTCTTCGAGCAGCCCGGACAGGCGTTCGGAATCATGAACGTTCATCTGGCAGCCGTGTGTGCGCACCTCGTAGCTGCGGGCGCCTGCCGCCGATGGGGCACTGGCCGTCTCGGGGTCGACGCTCCCGCGATCGGTCACGTCCACGGTCGAAAAAACACTCGTTTGCACCTCTTCAGGGTACGTCCATCGCACGGGCGGACACGCCGGGGTCACGGGGCCCTCCGCGGACTGTGCAGGCGCTATGCGTGCCGACAGTAAAGTTTCCATTACATAATCGAAGACTGCGGGCGAAAACGCCGGTCGGCGAGGAAACTACGCATAGGGTTTCCACCTATGACGCACGCCACCGACGCCCCGGCAGCGACACCACCGCCGGGCGCCCCTTCGATGATCTCGCTCAAATCCGTCGACAAGCACTTCGGTGATCTGCACGTACTCAAGGACATCAATCTCGAAGTGCCGGCCGGCCAGGTCGTCATCGTCGTGGGTCCGTCCGGATCCGGCAAGTCGACGCTGTGCCGGACGATCAACCGGTTGGAGCCGATCGATTCCGGTGCCATCGAGGTCGACGGGGATCTACTCCCCGCCGAGGGCAAGGCCCTCGCTGCACTGCGTGCGGATGTCGGCATGGTGTTCCAGTCGTTCAACCTCTTCGCACACAAGACCATTCTGCAGAACGTCATGCTGGCACCGATGAAGGTGAGAAAGCTCAAGAAGGACGAGGCCGAGAAGAGCGCACTGGCTCTGCTCGAACGCGTCGGCATCGCCAACCAGGCAGACAAGTACCCGGCTCAGCTGTCGGGTGGTCAGCAACAGCGCGTGGCCATCGCCCGCTCACTCGCCATGAACCCCAAAGTGATGCTCTTCGACGAGCCCACCTCGGCCCTGGATCCGGAGATGGTCAACGAGGTACTCGACGTCATGACCTCGCTGGCCAAGGAGGGCATGACAATGCTCGTCGTCACCCACGAGATGGGCTTCGCCCGCAAGGCAGGCGACCGAGTCATCTTCATGGCCGACGGTGCCGTCGTCGAGGACACCGATCCCGAAACCTTCTTCAAGTCCCCGAAGTCCGAACGCGCCAAGGACTTCCTCGGCAAGATCCTCGGTCACTGATCAGATTCACCGCTCGTCCCCGTACGTACGACCTATCCGAAGGACATTCACTGTGAGAATCACCCGACCGCTTCGCCTCGGTGTCGCCATCGCCGCTCTGTCCATCGTCGCCACCGCCTGTGGCGGCGGCGAAGAAGCGCGCACCATCTCGAGCAGCGCCGAGAACGGCAGCCTCATCGTCGGCATCAAGTTCGATCAGCCGGGCCTCGGCCTCCGCAATCCGGACGGCTCGTTCAGCGGCTTCGACGTCGAGGTGGCCAAGTACGTCGCAGGCAAGCTCGGTGTCGACGAGGCGAACATCGAATTCAAGGAATCCCCGTCCGCGCAGCGCGAGACGCTGATCCAGAACGGTGAGGTCGACTACATCGTCGCCACCTACTCCATCACCGACACCCGCAAGGAGAAGGTCGGCTTCGCCGGACCGTACTTCGTGGCAGGTCAGTCGCTCCTGGTGAAGCAGGACAACACCGACATCACCGGTCCCGATTCACTCGAGGGCAAGAAGCTGTGCTCGGTCACCGGTTCCACCCCGGCACAGAACATCGCCGACGAGTACCCGGGAGTCCAGCTTCAGCCGTTCGACACCTACTCCGCCTGCGTCGAAGCACTGCGCAACGGCACCGTGGACGCCGTCACCACCGACGACATCATCCTTGCCGGTTACGCCGCTCAGTCCCCCGGTCAGTTCAAGGTGGTCGGTGAGCCCTTCACCACGGAGAACTACGGCATCGGCCTGAACAAGGACGACACCGACGGACGCAACAAGATCAACGACGCCATCGAAGAGATGGTGACCAGCGGTGCCTGGGAGCAGGCGTTCAACGACACCGTCGGCGCGTCGGGCTACCCGCTGCCGAGCCCGCCCACCGTCGACCGCTACTGATCGACTGCTACTGATCGACCACGCCGTCGTGTCCCGCTCGTCGCGGGCGGGACACGACGGCTCGATCTCGCCGAGCCGTGAGGATCAACAAGCACCGTGAACCTATTGAGCAAGTACGGCGATCAACTGATCGACGCGTTCCTCTCGACCATCTACCTGACGTTGGCTTCCCTCGTCGGTGCGTTGGTCATCGGAACGATCATCGCCGCGATGCGCGTGTCACCCATCCCGATTGCGCGCGGAATTGCGGCGACGTACGTCACCATCTTTCGTAACACCCCCTTGACCCTGATCATTCTGTTCACCTCGTTCGGGCTGTATCAGACAATGGGCGTTTCTCTGGCGTCGGAGTCCTCACCGACCTCACTCGACGACAACAACTTTCGATTGGCAATCCTCGGGCTGAGCATCTACACCGCGTCGTTCGTGGCCGAGTCACTGCGATCGGGCATCAACACCGTCCCGGTCGGGCAGGCCGAAGCTGGCCGCTCGTTGGGAATGACGTTCACCCAGAACATCTCGATCGTCGTTCTTCCTCAGGCGTTCCGCGCGGTGGTCGGCCCGCTGGGAAGCGTCGTGATCGCATTGACGAAGAACACGACCATCGCATCGGTCATCGGCGTCGCCGAGGCGTCGTTCCTGATGAAGAACATGATCGAGAACGAGGCCGCGATCTTCGTCGTCGGCGGAATCTTCGCGCTCGGCTTCATGATCTTGACGCTCCCGACCGGGTTGCTGTTCGGCTACATCAGCAAGCGATTGGCGGTGTCATGATGAGTGATGCAGTAGCAGTTCTGTACGACGTTCCCGGACCGAAAGCGGTACTGCGATACCGCATTCTGACTGTCGTCGTCGCGGTGATCTCGCTCGGAATCGCATTTTTGATCTACCGTGCCCTCGACTCGAAGGGGCAGCTCACCGCCGAGAAGTGGGATCCGTTCCTCGAATCGACAACGTGGACGACGTATCTGCTGCCCGGTATTCAGGGAACTCTGGTCGCGGCGGCATTGTCGATCGTGTTCGCACTGGTTCTCGGTGCCGTCCTCGGCATCGGCCGCCTCTCGGATCACCGCGCTGTACGGATCGTCAGCGGTGCGATCGTCGAATTGTTCCGTGCGGTCCCCGTGCTGATCCTGATGATCTTCCTGTACGCGGTGTACGCCGATTACGAGGTCTTCAAGGTCAAGTACCTGGCCTTGGCCGCGGTGGTCACCGGCCTGACTCTGTACAACGGATCGGTGATCGCCGAGATCGTACGTGCCGGAGTCAATTCACTGCCGAAGGGTCAGCGCGAAGCAGCCTCGGCACTGGGTATGCGCAAGAGCCAGGTCATGACCCTGGTACTGCTCCCCCAGGCCGTGACCGCGATGCTGCCCGCCATCATCTCGCAGATGGTGGTGGCACTGAAGGACTCGGCGTTGGGATACATCATCGGGTACGTCGAAGTCGTCCGTTCCGGTCAGCAGGTGGGCGCATTCTACAGCAACTACCTCCCGTCGCTGATCATCGTCGCCGTCATCATGATCATCATCAACTCGGCGTTGACGAAACTGGCGACCGTGGTCGAGCGGCGTCTGCGATCGCGAAAGCGTAAGGGCGGCACCGCCGCTGTCGTGCCTGCGCTCGACGGCGGTCAAGCGGCCTGAGCTCCGCACCGTTCGGCTGCACAGCAGTATGGCCCGCAACACCGATGGTGTTGCGGGCCATACTGTTTCTCGACTTCCTGGACTCGATGTGGACGATCACATCGAGTCTGGGCCGTCGAAGTCTTCGGTGTCTGCTCCCACGCGATCGAGTTGTTCCTTGACCACGGCGAATGCCATTCCCTGCGAGTAGCCGCGGCGGGCCAGCATCCCGACCAACTTGCGCACCACTTTGTCGCGTTCGACTCGTGCGTCGGGCCCGTTCGGATCCGGCAGATGCAGCGTTCGGAATCGTTTGCGCACCAACTCCGCAGCACGCTGACGCTCGTCTTCGGCATCGATCAGATCCAGGGCGTTCACGGCCAACTCGTTGCTGACGCCTTTGTTCCGCAGCTCCATGCTCAGAGCGCGTTTGCCCTTGCCGGAGTACTTGTGCCGAGATTGAACCCACTGCTCCGCAAACGACTCGTCGTCGACGAGTTTCGCCTTCTCGAGTCGGTCGAGCACTGCGGTGGAGACCTCGTCGGTGAAACCCTTCTTGGCCAAGCTGGCTTCGAGTTCGTGTCTGCTGCGGGCCCGGTCGGTCAGCAGCCGAAGGCAGACGTCTTTCGCCTGCGCTTCGGTGCCGCCGCCGTTGTCTCGCTGCTGCACAGCGAACCCAGGTTAGAAGTCGACCGGAGCAGCTGCGGGCTCCTCTGCGGTGACGTCCGCACCGATCTGCAGCTTCTCCATGATCTTCTTCTCGATTTCGTCACGCACATCGGGATTCTCGAGCATGAACTTACGGGCGTTCTCCTTGCCCTGTCCGAGCTGATCGCCTTCGTAGGTGAACCACGAGCCCGACTTGCGGATGAACCCGTGCTCGACACCCATGTCGATCAACGAGCCTTCACGGCTGATGCCCTTGCCGTAGATGATGTCGAATTCGGCCTGCTTGAAAGGCGGCGCGACCTTGTTCTTGACGACCTTGACACGGGTGCGGTTACCGATGGCCTCGGTTCCGTCCTTCAGCGTCTCGATCCGACGGATGTCCAGACGTACCGAGGCATAGAACTTCAATGCCTTACCACCGGTGGTGGTTTCGGGGGAACCGAACATGACGCCGATCTTTTCGCGCAACTGGTTGATGAAGATCACGGTGGTACCGGAGTTGCTCATGGCACCGGTGATCTTGCGCAGCGCCTGGCTCATCAGACGGGCCTGCAGACCCACGTGACTGTCACCCATCTCGCCTTCGATCTCGGCGCGCGGTACCAGTGCGGCCACCGAGTCGACGACGAGGATGTCGAGGGCACCGGAGCGAATCAACATGTCGGCGATTTCCAGGGCCTGCTCACCGGTGTCGGGCTGCGAGACCAACAGTGCGTCGGTGTCGACACCGAGCTTCTTCGCGTAGTCGGGATCGAGCGCGTGCTCGGCATCGATGAACGCGGCGATTCCGCCGGCACGCTGAGCGCTGGCCACCGCGTGCAATGCGACGGTGGTCTTACCCGAGGACTCAGGACCGTAGACCTCGATGACTCGGCCGCGGGGCAGACCTCCGATGCCGAGTGCCACGTCGAGCGCGATCGATCCCGTGGGGATGACGGCGATGGGCTGACGGACCTCGTCGCCGAGGCGCATCACCGAGCCCTTACCGAAATTCTTGTCGATCTGCGCGAGTGCGAGATCAAGCGCTTTGTCGCGGTCGTATGCAGCCATCGTGAGCTCCCTGTGTCGTTTCGTTCAGCTGTGTCTGTCGATCAGCTTGTTGGCGGTAACGCTAGAACGGGGTACCGACAAGAAGTTCTTCGAGACCGGCCAGCAACCGTTGACATCAGCATAGGCGAACACGTGTTCGAGTCAACTACCACGGCTTTCGACACGCCGAGCGACTCGAGCCGATGCGGTGGAGCTACCAACGTTCCTTGGGCACATCGAACTCGTAACAGATCGACCGCCATACTTCCCGCGGGTCGACACCGTCTTCGATGGCCTGCGCGCCCGTCCGTCCGATACCGGACAGCACATGATCGGCGAGCAGGGAATTGCCTCGAACGGAGCCGAACTCCTCGGTGAGCAGTTCACGAAATTCGGTCAGACGCACATCGATCAGCCTAACGCCCGCCCTCGGCGTCGCTACCGGCGAGCACCTCGCGGCAGACCGAGACAGGATCCTCGACGTGATGCGCGCCTGCAGCCGCCGAGGTCGCTGCCGCCGCATGACGAGGGTCGGACAGCACGGCGGACACGGCGTCGGCAATTGCACCCGCGGTGGCGGGGCGCACCAGTACGGCACTCCCCTGCCGAACGGCCCGGTTCGCCAGCTCCCACTGATCGCCGCCGCCCGGCACGGTGACCACTGGAACTCCGTGGATGAGCGCCTTGGCCAACATGCCGTGACCACCTCCGCACACCACGACATCGGCGCGGCGCAGCAATTCGTCCTGGCGACCGAGTCCGGCATTCGCCCATTCCGGCACGTCGTCGGGGCCCCCGTCGAGCACCGAGGCCACTACCCGGACGCCTGTGCCGTCCAATCCCTTCAGAGCCATCTCCAACATTCCCTCGGCCCCGGTGAACGCCGTCGACGGGGCCACCATCACCAGCGGCGTATCGCCGGCGGGGACGTCGAGCAATTCGTCGGTGGGCTCCCACAGCAGTGGCCCTACCACATGGGCATCCCTCGGCCAGTCGGGCCGCGGCACTTCGAGTGCGGGAATGGTGGCGATGAGCCGAGCAGCCGGCCCGGGATCGCGTGCGGGGAGTCCGATGCTCACTCGGGCGTCGGCGCGCTGTTGCTGCCCGCGGGCGATAGAGCGCGCCGTCAACGCGCGCATCACCGTATCGCGAAGACGACCCCGAACACCGCGTCCGGGCGCGAGCCCACTTCCGATGGGCGGCAACCCCTTCGATGGCGAATACAGCGGGTGGGGCGAGAGCTCGACCCAGGGAATTCCCAATCGCTCGGCAGCCATTCCGCCTCCGGCCGTGAGAATATCGGAGACCACCAGATCGACGTTCTCGCGATCGAGGTCCGGCAACAGTTCTGTCGCGACAAAGGCTGCGCGCGAATGAATGCGCTGCCCGGCATCGAGATCGTCGTCCTCCGGTCGCGGTAGCAGGCCACCCAGTGGGAGCGTGCGAAGACCGGCCGCTCTGGCGTCGCCGACCCACCGGCTTCCGGTGAACAGGACCGGATCGTCACCCGCCCGCTCGAACAACAGCGACAAGGCGATAGCGGGAAACGCATGTCCTGGGTCCGGGCCGGCCACCACTGCTACTCGCACGCGCTCAGCGTGCCACATCGCCGCGCTGGACGATCACCGATGGTGCCGGGCAGCGGCACCGACGGTCAGGCTTTGTCGGGACGAAGGTAGGCGTCGACGGCGTCCGCCATCTGGCGTACCACCTCGCCACCCGGAACCCGTTCGGACACCATCTCGGCGGACTGGACGGCGGACTGGACCATGAGCAGGACGAGCGTCGCCAGGGTATTCGGATCCCCGTCGCGGATCGACGAATCACGTTGTCCCGCTTCGACAAGACGCGCCACCGCATCGATGATCAACGATTGGCTGGTACCGAGGCGGTGCAGAATGTAGGTCGCGAGCACGTCCGAGTCCGACCGCAGAATCTTGACGAACAGCGGATGCTGCCTTATTCGATCTCCCGCCTGAACCACAGCAACGACGATCTGCTCGCGTCCGGACGCGGTGGCGTCGAAGTCGGGAATCAGGGCAGCGATCTCACGGGTGAGCAGGCTCGACACCACTGCTCGGGTATCGGCCCACCGCCGATACACCGTGGGCCTGCTGACTTTGGCGCGTCGTGCGATCTCGGCGAGGGTCGTGCGCTTGACTCCTCGTTCGAGGATGCACGAGCGTGCGGCGTCGAGAACGGTGTCCTCCACCGACTTCTCGGGTGCTGCCTCCAGGGAGGACTCGACCGAGGCGGGAGTCGACACCTGCTGCTCGATCACAGATCACCCTTCGCACAACGGTCGGAAGTAGGTACTTCACTCGGAAACATTTCGTGTCGTTACTATACCTCACAGTAACAGCGACACCGTGTTGCACAGTGACCGTCGGCCCGTCCGTCCGTATTCTTCGGTGCCATTGTCGGGTGCCGATCACGCCGCCGACCTGCGCAGGAAACCTCGACCCTGGCAAGCTGATCGAGTGACCGACGAATTCGAGCTTGCATGACGCGATCGGTGACCGTTCTGACCAATCCCACGGCCGGCGGTGGTCGAGCAGTCCACGCAGCACGGCGCGCCGTGACGCGTCTGCGCGAGCGTGAACTCGACGTCTCGACCGTCGAGGGCCGAACGGCGGGTGATGCGCTGGAGTTGTTGAAGCGAGCCGTCGGGTGCGGGACGGATGCCGTCGTTGCCGTGGGCGGCGACGGGGTCGTCAATCTCGCGTTACAGGTGATCGCGGGAACCGACACTCCGCTCGGACTGATTCCTGCGGGCACAGGCAACGATTTGGCCCGGACGCTCGGGGTCCCCCTCGACGATCCCACCCGCGCAGCGGATCTCGTGGTCGACGGAGTCGTGACGTCGATAGATCTCGGTAGGGTCGGGACGCGCTGGTTCGGTACGGTCCTGTCGAGCGGCTTCGATTCACTGGTCACCGAGCGCGCCGGCCGCCTGCAGTGGCTTGCCGGCCCGCTGCGGTACAACGCGGCCATGATATTGCAGTTGGCTGCTCTCCGAACACTTTCGTACACAATAGAATTGGATGACGCCGAGCTGCACCTGGATGCCGTTCTCGTCGCCGTCGGAAATGGCAGCAGCTACGGCGGCGGCATGGCCATCTGCCCGACCGCACGAGTGGACGACGGGCTGTTCGCCATCACTGTCGTCCGGGATGTGAGTCGAACGCGACTGCTTGCGCTGTCGCCGACGTTGTATCGGGGTGCCCACGTCGACCTTCCGGAGGTCGAGGTCTACAGCGCCCGGAACGTGACCGTGCGCTGCGACGACATGGTGGCGTACGCAGACGGCGAACGCATCGCAGAATTACCCGTCACAATCGAATGCGTGCCGCGTGCGTTGCGAGTGTTCGTCGGAGCGGATTCCCCACTGCGCACGTAACGCGGTCGGCAGTCAGTATTTCAGCGACGAACGGTCGTGACCGGAGGAGATGGCCTTGTACAGCCACACCAGCCCGAAGACGATGGCCCCGGCCACGACCAACCAGAACAAGCCCTTGATGATGCTGCCCAGCAAGGCAAGTGCGATCCAGACGAGAACGATGAATCCGAGAATCTTCCAGAACATGAACGGCTCCTACCGTGTGACGCGCACCGGGTCGTATCGCGTTATGTCGATACTGGCAGCCGATCACGGCGAACACATCGGGGTGAACCCTGATCTTCTCACCGGTGTCGTGACCGGATTTCGTCGAGTTCGGTGAGCGCGTCGGCCCACCCTTGCAGTCGATCGGTGGCGGACAACAATTCTCGGCGATGAGATTCCACCACGTTCTTCGACGTGGACCCGGCCGGTCCGGTCATCCGGGCTGCAGCGGCGACGAGATCCTCGTACTGGTCCACTCCGGCAGCGAGATCGCTTGCTGCAGCCTCGATTCCGGGCCGTAGATGCGTGCGTGTCGATGCGCTTGCCGCTCCCGCACGTTCGAGGGCCGCAATATCGACGGCAACACCTTCCAAGCCCCTCACCGCATCCGAGGCAACGCCGATCATCTCTTCGACGTCCTCGGGGGCGATGGTGCCCGATCGCGCCAGAATTCCGAGCAGCTCGAACAGACTCTGCTCTGCGCCCGCCAATCGTGACATCGGCTCGAAGGCGGCAGATCCACGCTGCGGTAACGAACGCCTGCCGGGCAGTCCCACCGGAACCGGTTGACCTCGCAGTCGCCGCAAACGACCGAAGGCGTACACAGCAGGAACGGCCAAGAGCGCGGCAGAACCACCACCGACGAACAGAGTCCATTCCGGAGCCGACAAGGCTGCGATCCCCGCAGTACTCACCGCAGTGGTCGTCGACGCGGCCCCGAACCTGATACTTCGCCGGCGAGCCCGTCGAATCTTCTTCAGGTGCTTGGCACGTGGGTCCTTACGACGGCCGGCGGCATCGAGCAGTGAGGTTCCTGCGGCCCGCGCTGTCTCGGCCAGAGACCGGACCACCGCTCCGGATTCGGCAACGGCGGCTGTCACCGTCTCCCTGTCCAGCGAAACGGCCGGCCGCTTACGCGACCGGCCGGGTTCGTGATTCTTGTTGCTCATGTGTCGGAACTACTGTCTACTCGAACGAACTTCGCGTTCGGTCGATCACGCCTGTGCCGGCGGCTCGGGCGTTGCGTCCGGGGCCTTGGCGATCGACGGCTTGGCGGCGGAATTACCCGTGGGCAGGGAGTCACCGGCCATGGAGGCACGGATCTGCTCGAGCCGGCTGTGACCGGCCATCTGCACAGATGCCTGCTGAACCTCGAGCATGCGTCCGGACACGGAGTTCTGAGCGAGTTCGGCGGAACCGAGCGCGTCTGCGTAACGACGCTCGATCTTGTCGCGCACCGCATCGAGACTCGGGGTATTTCCCGGTGCCGACAACGTGCTGTCCATCGAGCGCAGCGATTCGCTGACCTTCTCCTGCATCTTCGCCTGCTCGAGCTGGCTGAGCAGTTTGGTGCGCTCGGCGACCTTCGACTGCAGGGCCATCGCGTTCTGCTCGACGGCTTTCTTGGCCTGTGTGGCAGCCTGCAGGGACTGGTCGTGCAGAACCTTGAGGTCCTCGACGCTCTGCTCGGCGGTCACGAGCTGAGCCGCGAACGCCTCGGCCGCGTTGGTGTACTGCGTGGCCTTCTCGACGTCACCTGCTGTGGCGGCCTGATCGGCCAGCGTCACGGCCTGACGAGCGTTGGCGTTGAGCTTCTCGACCTCGTCCAGCTGCCTGCTGAGCTTCATCTCGAGCTGACGCTGATTGCCGATGACGGACGCCGCCTGCTGCGACAGCGCCTGGTGCTGCCGCTGCGCGTCTTCGATCGCCTGCTGAATCTGGACCTTGGGGTCGGCCTTCTCGTCGATCTTGGAATTGAAGAGCGCCATCATGTATTTCCAGGCCTTGACGAAAGGATTAGCCATGGGGTGGTCCTGCCTCCATCTGTTGCGCCGCGGTGGCCGCGTACGGGTCGGCTGCTGTCGCAGTGACCGAAATGAACCTGTCAGTGCAGTGATGTTCGGGTGATTCGGTGGGGCCGGCAGCCGACTTCGGCTACTCGTTCGATCTTAGGCGGCGGCGAGAGCTCTGGCAGCAGGTGCCGGAATCACGACTCGTGTATCTCCGTCGATGCGGGTGGCCACAGCCGATTCCTCGGCACGGACAGCAGCGGTGGATGCATCCGACAGCGTGATACTCACGTCGCTCATCACGTCGGAGAGAGGAACGGCGAGAGCATCGCAGATCGCTGCGAGCAGTTCGCTCGACGCTTCCTTGCGACCACGCTCCACCTCGGAGAGGTAGCCGAGGCTCACACGCGCGGTGTTCGAGACTTCACGCAGGGTGCGGCTCTGTGCGACGCGAGTACGCCGCAAACTGTCGCCGAGTGCTTCACGCAATAGCAGCGCCATCTCGCTCCTCCTCGTTGGTGCTGTTGCCGACGACTGTGCCGTCGAGACGACCACGTTCGTATCGTTCGTTCGGAGCCGTCGTAGGGTCAACGTCCCAGCCGGCCCGATTGGTTCCCGACCCTATATGCCCGTCGCCTCCGACACGCGCCGAAGGGGCTCCGACACGGCTGTCAGAACTGTAACTTCCCGCATCGCCTCGTGGACGCCCGTCGAATGCACTCACACCGAGGACACACCCCGGCGCAACCGAATCGCCTGAACCACGTAGTCCAGGCCGGTGTACACGGTCAGCAGAACCGCCAGAGCCATCAGCGCCACCGCCACTGGATCGACTGCGCTGGGCAGCGGACACAGATACACGCCGATCGCGAATGTCTGGACCAGTGTCTTGACCTTGCCGCCACGACCGGCCGGAATGACTCCGTGACGAATGACGGCGAAACGGACCGCAGTGATGCCTATTTCGCGTACCCCGATGATCGCCGTCACCCACCAGGACAGATCGCCCAACATCGACAGTCCGACGAGGGCAGCGCCGATCAGCGCCTTGTCGGCGATGGGGTCGGCCATCTTCCCGAAATCGGTGACGAGTCCGTACTTGCGGGCGAGTTGGCCGTCGATCCGGTCGGTGATGGCCGCTGCGGCGAAGATCGCCGTCGCCGCCAACCGCCACGAGGTGTCGTGACCGTCTCCGACGAACAGTGCCGCAAGAAAGACCGGAACCAGAGCGATGCGCAGCACGGTCAGCACGTTGGCGATGTTGAGCAGCGGGACGGCGTCCGATCCGCCCGGAGCAGCGTTGCCGTGCGGCAGCCCCGCACTGGGCGAGGCACCGCCGGATGGAACACCGTGGCCCGGCGCTGTCGGGCCGGTCACGAAGCCGCTTCTCGGCCGCGGACCGGACATTCGATGGTGTGTGGGCGTTCGGGCAGCACCGACCCGTCGAGACGGGGACACTGCTCGCTGAACGACACACGGAAAGTTTATCGGTTGCATCGGTGACTACTGTTCACCACATGACTTCTGGGCCGAATCGGGCGAGTCGCGACACTGCCGATCCCGAATCCGACGAGTATTCCGACACCGTGGACGGCACGTCCATCGGCGACGCCACCCTGGTCGTGCGTCGAGCCCGAACCTCCGACATTCCCGAGATCAAGCGGCTGATCGACATCTACGCGGGCCGAATCCTGCTCGAGAAGAACCTGGTGACGCTGTACGAGGCAGTGCAGGAGTTCTGGATTGCCGAGCGCGCAGGCGAAGTCATCGGATGCGGAGCTCTGCACGTGCTCTGGGCGGACCTGGGTGAGGTACGCACGGTGGCAGTCGACCCCGCAGCCAAGGGGCACGGAGCCGGCCACCTGATCGTCGCCAAACTCATCGAGGTGGCACGCGAGCTCGCGCTGCAGAAGGTGTTCGTGCTGACCTTCGAAGTGGATTTCTTCGCCCGGCACGGCTTCTCCGAAATCGAGGGAACGCCCGTCACTGCCGAGGTGTACGCGGAGATGTGCCGGTCCTACGACACCGGCGTCGCAGAGTTTCTCGACCTGAGCTACGTCAAGCCGAACACATTGGGCAACACACGCATGCTGCTTTCGCTCTGACAGAATTCTCCGGACACCCCTCGAATCCGGAAGTGAGCTCCATGCCCCTGATCGCCGTCACCTACACGTACTCCCCCACGACCACCGAGGGCCGCGACACCCATCGCGCCGCACACCGGGCGTGGCTGGCCGACTTGTTGGAGAAGAAGACGCTCGTCTCCAGTGGCCCGTTCGCCGACGACAGCGGCGCTCTGCTGCTCGTGGACGGCCCGGACGCCGCATCCGTGGAATCACTGTTCGCCCAGGATCCCTTCGCGGTCGAGAACCTCATCGAGTCGGCAGACTTCCACGAATGGACACCGGTGATGGGCGCGTTCACGGCCTGAGTCTGCTCGCCCACCCGTTCTGCGTGAATGGACCATTGCACCGCCCAGACGGCTGCAATGGTCCATTCACGCAGGTGTAGAGCCCGTCAGAACTCCTCGGACGCCGGCTGCTCGTCCGGGTCCCCGCCCTTGATGGACCACAGCAATCCGTCGAGTTCGTCGGGCTTGACAAGTACTTCGCGGGCTTTCGAGCCCTCGCTCGGACCCACGACGCCGCGGTTCTCCATGAGGTCCATCAGACGTCCTGCCTTGGCGAATCCGACGCGTAGCTTGCGCTGCAGCATCGACGTGGAACCGAACTGGCTGGTGACGACGAGTTCGACGGCTTGCAGCAGCACGTCGAGGTCGTCACCGATGTCGGGGTCGACGTCCTTCTTGTCCGAGACCTTCGCGGCGGTGACGGTGTCGTTGTACTCGGGCTCGGCCTGATTCTTGGCGAAGTCGACGACGGCCGAGATTTCCTCGTCCGTGATGAACGCACCCTGCAGACGCGTCGGCTTGCCCGCACCCATCGGCAGGAACAGCGCGTCGCCCATGCCGATCAATTTTTCGGCTCCGGGCTGATCGAGGATGACTCGCGAGTCGGTCAACGACGACGTGGCGAATGCCAGACGTGAGGGCACGTTCGTCTTGATCAGACCGGTGACGACGTCGACGGACGGACGCTGCGTGGCGAGCACCAGGTGGATACCTGCGGCGCGCGCCTTCTGGGTGATGCGCACGATCGCTTCCTCGACGTCGCGAGGAGCGGTCATCATCAGGTCGGCAAGCTCGTCGACGATGGCCAGGATGTAGGGGTACGGCCGGTAGACGCGTTCGCTGCCCAACGGTGCGGTGATCTCGCCGGACCGCACCTTCTTGTTGAAGTCGTCGATGTGCCGGACCTTGTTGATCTGCATGTCCTGGTAGCGCTGCTCCATCTCCTCGACCAGCCAGGCCAGGGCCGCGGCAGCCTTCTTCGGCTGCGTGATGATCGGCGTGATGAGGTGCGGGATGCCCTCGTACGGCGTCAACTCGACCATCTTCGGGTCGATCAGAATCATCCGGACCTCGTCGGGTGTCGCCCGTGCCAGCAGCGACACGAGCATCGAGTTCACGAAGCTCGATTTACCCGAACCGGTGGATCCCGCCACCAGCAGGTGCGGCATCTTCGCCAGGTTGGCACTGACGAAATCGCCTTCGATGTCCTTGCCGAGGCCGATCACCAGAGGGTGGTGATCCTTGCGGGTCGACGGGGCGGTCAGCACATCGGCCAGGCGGACCATCTCGCGATCCGAGTTCGGCACCTCGATACCGACGGCGGACTTGCCGGGGATCGGGGCGAGCAATCGCACGTTGTCGGTCGCGACCGCGTAGGCGATGTTGCGAGCCAGCGCAGTGATCTTCTCGACCTTGACGCCCGGTCCGAGCTCCACCTCGTAGCGGGTGACCGTCGGTCCGCGGGTGAATCCGGTGACCGCAGCGTCGATCTTGAACTGCTCGAGGACCTCGGAGATGGCCTCGATCATCGCGTCGTTCGCCTGGCTGCGCGTCTTGGGCGGATCGCCGTCGATGAGCAGCGACAACGACGGCAGCGTGTAGTCGCCGTCGACGACGCGATCGACGACGATCTTGTCGTCGTCGGCAGCCGGCTTGGGTTCGGCGGCCTTGACGATCGGCTTGGGCTTCGGCCGTGGGGGCGCGGCAGGCTCGGGCACCGGGACCGGCGCGGCCGCGGCAGGCGTCATGACCTCGGTGGGGGCCTCCGGTGCCGGTGCCGGGGTCTTGCGAGCGCGTGATGGCTTGACGACCGGGATGTACTCCTCGGTCGGATAGTTGTCGTACGGGTCGGTGGTGCCGTGCACCGGGTATCCGTCGGCATCGAAGTTCGAGTCGTAGTCTCCGTAGCCCTCGTCGCCGAATTCCGAACCGAAATCGGCCGGGTCGTACTCGTCGTATTCGTCGCCTCGACTGTCGGTACCGAACAGTGCCCGCATCCGGTCCGGTACGTCTCGTACCGTGGTGCCGGTGAGCAGCAGCACGCCGAACAGGCCGGCGAGCAGCAGCAACGGTACGGCGAGCCACACCGTCAGGCCGTCGGCGATGGGTCCGCCCGCAACGTAGCCGACGAAGCCCGCTCCCTCGGACCGACCGGTGGCGTCGGTCGGTGACCCCGCCGCCATGTGCCACAGCCCGAGAACGGGCAAGCCCAGCAGTATCGAGCCCAGAACCAGGCGTGGTCTCACGTCGGGGCGAGGCTCTGAACGCATCAGCACGACGGCGATCGCGACCCCCAGCACGGGTGCGACGTAGCCGGCGTCGCCGATGACGGCACGGATCCCTACCTCGATCCACTCACCGACCGGGCCGCCGGCACTGAACCAGACGCTTGCGGCGACGACGACGCTGACGGCGATGAGCCCGAGGGCGATTCCGTCACGTCGGTGACCGTGCTCGATGTCCGCGGCCTTGCTGACGGTGCGTGTCGTGGCACCGACACCTCGTGCCGCCATCGACCACGTGGACGCGATTCCACGACCGATCGCGTCGAGCGCACCGCGGGACTTCTTTTTCGTGGGGGGCCGCCGCGACGCAGCACCTCTCGCGGGTGCCTTACCGCGAGACGATGCGCTTGCCCGCGTGGTCGCCGGGTTGCGGGGCGCGGTGGGCTTCTTCGGTGTCGTGACGGTTCGAGCCGTGCGTCCGGTACCGGACTTACGAGAGGTACCGGACGCGCGCGAGGAGCCGGATCCGCTGGATCCGGCCCTGGCGGTGGAGGTGCTGGTCTTTCCTGCCATGCCCCCAGGCTAGTCGCAACAGCCCCGTCGAAACCATCCGCAACACCAGTAACAACGACGGATGTGCGTCAGAAACTCAGGTCGAGCGCCTTCACGGCGGCGACATCGTTCGCAGAACCTTCGTACACGACCTCTACCTGGTCCCGACCGAACGCATAGAGAAGGAGTTCGGAGGGCTCCCCCAACACCGTCACACCCGGGCCCGAGCCACCCTTGAAGGTGGCCTGTCGGCCGTCCGGGGTGCGGACATGCACCGGGACCGGTGCCGAGCGGTGCCCTGCTCGTCCGATCAACCGCACCTGGGGCCACAGTCGGGACTCGACCGCGCTGGGCAGAACCCGTCGGGTCCAGTTCCCTACCGCGCGGCGCAGATCCTCGTGATGCACGAACATCTCACCGAGGTTGATCAGTGGATCCAGCAGAGCGAACGGCGACCACATCGGCGGCCCGGTGCGAACGTCCTCGACCACCGACGCGAACGGTCGATTCGCGACGGAACGCTGAACCCGCTCCGTGTATCCGGACAACGGACCGAGAAAGATACCCGGCGACGCATCGAGCCGCCGTTCGCGAACGACGAGGTGCGCGGCCAGATCGGCAGCAGTCCACTCACCACACAGTGTCGGCGCATCGGGACCGACGTCGAGAAGGGTCCGAACAAGCTGGGAACGTTCATCCTGGGCAAGGCTCACGTACTCCAGGCTACGGCTACACCGAAGGAGCGGCATCCTGCCGGGAGACCTACTCCTTCGTCTGGGTAACCTCCCAACAGTGCCGGTATCGGAAATTCTCGTCATCCTGCTCGCCGGCCTCGGGGCCGGTGCAATCAACGCCGTCGTCGGTTCGGGCACGTTGATCACGTTCCCCACCCTGGTTGCGTTCGGCTATCCCCCGGTGGTCGCCACGATGTCCAACGCCATCGGACTGGTGGCGGGAAGCGTCTCGGGTACCTGGGGGTATCGCCGGGAACTTCGCGGACAATGGCACCGACTGCGTTGGCAGCTTCCCGCCTCTTTCTTCGGCGCACTCGGTGGCGCGTGGCTGCTGTTGCATCTGCCCGAAAAAGTGTTTGCCTCTGTCGTTCCGGTGTTGCTCATCGGTGCGTTGATTCTCGTTGTCGCACAACCGAAGATCCAGGCCTGGGCCAAACGTCGGTCCGAAGCGGCCGGCAAGGCGGCCGGCCACATCGGCCGCGGCCGCATGGCACTGGTTACCGTCGGAACTCTGCTGGTCGGCATCTACGGGGGCTATTTCACTGCAGCACAGGGAATCCTGCTCATCGGAGTGATGGGCGCGCTGCTCCCCGAATCCATGCAGCGCATGAACGCTGCCAAGAACTTGCTCTCACTCGTCGTCAATATCGTCGCAGCAGTTGCTTTCACGATTTTTCGCTTCGACGACATCAGCTGGCAAGCCGCCGGTCTGATCGCGGTCGGCTCCCTCATCGGCGGAGCTGTGGGAGCACGCTACGGCCGCCGGCTGTCGCCGGCGGCCCTGCGCGGTGCCATCGTCGTCCTCGGCCTCATCGGCCTGTGGCGACTGCTCGTCTGAACTCTAGGACTGCGGTTGCGGCTTGACCGCGATGATCGTCGGAACGATCATCGGCTTACGCCGGTACTTGTCCGCTACCCACCGGCCCACGACGCGGCGGACGGCCTGAGCGATCCGGTGGGTGTCGGACACGCCGTCCGAGGCCAGCCGCTGCAGCTCGGCCTCCACGAGCTGGCCGGCCTCTTTCAGGGCCGCCGGGTCGTCGGAGAATCCGCGACCGGACACCTCGGGTGCGGTCACTGCACGGCCGGTGGCCGAATCGACGGCAACGCTGATCGCGATGAAGCCGCCCTCGCCGAGCACCAGACGATCCGACAGCGTCGAATCTCCGACATCGCCGACCGACAAGCCGTCGACGTAGACGTGACCGACTGGGACCTGCCCGACGATCTCGGCGAGCCCGTCGACCATGTCGACAACGACGCCGTCCTCGGCGAGGACGATCCGGTCCTCGGATACGCCGGTCGCCTTCGCCAGAGCCGCATTGGCCCGGAGGTGACGCCACTCGCCGTGTACCGGCATGGCGTTGGTCGGCCGCACTGCGTTGTAGAGGTACAGCAATTCGCCTGCCGATGCGTGACCCGAGACGTGCACTTTCGCGTTCTGCTGCGTCACGACGGTCGCGCCACGCTTGGCGAGGCCGTTGACCACCGCGAACACGGAGTTCTCGTTGCCCGGGATCAGCGACGACGCCAGCACCACGAGATCGTTGGCCTTGACGTTGATCTGACGGTGCTCGCCGCGAGCCATCCTGGACAGCGCCGACAACGGCTCGCCCTGCGAACCGGTGGAGATGAGCACCAACCGGTCGTCCGGGAGCGTCGCGGCGGTATCGACATTCACCTCGAGGCCGTCGGGCACCCGTAGATAACCGAGATCCTGGGCGATCTGCATGTTGCGCACCATGGAACGACCGACGAATGCCACTCGACGGTTGTACCGCTCGGCCACGTCGATGACCTGCTGGATGCGGTGCACGTGACTGGCGAACGACGCGACGATGACGCGCTGCTTCGCCTTGCCGATGACGGTGTCGAGCACTCCGCCGATCTCCCGTTCCGGCGTGACGAATCCGGGCACCTCGGCATTGGTGGAGTCGACCAGGAAGAGGTCCACGCCCTCGTCACCGAGCCGTGAGAAACCGGCCAGGTCTGTCAGACGACCGTCGAGCGGCAGCTGATCGAGCTTGATGTCTCCGGTGTGCAGCACCAGTCCCGCGTCGGTTCTGATGGCGATCGCGAGGGCGTCGGGAATGGAGTGGTTGACGGCGAAGTACTCGCAGTCGAACGGCCCGTGCTGTGTGTGTTGACCCTCGATCACCTCGACGAGATTCGGCCGCAGCCGGTGTTCACGGCACTTGGCCGCGACCAGCGCGAGGGTGAACTTCGATCCGACGACGGGCAGGTCGGGACGCAGTCGAAGCAAAAACGGGACTGCGCCGATGTGGTCCTCGTGACCGTGCGTCAGTACCACCGCCTCGACATCGGCCATGCGGTTCTCGATGTGCCTGAAGTCGGGCAGGATCAGGTCGACGCCCGGCTGCTGGTCCTCGGGGAACAGGACGCCACAGTCGATGATCAGCATCTTGCCCTGATGCTCGAAGACGGTCATGTTGCGACCGATTTCGCCGATTCCGCCGAGCGCGACCACTCGTAGGCCCTTGAACGGAGCCTTCGGCGGTGTGCCGAGACGCTCGGTCGGGTCGAACTCACGACGCTTGTCGGGACGCTGCGTCCGAGCGGAATTCTGCACCATCGGCTTGCCCTGGCGGGCACCCGAAGGTTGGCCCTGCTTGGGAGCGGGACGCTCGGACGGCGGTCCGGCGTTTCGGGTTGCGCGTCCGCGCGATCTGTTAGGTCGTGTCATACAAGAACTCCTGCCGCCCGCAGCTCGGCTGCGAGCAATTCGATGTGATCGATGCTCGGTGGCACCTGGGGAAGTCGTGGTTCGCCGACATCGAGTCCGATGAGGCGCAGGCCTGCCTTCGATGCGCTGACGCCGCCGAGGCGTGCCACCGAACGGATGACCGGGATGAGGCTGACGTTGATCGCTTGGGCGCGGGCGATGTCGCCCATCATGAATGCGGTGTGGAGTTCGCGCAGACGGGCCGGAACGAGGTGCCCGATGACGCTGACGAACCCGGTGGCGCCGACCGAGAGCCAGGGCAGGTTCAGCGGGTCGTCGCCGGAGTAGAACTGCAGACCGGTCGACGCGATCAGCTCGGCACCGGCGTTGAGATCGCCCTTCGCATCCTTGACGGCAAGAATGCGGGGGTGCTCGGCGAGCCGACGCAGCGTTTCGGTCTCGATGGGGACGACCGATCGAGGCGGGATGTCGTAGAGCATCACTGGCAGATCGGTGGCGTTGGCGACCGCAGTGAAGTGGGCGTAGAGGCCCGCCTGCGGTGGCCTGGAGTAGTACGGGGTGACCACGAGCAGGCCGTGCGCACCGGCGCGAGCGGCATCACGGGCCAGTTCGACGCTGTGTGCGGTGTCGTTGCTCCCGGCCCCGGCGATGATTCGAGCCCGATGTCCGACAGCCGCGATCACGGCGCGCAACAGCTCGAGCTTCTCGTTCTCGGTGGTGGTGGGCGACTCACCCGTCGTCCCGGCCAGCACCAGCCCGTCGTTTCCCTGTTCGACGAGATGATGCGCGAGCCGAACGCCTGCGTCGATATCCAACTTCCCGTCGGCAGTGAACGGGGTCACCATTGCGGTGAGCACCGTACCGAACACAGGCGCAACGGAAGGAGCGGCGTCACCGTAGGTCATGGCAGCAGATTACCCGGTGCTTTACCCACTCCTACGCAGCGGGACTCCCCGCTGACACCGGTGGTCCGCGCCGGTCCGTTCGAGCCTCGAACGCGATTCCTAGACCTCGGTGACGAAGGGGCTGCGCGCGACTTCCGTTCCGTCCGGCTGGGTCGTGATCTCGAAGTCGCCGAACACGTCGGGCGCCACGTCCACGAGCTTACGCAGACATTCGACGGCGACGCGGCGGATTTCGACGTCCGCGTGCTCCGAGGCCCGCATCGACACGAAATGCCGCCAGGCGCGATAGTTACCACTCACCACCACGCGTGTCTCGGTCGCGTTCGGCAGAACCGATCTCGCGGCCTGCCGCGCCTGCTTGCCCCGCAAGGCAGCATTGGTGACCGACTCCAGTTTGCCGTCGAGGGCAGCGAGCAACTCGCTGTACGCGGCCCGACTCGCCTCCGTCGCCGATGCGAACAGGGCTTCGAGCTCGGGATCGCCCTCCACGGCCGGCGGAAGCACCACGTTGGCATCGTGTTCGGGTACGAAGCGCTGCGACAACTGCGAGTACGAGAAATGTCGATGCCGAATCAACTCGTGTGTGCACGACCGGGAGATACCGGTGATGTAGAAGCTCACGCTCGCGTGCTCGAGCACCGACAGGTGTCCGACGTCGAGCAGATGACGCAGATACGACGCATTGGTCGCAGTGCGAGGGTTCGGTTTCGACCAACTCTGGTAACACGCTCTGCCTGCGAATTCCACCAACGCCTGCCCACCGTCCGCGTCGGTCTCCCACGGGATGTCGGCGGGTGGGACGAACTCGGTTCGGGCCACCAACTGCACGTTCAGCGCGACTGTTCGAGGCGCAGCTCGACCTCTGATTTCTGACGACACCGCCCAACCCTAAACGGCGACGACCGCACCCTGCCGCGCACGACGCCACCGCTGACGCCGTCGTGACGTCGACCTGACATCACCCGACGCCTTGACTGACGCCTTCTGTGACGTCACACTGGCGTCATGGAACTGAGCCAGTACACCGACACTCTGCGCACCGATTTGATGGCCGCGGCGGCGTTGGGCGATGAACACACCCGGCAGACAGCCGATGCCCTCGGCAAGACCGCGGAAGCGTCGGCGCGGTTGATGCTGCTGACCGCCCTGTCGGACTTCGCGGCCGAGGTGTCGAACGCACTGGACGATCGAACCGTGGTCGTCCGCCTGGACGGTGGGCAGGCACACGCAGACGTTCGACGCAACGATTCGACATCGGACCACGCCAGCGAGCCGAAAGAGCCTGTTGCCGAGGAGTATCCGACCATGGACGACGTCTCGGGCGAGGTACGACGCGTCACGCTCCGACTCGTCGAGCAGATCAAGGAACGAGCCGAGGACGCAGCGAACAACAGCGGGGTGTCCCTGAACTCGTGGCTCTCTCAAGCGGTTCAGGGCGCGCTACGAGATCAGATGCGCAAGGACCGCGGTTGGAACAACTGAGGGCTCTCTCCCCTGTCTCTTGACGCGCCTCTACTTCTTCTCTCTCCACTGTCGCTCGAACGGCAGCCGCCAGGCATGCGGCGCGATGAGTTGATGAATTGCGTTGGGGCCCCACGACCCCGGTGAGTACAGGCGCACCGGCGGTGGATCGGCCAGCAACGGCTCCGATACCTGCCACAGTCGTTCGATACCCTGCGCCGTCGTGAACAACGTGTGGTCGCCGTACATGGCGTCGAGAATCAACCGCTCGTAGGCCTCGAGCACGTCGCCGGCGCGTTCGGTTTCGTGAGTGGCGAACTGCATGCTCAGTTTGTCCAGCCGCATCCCGGGCCCGGGCCGCTTGCCGTAGAACGACAGCGACACCTTCGATGCGTCCGCCAGGTCGAAGGTGAGGTGGTCGGGACCTTGCGCTCCGACGCCCGAACCGGCAGGGAACATGCTCTTCGGTGGCTCTCGGAACGCTATCGAAATGATGCGTTGGCCTTCGGCGAGACGTTTCCCGCTACGGAGGTAGAACGGCACACCTGCCCAGCGCCAGTTGTCTATTTCGCATTTCAGTGCGACGAACGTGTCGGTGTCGGAATCGGGGGCGACACCTTCCTCCGAGCGGTAGCCCGTATATTGTCCGCGCACAACATTTTTCGGGTCCAGCGGGACCATCGATCGAAACACCTTGTTCTTCTCTTCACCGATCGCACGCGGTTCGAGCGCCGTCGGCGGTTCCATCGCCATGAACGCGAGCACCTGGAACAGGTGAGTGACGACCATGTCCTTGTACGCACCGGTGGACTCGTAGAACCCGGCCCGACTGTCGAGGGCGAGCTCCTCCGGGATGTCGATCTGAACGTGATCGATGAAGTTGCGGTTCCAGATCGGCTCGAACAGCCCGTTGGCGAAACGGAACGCCAGGATGTTCTGCGCCGGTTCCTTGCCGAGGAAGTGATCGATTCGATAGATCTGTTCTTCGTCGAAGGTCTCGTGCAGGCGAGCGTTCAGGTCGATTGCGCTCTGCAGATCGGTTCCGAACGGCTTCTCCATGATGATGCGCGATCGCTTGACCAGGTCTGCGGAGGCGAGCGTATCCACTACGGCCAGTGCAGCTCTCGGCGGAACCGACAGGTAGTGCAACCGCCTGGCGTTGCCTCCGAGTTCGATCTCGGCCTCTGCTACCGCGGCACCCAGCGCCGCCGGCCCGGCTTTCTGCGAGACGTACGTCAGCCGCGACGCGAACTGCCGCCACTGTTCGTCGCCGACTTTACGGCTGGAGTACGCATTGATCGATTCGCGAGCAAGGGCTCGAAATTCGTCGGTGGACATCTCTTCGAGCGAGGTACCCACCACGCGGATGTTCGGTGCCAGCTCGGACAACGCCAAATGCATCATCCCGGATAGCAATCTCCGTTTGGCCAGATCTCCGGTTGCCCCGAACAGGACGACGACCTGGGGTGGAAGTTCGGTGTCGATGCCTGTCGGAAAAGTGGTCATGCTCGAAAATACTGGCATCGATCCGGATCGAGCGCACGCCGGATCATGTCATCGCAGCGCAGCGACGAGATCACCTCGGGTACCCACCACCACGCGTTCGAGTTCGAGCCACTCCGCCATCTCGTGCAGGACGTCGCGCAACCGGGGTGCGATGTCGCGTGGATCGCGGTCGCCTTCGACGTACGCCGCTATGACGTGTAGTTCCGAGTTGGCCCGCACGGCCTTGAGATCGACGCGCGCCACGAGATGGCCGTCCAGCAGGAAGGGAAATACGTAGTACCCGTGAATTCGCTTGTGCTGCGGGGTGTATATCTCGATGCGATAGTGGAAATCGAAGATTCTCTCCACACGCGGCCGATAGAAGATCATCGGATCGAACGGGCACAACAGGGTTGCGACGGTGGCAGTCCTCGGTGTTCTGGCGTCGCGGTGCACATAGGCCGGCGCGTTCCACCCTCGGACGGATACCTGCTCCAGGACGCCGTCTTCCACGAGGTCGGCGATTGCGGCCTTGGACTGCTTCTGGGAGAGCCGATAGTAGTCTCGCAGATCCGGCTCGGTGCCGATTCCCAGTGCACGAGAGGACTTTTCGATCAGGGCCCGCACCGCATCCGCTTCGTCGACCTGCCTGCGGAGAACAGCGTCGGGAAGCACCCGTTCGCTGAGCTCGTACTGCCGAACGAACCCGGACCGTGCCGGCACGCTGACCACTCCGGCAGCGAAGAGTTGCTCGCACACGACCTTGACGTCGCTTCGATCCCACCAGGGACCCTTGCGCCCGGGCTTCTCGACGTCGAGATGCTTCTCGATCTCACCCGCACTGGCCGCGCCGTGCTCTGCGATCACGGCGAGAACATCGTCCACCAGTGTGGGTTCACGATCGAGAATGCGGGCGGCTCCACCCCATCGACCGTGTCGGTACAACTCCATGCGCCACCGCATCAGCGGCCAGTCCTCCACCGGGAGCAACGCTGCCTCGTGCGCCCAGTATTCGACCAACCGCCTCGGGCGTCGGGTGGTGTCGGTCCAGGCGGCGTCGTCGAGGATTTTTCTGTCGTAGGCACCGACGCGACTGAACACCGGCGCGTAGTGCGCGCGCACCACCACCGACACCGAATCGATCTGCAACAACCCGGTGGTGTCGATGGCTCCGTGCACCGCGCTCTTGCTCGCCGGCCGCGTGCGCGATCGGGCCGACGCCAGTCCTTGGGCGGCCAAGGCGGTGCGGCGCGCCATGGCAGCGCTCATGTCTCGCATCGGGCCACCCTGTCACGATCCACCGACACGGTGGTTCAGGTGCTGAAGAGATTCTTGGCCTTGAGGATCAGCTCGTACAGTCCGTAGGCGAACGGCACGGACACCCAGAGCCATGCGATCACCATCGTTCCCTGCATTCGCGCGGTGGTCATGCCTTGGCTCCTGTCGAGGTCGTCGAATCGGCGGCGTCGGCCGAATCGGATTCATGGAATTTCGACGCCACCGGTTTGATGGCTTCGTTGGCCAGGAACCCGACGACCAACAATCCGATCATCACGTAGAAGGCCGGGAGGTACCGGCCGGTGGTTCCCGCCTCGCCGGCGTCGGCGATGGCGTTGACGATCAGTGGTCCCAGAACACCTGCCACCGACCATGCGGTGAGCAGTCGTCCGTGGATTGCGCCCACCTGGTACGTACCGAAGAGGTCCTTGAGATAGGCCGGAACGGTTGCGAATCCCGCGCCGTAGAACGACAGGATCAACAGCGCCGACACCATGAAGAGGATCTTGTTCGTGTTGGTGAACAGGGCGATATACAGGTACAGGAGCGCGCCGACACCGAGGTACAGACGATAGATGTTCTTGCGACCCACCACGTCCGAGACCGAGGACCAGACGAAGCGACCGATCATGTTGGTCAGAGACAGGAACGCCACAAAACCAGCGGCCGCCGCGGCCAACGATTCCGGGGAGGTGGCGTCCGGAAAGAAGTCTTGGTAGATCCCGGAGCCGCGTTCGAGGATGCCGATGCCGGCAGTGACGTTGAAGCACAACACCACCCACAGGAGCCAGAACTGCGGAGTCTTGACGGCGTTGGCCGCGGAGACGTTGTGCGTCGAGATCATCGCCGACGCCGCGGGAGGCGTCCAGCCTTTCGGTGTCCACCCCTCGGCCGGGACTCTGATCAGCACGACTCCCAGCGCCATGAACACCGCGTACCCGACGCCGAGGGTGAGGAACGTCTTGGCGATCGAACCATCGGTGAAGCCGCCGAAGTTCACCATCAGTTGGCTGGTGAGAGGTGACGCGATCAGGGCGCCGCCGCCGAAGCCCATGATCGCGATACCGGTCGCCATTCCCGGCCGGTCCGGGAACCACTTCATCAGCGTCGACACGGGCGAGATGTATCCGATTCCGAGGCCGATACCGCCGATGAAGCCGTATCCGAAGATCACCAGCCAGAACTGGCCGAGTGCCATGCCGAGTGCGGAAATCAGCAGTCCCGATACGAAGAAGACAAGTGAAACGGCCATCGCCCAACGCGGGCCGTTCTTCTCCACTCTGGTGCCGAAGATCGCGGCCGACAGGCCGAGCATGACGATGGCGAGCTGAAACGGTATGGCGGTGACCGTTCCGCTGAGCC
Organism: Rhodococcus sp. 05-2254-5; assembly: GCF_002258575.1. Lineage (NCBI taxonomy): Bacteria > Bacillati > Actinomycetota > Actinomycetes > Mycobacteriales > Nocardiaceae > Rhodococcus > Rhodococcus sp. 05-2254-5. The sequence continues at coordinate 390,189 of NZ_NOZG01000026.1, read as the reverse complement.
CCAGGGCGTCGGGCTGTGAGATGGCGTTCTTGAATACGCTCCAGGCGTACGCAGATCCGATCGCCAGGTGTATCGACAGGGCTGCCGGGGGTATCAGCCAGCGACTCCACTCGGGCGTAGCAACGATTCTGGAGCGGTCGAGAATGGGGAGGGTCATCGAAATCCCTTGGTATGGAGAGCGGTACAAATGTCGACTATCCCCTGCAGTCAAACACGAGCACGACCCTGCCTGCTCACAATCGGACATAGTTTCTTCACCGAACTCACTACATCGAGCCCCGTATCCTCGCGTGAGTGGATGTCGAGCGGTGGCGTAGCAGATTGCCGGTGAAACGAGCCTCGGACGGCGAGGTGATCGGATGGACCGTCGCACACAGCGCGGGTGAATCGTCCCCGTACGACGAACACGACGAGGGATACCTGGTCGATGCCGTCAATCCGGTGGGTATCATTGTTGCGCTGGGTGTGTCGCTGGAGGACGCGATTGCCGCCCTGGAGGAACGCGGACTGGCGTCCCTGTCGTTGCCGCACTGGACGAAAGCCCCACTGCCGTTGCAGCCCGAGACCGATCTGCTGACACCGCAGGACGATTGGCAGTGGCGCCGGGTGTTGATGACTCAGCTCGACGACAACCGTGTCTGGATCAGACCCGCGTACCCGAGTTGGCCGGAACGACTTCTGGAAATTCCGTTGTCGATCCCAGCCGACGACGTGCTGCGATCCCACTCCCCTGTCGAGTCGGACTGAGTCGGTACTCGCGCGGCCGCAGCGTGCCGAGACGTACACGCCGACTCGGGCCGCAGTCAGTCGGACAGACCGGCCGCGATCGTCCCGCCGAGTTCGTAGCAGCGCTCCCGCGACTCCTTGCCGCTGTCCACCAGGTGAGCGGTCTCGGCAACCTTGTCCAATCCCCAACCCGCTGCAATACTTTCGATTGCCCGCCCGGCACCAGCGGTGTCACTGTTTCCGTACACCCACGCACCGTAGGGCTTTCCGGATACCGCATCGAGACTCGGGTAGTAGACGGTGTCGAAGAAGTGTTTCAGGGCACCACTCATGTAACCGAAGTTCGCCGGGGTACCGAAGAGAAAGCCATCGGCGGCAAGCACATCCGGGACTGTCGCGCCGAGCGCAGGCACACTGCGCACGTCCACACCGCTGATCTCGGGATCACGGGCTCCGGCGAGGACCGATTCGAGCAGTTCCCGCATCGGCGGGCTCGGAGTGTGGTGAACGATCAGCAGAGTGCGCGCCATGTCCGTCAGCTCTCGGCACGTTCCAGTGCCACAGCACGTTTCATCGTCTCGCGAGCTCGCCCGCGATCACCCGCGTAATCGTAGGCCCGCGCCAGCCGATACGAATTGCGCCAGTTGTCGGGATCTTTTTCCCATTCGGCCTTGACCTGTTGGAAGAGTTCGTCGGCCGCGTCTCGTTCGATGCGCCCCGACGGCCTCCTCGGCAGATCGTCGACGTCGAGTTCGAGGCCTTCCTCTCGGATGCGCGACGCCAGCCGCTGATGGTCCAATCCTGCTTTGAGCGTCGCCCACACGATCCACAACCCGACGATCGGCAGCAGAATGACCCCGATCCCCAGGGCAATACTGGCCACCCCGCCGTTCTGGATCAACGTCACTCCGCGCTGTCCGAGCAGGAAGAAGTAGAAGCCGAGGATCAACACCATCACTGCAATGATGGCGACGACTTTGGTCGCTTTGTTCACTGTCGATCAGCTCACAGATCCAGAAGCGGGTCGAGGCCGACGGTCAGCCCCGGACGGGCAGCGATCTCTCGGACTCCGAGCAGTACGCCGGGCGCAAAGGACGTCCGGTCCAGCGAGTCGTGTCGGATGCTCAGCGTCTCCCCCTGTGTCCCCAGCAGAACCTCTTGATGCGCAACGAGTCCCGCCAGTCTGATGGAGTGCACGCGCACTCCGTCCACGTCGGCTCCGCGAGCACCGTCGAGCTCCGTCGTCGTCGCATCGGGACTCTTCGGGGTGCCCGCTGCCGCCCGCGCTTCGGCGATCAGCGCGGCGGTACGGTACGCGGTCCCCGAGGGCGCATCGGCCTTGTTCGGGTGGTGCAGCTCGATCACCTCGACGGAATCGAAGAATCGGGCTGCCTGCTGAGCGAAGCGCATCGACAGCACCGCTCCGATGGCGAAGTTCGGTGCAATCAACACACCCGTCTGTGGGGATCCGGCCAACCACTCACGAACCTGCTCGAGCCGCTGCTCGTCGAAACCCGTCGTGCCGACGACAGCATGGATGCCGTGCTCGACCAAGAACTGCAGGTTGTCCATGACCACATCGGGATGGGTGAAATCCACGACCACCTGCGCACCGCTGTCGACGAAGTTCGCCAGCGGATCGCCCTGGTCGACAGTTGCCACGAGCTCCAGATCGCCGGCTGCGTCGACTGCGGCGCAGATCGCCTGACCGACCTTGCCGCGTGACCCCAGTACCCCTACTCGAACAGGTGCCGTTGCACTCACGTCGTTCCCACACTCGTTTCGTCGTCGTCTTGTCGTCCTACCGAAGACCGAGCCTACTTCCAGGCCCCCGACACCGGCAGCTACGGTCGGTCGGTGAAGTCCAGCGTTCTGTTCGCCGACCGCGTCGATCTCGTCCGTGGCGGCCGCTATCTCCTCAGCGATGCGACCGTGCGGGTCGACGAAGGCGAGCACTGGGTGTTGCTCGGTGCCAACGGTGCCGGCAAGAGCACCCTGCTCAGCTTGCTGGGAGCCGTCGTCCATCCCACGCGGGGCGCGGTGCACGTACTGGGCCACCGCCTGGGCCGAGTGGACATGCGCGAATTACGCACGCACATCGGACACGTCGACCCTCGTCTGAAGATCGAGGCCCCGCTGACTCTGCTCCAGGTCGTCCTGACAGGACTGACCAACACGCCCGATCTGATCCCGAGATGGTCGGCCAACAAGGACGAGGTCGCTCGCGCCCACCGGCTCGTAGAGTCGCTGGGAGTTGTCCACCGGGTGGACGCGTCGTGGCACACCCTCTCCCAGGGCGAGCGGGGCCGGGCACTGATCGCTCGCGCACTGCTGCCCGATCCGGCGCTGCTGCTACTCGACGAACCCGCCACCGGCCTCGATCTCGCTGCCCGCGAACAACTCCTGACGGCGCTGGACTCGCTGCGTGCCGAACATCCCGGGCTCGCCAGCATCCTGGTCACCCACCATCTCGAGGAAATCCCCACCTCGACCACCCACGCATTGCTGATCCGCGACGGGCGCGTGCACGCTCAGGGGCCTGTCGACACGGTGCTGACGACGGACAACATCAGCACGTGCTTCGACCATCCGATCGAGATCTCTCGCCGTCGCGGGCGGTGGGTGGCCACCGCGGCCCACCGCTGACGGTCAGTCGAAAACGATGACCTGACGGATGGCGTTGCCGTCGGCCAATTCGTCCATGCCGCGATTGATCTCGTCCAACGTGATGCGCGAGGAGATCAGCTTCTCGACGGGCAGTCGACCCTCGCGCCACATCTGGGCGTACGTCGGAATGTCGCGTGCCGGGACGGCCGAGCCGAGGTAACTACCGATGATCGTGCGCGCCTCGGCTACGAGACCGAGAGGAGAGATCGACGAACGGGCGTCGGGAGCAGGCAGGCCCACGGTGATCGTCTTTCCGCCGGGAGCCGTTGCCGCGACTGCAGTTTCGAATGCACGGGCGTTGCCCGCTGCCTCGATGACGATGTCCGCCTTGATCCCCTTCTCTGCGAGATCCGCAGGTGAATAGACCTGCGTTGCACCCAGATCGGTTGCGGCGACGAGCTTGTCGGGGACGCCGTCGACACCGATGACCTCACCCGCACCGATCGAGACCGCGGTCAGTACGGCCGCCATGCCCACTCCGCCGAGGCCGACCACCATCACCGACTGCCCCGGCTTCGGAGTTCCGGCGTTGAGGACAGCGCCGCCGCCGGTGAGCACTGCACAACCGAGGACCGCTGCGATGTCGGCTGGGATGTCGTCGTCGACCGGTACCACCGACTTTCTACTGACCACTGCGTGTGTGGCGAAGCCGGAGACTCCGAGGTGATGCTTGATCTCGGCACCGTCTCGATGCAATTTGATGTCTCCGCCGAGCAACGTGCCCGCATTGTTCGACGCGCTTCCCACGACGCAGGGCATCTGGCCGTCGGTGGCGCACCCCGCGCAGTCACCGCAGCGCGGCAGGAACGTCATGACCACACGGGTTCCGACTGCTATGTCGTCGACGCCCGCGCCGACTTCCTCGACGCGGCCCGCGGCCTCGTGGCCGAGCAGCATCGGTACCGGACGAACGCGATTACCGTCGACCACCGACAGATCCGAGTGGCACAGTCCGGCCGCTTCGATCCGGACGAGCAGTTCCCCGTCACCCGGTGAGCCCAGTTCGAGATCGGAGACGGTGATGGGATGCGAGTCCGCGAAGGGACGAGATCGGCCGATTTCTTCGAGTACAGCGCCGCGAATCTTCATCCCGCCAGACTATGCGGCTGCGCCGCATGTGCGTGGAACTTCGTAGCCCACTACGAAGTTCCACTCACATGGGCCGCAGGCCCTCACAGCGGCAGACGTGGCCTGAGCAGGTGCGCAACCAACGCCGTCCAGCCGGTTTGGTGTGTTGCTCCGAGTCCCTCGCCGGTGTCTCCGTCGAAGTACTCGTTGAACGTGGGGTGCTCACTCCACAGTGGATCCGAACTCGATTCGATCCGCTGACCGTCGGCAGGCCGCTTACCGTCGACCGGACGGAACAGTCCGGCGAGACCGTTGTCGATCAAGTCTGCGGCATCGGTGAGAGTGCGATGGTTTCCCGAGCCGGTGGGAATTTCGATGGTGAACGAGTCGCCGTAGTAGCGCCCGTAGGCGCGCAGCTTGTCCGCCAGCAGCACGTTCACCGGGAACCACACCGGCCCTCGCCAATTGGAGTTGCCCCCGAACATTCCGGTGCGCGACTCCCCCGGCTCGTACTCGATGGACAGGCTTCGACCGTCGACGTCGAACGTGACCGGCTCGCGGTACGAAGCCGACAAGGAACGAATACCGAACTCCGACAGGAACTCTTCCGAGTCGAACATGCGAGAGAGGATCCGCTTGAGACGTTCGGGCTGCACGAGGGTGAGCAGAAGGCGCACCTCGTTGCCTTCCCGACGCGCCAGCAGCGGTGAGACCATTTCCGGCCGACGGTGCTGAACCCACCGCAGCCGCGCCGCGAGGTCCGGGCACTCCGCCTCGACCCAGGGCGGAATTTCCGTGGCCCCGAGAATGGGAAGCAGACCGACCATGGATCGCACTCGCATCGGTACCGCGTCGCCCTCGGGTTGCACGAGAACGTCGTAGAAGAATCCGTCTTCCTCGTGCCACAGCGAAATGTGCTGCGAACCGAACGAGTTGACCGCCTTCGCGATCGAGAGGAAATGCGAGAAGAACTTGGTCGCGACGTCGTCCCAGGCGCTGTCGTGGCGCGCGAGCTCGAGTGCGATCTTGAACATCTGCTGGCAGTAGAACGCCATCCAACTCGTGGCGTCGGACTGTTCCAGACGGAAACCGGGCGGCAGCGGAGCGGAGCGATTGAACAATCCGATGTTGTCCATACCAAGGAACCCGCCCTCGAAGATGTTCGACCCCTCCGAATCCTTGCGATTGACCCACCACGCGAAGTTGAGCAGCAACTTCGTGAACACCCGGACCAGGAACTCGCGATCCCGGTACCCGTCGATCCGATAGACGTGCCAGGCCGCCCAGGCGTGGACCGGAGGGTTGACGTCGCCGAACTCCCATTCGTAGGCCGGCAGTTGGCCGTTGGGATGCATGGCCCATTCCCGGCACATCAGGACCAACTGCTCCTTCGCGAAGTCCGGGTCCACATGTGCGAGAGGAATAGCGTGAAAGGCCAAGTCCCAGGCGGCGAACCATGGATACTCCCACTCGTCGGGCATCGAAATCACATCGGCCAGTGCGAGGTGACGCCAATGGGCGTTACGGCCCTTGGGGTCCTGACGCGAGTGCGGCGCCGGGGCTCCCACCTTGTCGCCCTCGATCCACTGCTCGACGTCGTAGCGGTAGAGCTGCTTGGTCCACAACAGCCCCGCATATGCCCGCCGCGCCACGTGTCGATCGGCATCGGTGAGGTCCGCACCGATCACTGCGCCGTAGAACTCGTCCGCCTCCGCACGACGGTCACCGGTGACCGCGTCGAATCCCGCACCGAACGTCTGCTCGTCCGGCCGATGGGGCGACAAGCGCAGTCGCACCGATTCGGTTGCGCCCGAGGCGATGTCGTCGAATCTATACCAGAATGCAGCCTTCGTTCCGGTCTGCTCGGGGTTCACCGCACCCTGTTCGCCGTCGACGACATGTCGGCCGATGCCGTCCTTGGGGTACTTCGACAGGTTGTCCTGCCCCCACAAGGACTCTGCATTGGTTTCGTTGTCGCAGAACAACACTGACGGCGACCCCTCGGCGCTGAGGTAGTACCGACCGAGAAAGCCGTGATCGGCTGCAACGGCCTCGAGGCCGCCGGCCAGAAGTTCCGGTCGGGTCAGCTGGGTGAGCGATCCGCCGCGATCGTCGCGCCCCCACGACCAGGTGTTGCGCAGCCACAGTTGCGGCAGCAGATCGACCGATGCCGCCTCGGGTCCGTGATTGGTGATGGAGATCGTGATGCAGATGTCGTCGGGCGACGCTTTCGCATACGTGACCTGAACGTCGAAGAACCGGTTCTCGTCCAGGATCCCGGTATCGGCCAATTCGTATTCGCGGTCGTCTCGGCCGCGTCGGGCACTCTCCTCGCGCAGGTGCGCGTACGGATACTCCGCATGCGGGTAGCGGTAGAGCCACTGCATCCAACTGTGCGTCGGAGTGCCGTCGATCGCCCAGAAATACTCCTTGACGTCCTCGCCGTGATTCCCCTCCTCGTTGGCCAACCCGAAGAGTCGTTCCTTCAGAATCGGATCCTTGCGATTCCACAGGGCGAACGCGAAATTCAGGAAACCGAATCGATCGCAGATTCCACCGATTCCGTCCTCACCCCAGCGGTAGGCACGCTTGTGCGCCTGATCGAACGGAAACGACGCCCACGCGTTTCCGTCCTCGGAGTAGTCTTCGCGCACCGTGCCCCACTGCCGTCCCGCCAGGTACGGTCCCCACTGACGCCATGGCCCGCTGACCCCTGGTGACTCCGCCAAACGGTTGTGTTCGACGGTGGACGGGGTGGGAACGCTCACGGGATTGGTGGTCACGGCACACAGTCTGGTGCTTCCCGGTCAGCGATGCACGCCGACATTGGCGGCGAGGTACCCGACTCGGCGTTGCACCGCGGCGATCTCTCGGATGCCGTCGGTGAGCAGACTGCGCTCGAGCGGTGAGAGATCGGCCATGATCAGCACATCGCCGGGCCGATGGCCTGCCGTCATCTGATCGATCTGGTGTGACAGCCGCAGCCGTTGAAGCAACGCGAACACCTCGGTCAACGTGGTGACGTCCCGTTCGGAGAGCATCCCGTTGCCCGACGCGGCCGCCAGACGCGCCGGTGTCGAGGCCGAGGCCATTCCGACCGACAGTCCACCCCACCGAGCGAGATTGACGATGGGAGTCAGTGCATGGGCCTTGAGGTCGAACGTACCGCCGCGCCGCGCCAGCACGTCTCGCAGCGAACGCAGCCGGGCCCGTCCGGCGAGGGCATCTCTGAGTTGCAGTCGCAGTGCATCGGGGTTGTCCACCAGCAGTCGGCGATAGGCCTCGGGAACCGTGTTCAACTCCCTCGGGCCCCACACCACCCTGCCGTCGATCATCAGCGAGGACATGATGAGGCCGGAGTCCCCAGCCGGAGTGGAGCCTGCGGAACGACCAGGGGTTCCTGCTTTGCCACGATCGCCGAAGGGGTTGCTGAGCCAGTGGGCCGCGGCACTTTCCCACTGTCCGGCCGAGCGTGCGAATCTCGGCGAACTCGCAACCGCACCGTTGGTGTCGGACGGCAACCCGGCACCGTCGAGGCTCGCGTGTACCCGAGCGGCCAGGCCCATCAGCACTTCGTCGCGAGTTCTCGGCACCGAGTTCGATCGTCCACGCACGTAGGGGTCGGCGGTGGTATCCGACCAAGTCAGAGCGCTGTCGACGTCCGAGGAGGGCATCGCCTCCCGACGGGCGACGCTGCCCAGGGTGATCCAGGCGAAGTTGTGTCGCGGTACTTCGGGCCGCGCCGCCCATTCGATCTCCACGGCTCGGCGAACGAGGCTGTCGACCACGACGGACAGAATCGCGCTGATGGCCAGGGCGTCGGTCCCACCCCGGAACAGGTCCGCCACCAATCCCGGAACGAGCCTTCCTGCGTCGGCGAGTTCGGCCGATGTCGTTGCCGAGGTCACCGCGCGACGAACCACGAAGCTGCGACGCGTGGACGCGGCATGCAGATCGGAGTCCTCGACGACGCCGAGTACCTCGCCTCGGCTGGACACGACGGGCATGTGCCGCAGTCCCAGCTCGAGCATGTCCATCAGGACGGTGCCGGCCAACCGGTCCGCGGTGACCGTCTCTGTGGGCGACGTCATGACGTGCTCGACCGGGGTGTCGACGCCGATTCCCGCGGCGACCACCCGCACCCTGAGGTCACGGTCGGTGAATATTCCGTAGCGCGAACCTCGCAGCGGAACCAGGACGTACGAGCTGCCCTGCTCGGTCATGTGCCGAACTGCGTCTCGGACGGAGGTGCCGACGGAGACGAACACCGTTGGGGCCGAGAGCAGTTCGCCGACGGCGCGGCCGGCACTACCCTCGGCCGCCCCACCGCGATGCGTGCTGGCCGAGGTGACGGCGTCGGCCAGAAACGCCAGCCCGGTCGGCGTTGCGAACAGCGGTCGAATCAGCTCTCCGGGCAACCGAAGAACGGTACTCGGCTCGGTTGCGCGCGCACAGAATTCGACCGTCCCGCCGACAAGCAACGCCGAGAAACCGAAGACCCCGCCCGGACCGATGGTGTCGATCGGTACGGCGGCGGGCGAGGTGTCGTCGGAGTGCACGATCACCACTCGACCGGTACGCACCACCCACACGGTGTCGGCCACATCGAGCTTCGACGTCGGGCCCACAACCCATGCGCCACTGACATAGTCGAGTTCGACGGCTGCTCCGGCGATGTCGGTCAGTACCGCAGGTGACGCGCCTTGGAACGGTGGGTGCGCGCCGAGGAAGTCGGCAAGCTCCGATCTATCCGCCACGGATCAGGTCGGCGCACTTTTCCGCCATGGTCATGACCGTGATGTTGGGATTGACATACGGCAGCTTCGGCATCGCCGACGCGTCGACCACGCGTAGGTTCGAGATGCCCTTGACGCGCAACTCGGGATCGAGCACGGCCATGGTATCGTCCACCGATCCCATCCGCGCCGTGCCTGCCGGGTGATAGACCGTGTTGTGGGTCTTGTGCACGTAGTCGAGCAGATCATCGTCGGTGACGGCATCGGGCCCGGGGGCGAGTTCGCGTTCGATCCAACCCGCGAGTGGACCGTCTGCGGCGATAGCGCGCGCCAGCTTCAGCCCGGCAAGCATCACCGCGTCGTCATGGCCGTCGGGATCGGTGAAATAGCGCGGATCCACCTTGGCGCGATCGCGGAAGTCTCTGCTGCGCAACCGAACAGTTCCCCTAGAACGACCCTGAGTGACGTTGGGCGTCAAACAGAAACCGTTGTCGGTGGTCGGATAACCCCACCGGAGGGTGTTCATGTCGAACGGCACGCTGCCGTAATGCATCATGATGTCCGGGTAGTTCAGCGACGTGTCGGTCTGTGCGAACACCCCGATCTCCCACCACTGCGAGGACGTGGTGACCATCGGCTTGCTCGCCTCCCAGAACACCAGTCCCTCGACGTGGTCGTCGAGGTTCTCACCCACGCCGGGCGAGTCGACCCGAACGGTGATTCCCATCTCCTGCAGCTGTGCCGCCGGTCCGATTCCGGAGAGCATCAACAACTTCGGAGTGTCGATGGCACCGGCGGTGACGATCACTTCGCGTCGCGCGGACACGGTGTCGTAACCGGTCAGGTCGGGGCGTTGGTACCGCACACCCGTCGCAGTCAGCGACTCGTCGATCAGGATCTCGCTGATCCAGCAGTCGGTGCGCACCTCCAGGTTCGGCCGCGAGCCGATGATCGGATGCAGGTAGGCATGGGACGTCGACATACGCGACCCGTCCTCACCCGCATTGATCTGAAACCAACCCGCGCCGTTGAGTACCGGCGTCCCGCGATTGAATGCGACTGTCGGAAGGCCTATTCCGGCGGCCGATTCGAGCACTGCCGCACCGCAGGGATCGTGCGGCGGCACGTCGCGTATCCGCACGGGTCCGTCGTGACCGCGGCCGGTGTCGTTGTTCTCCACGCGCGCAACGAAAGGAAGGATGTCCGACGCGCCCCAGCCCGTCGCGCCGGCCGCGGCCCAATCGTCGAGAGTTTCGGCCGGCGGATGAAAAGCGATGCAGGAGTTGTGCGAAGAGCAACCGCCGAGCACTTTCGCACGCGCATGCCGCATGAAGCTGTTGCCACGTTCCTGCGGCTCGACGGGGTAGTCCCAGTCGTAGCCGGAGTCGAGCAGATGCATCCACTCGACGAGTTCCAGGATCGCTTTGTCGCCGATGTCGGTGGGACCTGCCTCGACGAGGCAGACGCTCACAGAAGGATCTTCGCTCAGCCGCGCGGCCAGGACGCACCCCGCCGTGCCACCTCCTGCGACGACGTAATCGAACTGGGTGTCTGTCACTGCACGCTCCTTCTAGTTGCCCGTGGAGGCATGTGATTTCAGAGTGCCGATGTGCTTGCGCCCCTTGAGTGCGTACCACAGCAGGCCTACGCCCAGGATGCCGCCGATGTAGACGAACGCACCGAACGTGTTGTACCAGGGGGTTCCGTACACGGCCTCGCGCGGCCAGGCGAGGTTGAGCGCCATCCCGGCACCCCACACCACCGCCGCAATGTTGACCGGCAGGCCGAACTTGCCCATCGTGAAGTATCCGCCGGGTTTGAGATCCTCCGGCGGCCACTCGCCTTTGATGCGCTTGACCAACAGTGGTCCGGTGACCATCAGATACGCGAGATAGATCATGATGATCGCGATCGAGGTGAGGACCGTGAAGATCTGCGGCTGACCGATGTTGACGACGAGGATCACGATGGCCAGCACGCCGATGGTCACCGCGGGCACCACCGGGGTCTGGGTCTTGGGATTGACCTTGGCCAGACTCTCACCGAAGGGCAACGCGTTGTCTCGCGCCATGGCGAACGTGAGCCGGATCGCCGCGGTGTGTACTGCCAGTGAGCAGACGAAGACCGCAATGACGATGCAGATGAGGAAGACGGTGCCGAGCGGGCCCCACATCACCGATTCGACGATGGATTGCAGGCTGCCGTCGGGGCTGCCGAGGGAAGGATCGTTCAGGTCCGGCGCGGCCATGACGGCGAACACCAGGATGGCTCCACCGATGACGAACGACGCGAGGATGGCGCGAAAGATCGCTTTGGGGGCGGTGCGCCGAGGTTCGACGGTTTCCTCCCCGAGCGAGCTCGCGGTGTCGAATCCGTACATGACGTATCCCGACGCCAGCGACGCCACCAGGAAAGCACCGAGGTAGCCGCCGCTCTCACCGGCACCGTAGCCGTTGGTGGAGAAGAACACCTCGGGTCCTCGAGTGATGTTGGCCGCGAGCAAGATCGCGATGAGCACGGCCGCGATGAGTTCGATGAACACACCCGCACTGTTGATCATCGCCATCAGTCGAACGCCCAGCGCGTTGATCGTGGTGGTGATGGCGATCAGAATCGCACCGAGCAGCACTGCATTGGCCGCGAAGTCGGTGGCTCCCGAGCCGTCACCGATGATCTGAAATCCGCTCCAGATGCGTGGCAGATTCAGCTGCAGAGCGAGGGCAACGGCGGCCAGTGTCACGATCGATGCCGTGAGCATCAACCAGCCCGCCGACCAACCGACGATCCTGCGGCCCAACAGCTTCGCCCAGTTGTACACCGATCCCGCCACCGGATACTTCGCGGCCAACTCCATGAAGCACAGTGCCACGCAGAGCTGACCGACGAAGACCGCAGGCCACGACCACAGGTATGCCGGTCCGGCGGTGCCGAAACCGAAGTAGAACAGTTGGAAGGTACCGGTGAGAATCGAGATGTAGCTGACGCCTGCGGCGAAGCTGGCGAATTTGCCGAGACTTCGATCGAGCGATTCCTTGTAACCGAAATCGTCCATTCCGCTCGAATTGTCGTTCAGTATTGCCATGCCTGTGGCCTTTCCCATCGTGCTCTATCGGGTACCGAACCACCCCGCCGCGGTAGGAGAGGTGTTGTGCCAAATATGCTTCGCTTCTTGATATTCGGACATACCGGACGGTCCGAGTTCGCGGCCGTTCCCGGACTGCTTGAAGCCGCCCCATTCCGCGGCCGCCGTGTAGACACCGAAGTCGTTGAGCCACACCGTTCCATGACGAAGCCCACGCACCATTCTTTCGCCTCGCGCGGCGTCGGACGTCCGAACACCCGCGGCGAGACCGTAATTCGTATCGTTACCCAGTAGAAGCGCCTCGGCCTCGGTGTCGAATCGCTCCACAGTGAGTATGGGCCCGAACGTCTCGTCTTGCACGATATTCATCGACCGATCGCAGTGATCGAAGATGGTGGGCAGGAAATAGCTACCTTTGCTCAAGGACGGATCGTCCGGCTTGGTACCTCCTATGACCAAGGTGGCCCCCTCCTCGATACCCGTCGCCACGAAGCTTTCGATCTTCTCGCGCTGCGCCTGCGACACCAGCGGTCCGGTCTCGCTGGCCGGGTCCATACCCGGCCCCATCACGATGGTCTTCGCACGCTCTGCCACGGCGGCCACGAACCGGTCGGCCACCGATTCCTCGATGATCAGTCGGGTACCGGCCGAACACACCTGACCGGAATGCAGAAACACTCCGGTCAGTACGTTGTCGACCGAATCGGCGAACGACTGCTCGTCGGCCACCGCGTCGGCGAAGACGATGTGTGGATTCTTTCCCCCGAGTTCCACCGCCACCTTCGTGACGTTCTCCGCGGCCGCGGCGAGAATGTGCCTGCCGGTGGCGAGTCCGCCGGTGAAGGAGATGAAGTCGACGTCGCGGTTCCTGGTGAGCGCATCTCCGAGCGTCGCGCCGCTGCCCTGCAGCAGGTTGACCACACCAGCAGGCACTCCTGCTTCTTCCACGAGCTTGGTGAACGCGATGGTGCTCAGTGGCGTCACCTCGCTGGGTTTGAGCACCATGGTGCACCCAGCAGCCAAGGCGGGGGCGATTTTCCACGAGATCTGCAACAGCGGGTAGTTCCAGGGTGCGATCATCACGCAGACACCGATGGGCTCGTGCACCACTCGGCTCAGAATTTCCGGACGGTCGACGTCGATCAGTCGATCTGCCTGCACCACAGCGAGATCGGCATAGAAGCGGAACACCGACGTGACGTCGTCGATATCGATCTCACTCTCGCCGAACGTCTTTCCGGTATCGAGAGTCTCGATATGCGCCAACTTCGCCTTGTCCCGTTGGAGCAAGTCCGCGATGCGATTGAGCAGATCACTGCGCTCACCCACGGTCACCGAGCGCCAGGGGCCGTCGTCGAACGCTGCCCGAGCCGCGGCAACCGCAGCCAGGGCATCGTCGGGTGTCGCCTCGTCGACGACGGCCACCACGCTGCCGTTGGACGGATCGACGATGTCGCGGGTCCCGCCGTCACCGGCTCCCTGCCATTGCCCGTCGATGAACAACGACGGCCGCAGTGAGCTCGGGTCGAATCCTGCATCGGAGTCGGTCACTCGACACCTTCTTCCGTGTGGGGGCCTGTTGGTGTGTCTACGGTATGCCTCAGCGGCCGGTGACTCCATCGATCTGTTCGCGGATGATGTCCGCGTGCCCGTTGTGCCGCGCATATTCACTGATCATGTGCACGTAGACCATCCTCAATGACATCGGCCCGCCGCGACAGTCGACCGGATCCTCGAACGAGTATTGGGCAGCGACCACGTCCGAGGCCTCGCACTCGGCAGCGAATCGCGCGAAGTCCGACTCTGCACTCGATGCCGTCGCGCCCAGGAAGTCGGAATCCTTACCCAACGCAGCGTCGTACATCGGGTCGAACGACATCGACGCCAGTCGCTCTCGAAACCAGATGCGTTCGACCTTCGCGAGGTGCCGGACGAGGCCGAGGAGGGAGAGCGTCGAGTGCGAGAAGGGGCGTTGCGCAAGCTGTTCGGCATCGGCACCGGCACAGATGTTCGACAACGTGGCTCGATGCCAACGCAGCATTCCTTCGAGAATGGGTCTGTCGTCACCGACGAGCGGACCGTCGACGGGATCGGGCGTGGGCGCGGTGAAGCTCATACTGCGATTGTCGAGCACGAAGTGGCTCCTGCCGAACGACCCGCCCGAAACAGAGTGCGAAGCCCCAGCAACAACCCATTCGGACAATTCACACTACGGTGGGATTCATGACAATCGAAGATGTGGGCGGCAGGCGAACGGTGACGGCGGATGAGCTTCTTCTGTTGGTGGGTGATCATCTCCTCATCGAGGAGGGTGTCGCGACCGGGTTCATCGAAAGCGCTGGGCAGGTTGCCGAGAACGTGGCGGTGACGGTCACCGACGGCGTCGACGGAACCACCACGACCGAGCGAGTTTTCCTTCCCGACGCCGAGGTGACCATCGAACCAGCCGACCGCGGACGCGCTCCGGTCACGATGTGACGATCGAGTTCAGCCGACACCGAAGTACATTCCTGTAACTCGAGCAACTCGGATCACACCAGCCACACTGGCACCGAACTGAGCTAGGGTGACGAAAACCCGTCATCGTTCAGGAGGGCAGCCGACAATGCGATCCGGCCGACAACAACCGTCGATTCGCGTTGCCGTGGTCTCTTGTGTCGCCGTGTTCGGGCTCGCCATGGGATCCAGTTCGGCGACGGCCGAGCCCGCTGCGCCGATCTCGACCCCAACGATTGCCGACGCAGTACGTTCGGCCGACGCGCAGCAGTACAACGATGCGCAGAATGCTCTGGTCAAGGGTCGCTACGAGGCCGGTTTCGCCGCACTGGACGCGGTTGCCACCGCCGCACCGAACGATGCCAATGTCGCAGCACTGCAGACGTTCTACGCCAACGCAACCGATGATGCCGACGCGCGAGCGCTGCACTCGGCCCGCCTGCGCGCCCTGTCTCCCCCGCTTGCCGATGCGGTGGATCGGGCTATCGAAGTCATCGACGAGGCGGCGACGGAGGCGATCGACTTCACGCCTGCGACCGATGGCGTGAGGACGGCAATCGTGGTGCTCGGCCTGGGCCTGAACGACGACGGCAGTATGGCACCGGAATTGGTGCAGCGACTGAAATCCGCTGCCGCGGTCGCCGAGCGTTCCCCCGAATCACCCATCATCGTCACCGGCGGAAATCCGCAGCGCGGCGTCACCGAAGCCGAAGCGATGAAGAAGTGGCTGATCGACAACGAGATTGCGGCCGACCGCATTCACGCCGAGTCCACTGCGAATTCGACGGTGCAGAATGCGCAGCGCGCCACCCCACTGGCTACTGAGATCGGTGCTGTGAATCTGGTGCTCGCAACAACTCCCAGCCATCTTCGGCGAGCGATCTCCGACTTCGAGATCGCCGGTGCCGACGTGATCGGTGCCGCCACATCCACCCCCGACGATCTTCCGGCCCTGCCCGCGCTCGCTCCGACAGCACGGTTGGGCATGACCGTCGACGCCACCAAGATCATCGGGATACCGCGCACCTACTGACGCATCCACCCGCGCAGCACAGACGCCGCCCCGGCGTCGAACATCACCCGACGATCCTCGTCGTCGGCCATCCCGGGTATCGACAACTCGAGCGACACCAGACCGTGCACGATCGCCCAGAACGAGTGGCTGATCACGTCCACCGACGCGCCGCTCATCGTGCCTGCCTCGACGGCGCTCGCCACCGCCGCCCGAAGCGGATCCATCGCGGCGGCCGCGAGGTGTGCCTGATCGGATACGTCGACCGAACCGAGCACTCCGCCGAACATCACTGCGTAGAGGTGTGGGTTGGCCATGGCCCAGCGGCGGTACGCAAATGCCAGTTCGCGCAGGTCGACCTCGGATTCCCCGGTGACAGGAACGCTGCGTTGCGCGTCACCGAAACTCGAGAACGACGCGCCGAACAGAGCCACCAGCAGCTCCGCTCGACCGCCGAACAGCGAGTAGATGGCCGTGGTCGAGGTGCCCTGCGCGGCCGCGAGTTTACGCAACGACAACGAGTCGACGCCATGGCGCGCAACGGTTTCCGCTGCGGCTTCGAGTAGCCGGGTGCGCAGTTCGGCATCGTGAATTCTGGGTCTCGCCACTTGCGAAATCTATCACAACAGTGTTTTATAACAGTGTCACGCCATGCGCTAGGCCCCGAAACGAACAGACGGGAACACGACATGCAATCCATCATCGACGGCCGCACCACGGTCGAATCCGACCGCGACACCGTCACGGTCTTCCTCATCGGAATGCGCATCAACAATCCCCTTGCCGTTCGCTCCTGGCTTCCCGCCGCGCGCGCGATGCCGCGGATGCTCAGCCACCTCGAGCAGGATCCCACCTCCGGACTGCTCGGCTACCACTCGTGGTTGGGCCGCACCACCATGCTCGTCAGTTACTGGCGCAACGCGGAAGACCTGACGCGATTCGCCTCCGATCCCGACGCACCACATGCCCCCGCCTGGCGTGCCTTCAACCGATCGGTCGCTGCGACCGGCCATGTCGGCGTATGGCACGAAACCTATACCGCGACAGCCCAGGACAGTGAAGCGATCTACGTCAACATGCCGACATTCGGCCTCGCGGGAGCTATCGGTGGGATCCCCGTCGGCACCGGCTCGCACACGTGGAAGCAGCGAATGAAGTCCGCGAAGTAGGCCCGTACGTGCTAGAGGAAGTTCCCGGCCCGCGCGGCGATATCGAGAACGGGCTGAGGAAAGACTCCCAGTGCCACGGTGACGACCACCGACACCCCGATCGCACAGGCCACCGGCGCGGTAGGACGCACCACCGTGGCGGTCCGTTCGCTGGGTTCGGTGAAGAACATGAGCACGATCACGCGCACGTAGAAGAACGCTGCAATCGCACTGCACACCACTCCGACCACGACCAGTGCGGCTCCCCCCGCACCCGAGGCTGCGCTGAACACCGCGAACTTACCGATGAACCCACTGGTGAGCGGGATCCCGGCGAACGAGAGCAGAAACAAACCGAACACAGCGGCGACGAGCGGCGAGCGGCGACCGATACCCGCCCATCGCTCCAGGTCGCTCACCTCACCGCGTTCGTCTCGGGCCAGACCGATGACCGCGAATCCACCCAGCGTGCTGAAGGCATAGGCAAGCAGGTAGAACATCGTGGCCGACACCCCCGAATCACGTACATCACCCGAACTACCCAGCGCAGTCACTCCGGTGAGGATGAACCCGGTGTGCGCCACGGACGAGTAGGCCAGCATCCGTTTGACGTCGGTCTGCGTCACCGCGACAACCGAACCGAGCACCATCGTGGCGATGGCGATCACCCACAACATCGGACGCCAACTCGACTCGAGACCGGGCAGCGCCATTCCGAAGATTCGCAGAATCGCACCGAAGGCCGCCACCTTGGTCACGGTGGCCATCAGCGCCGTCACCGGAGTGGGGGCACCCTGGTAGACGTCGGGAATCCACGAATGGAAAGGCACGGCACCGACTTTGAACAGCAGACCCACCGCAAGCAAGGCGGTTCCGATCAGTGCGAGTGATCTGCCCTGACCGTCTGCCGTGATGGCGTCGGCGATTCCGTCCAATCGGACCGTCCCGGCGTGGCCGTAGAGGAACGCGACTCCGAACAGGAAGAACGCAGACGAGAACGCGCCCAGCAGAAAGTATTTGAGGGCTGCTTCCTGAGAGAGCAGTCGTCGTCGTCTCGCCAGACCGCACAGCAGATACAGCGGCAACGACAGCACTTCCAGCGCCACGAACATCGTCAGCAGATCCGTGGACGCCGGAAAGAGCAGCATGCCGCCGATCGCGAACATCGCCAGTGGAAAGACCTCGGTCTGGGCGACGCCTGCATCGATGGCCTGCTTCTCTGCCACGCTGCCCGGCGTGGTCGAGGCCTGCGGAGTGAACGAGTCGATGCGGCGCTCGGCCCCGGCCCCGGTGACGGCGACGGTGCGCTCCGCCAACAGTGCGATTGCCGGAATTGCCACGAGCACAATGGTTCCCTGCAGGAACAGAGTCGGTCCGTCGATCGCGACGGCCCCGTTCATCGCGGCTGCCTCGGTGCCGGCCAGGCCGAGCACTGCCGCGAGGGCGCCGACCAGCCCTGCCAGAGCGAGACCCACGTGGGTTGCGCGACGAGCACGTAGCGGTACGAACGCCTCGACGAGAACCCCGAGAACCGCGACACCGAAGACGATCAACATGGGCGACAGCAGACCGTACTGCACTTCGGGAGTGGTCATCGTTGACCTCCTGCACTGTCGACGATCGTGGATTGCACTGCCGGAGTGATGATGTCGAGTGCCGGTTTCGGGTACACCCCGAACACGATCAGCAACGCGAGCAACGGGACCACCACCAACGCCTCACGGGGAACGAGATCGGAGATCTTCTCGCTGCCCTCTCGGACGGGCCCCGTCATCACCCGTTGGTAGAGCCAGAGAATGTAGATCGCCGACAGCACGAGCGCACCGGTGGCCACGATCGCGGCGACGCCGTAGCGACCGAATGTGCCGATCAGCACCAAGAATTCGCTGATGAACGGGGCAAGACCGGGTAGCGAGAGCGTGGCCAGACCAGAGATCAGAAACGTTCCGGCGAGCACCGGCGCGACCTTCTGGACGCCGCCGTAGTCGGCGATCGCCCGTGAGCCACGACGGGACACGAGAAAGCCGGCGATCAAGAACAATGCGGCGGTGGAGATTCCATGGTTGACCATGTAGAGCGTCGCACCGGCCTGACTCTGACCGGTCATCGCGAAGATACCGAGAATGATGAACCCGAAGTGCGAAATCGAGGTGTAGGCAATGAGTCTCATCATGTCGGTCTGACCGATCGCCAGTATCGCGCCGTACACGATTCCGATCACTGCGAGCGTGATGATCCACGGGGCGAACGTCTGCGACGAACCGGGAAAGAGCTCGAGGCAGAAGCGCAGCATGGCGAAGGTGCCGACCTTGTCCACCACCGACATCATCAGCACAGCAGTCGCCGGGGTGGACTGCACTGCAGCGTCGGGTAGCCACGTGTGGAACGGCCACAGCGGTGCCTTGATCGCGAACGCGAACATGAAGCCGAGGAACAGCGCGTTCAGAACCATCGGATCCACACCGAGTCCCCCCGATGACGCCGCATCCGCGATCTCGCGTAAATCGAACGTCCCGCCGTCGAACGGGCCGTCGGGCCTGGCCGTCACGACGTACAACCCGATGACGGCAGCCAACATCACCAGACCGCCGAACAAGTTGTAGAGCAGGAACTTCACCGCGGCGCGCGTTCGCTGAACACCGCCGAACCCACCGATGAGGAAGTACATCGGAATCAGCATCGCCTCGAAGAAGATGTAGAACAGCAATACGTCCAACGCGAGGAACGACACGATCACCATGGACTCGACCACCAGGATCAACGCCATGTAGGTGTGCGAGACCCGGCGCGATCCGTAGTTCGCCACACGGCTGCCGTCGTGCCAGCCCGCGACGAGGAGCAATGGGGTCAGAACGGTGGTGAGCAACACCAGCACGAGGCCTATTCCGTCGAGGCCGAGCGTGTAGCGCGCACCGAATGCCGCTATCCACGAATGGTCTTCGAGGAACTGGTAGCGATCGCCACCGGAGTCGAATGCCACGGCGAGTACCACCGACACCGCGAGTGTGCCGGCGGCGAAGCCCACGGCGACGCTGCGTGCGATCGTCGGTCGATCGGCCGGGACCAGGGCGACGACAATCGCGCCGAGAATCGGCAGAACCCACAGGACGGTCAGCCAGGGGAACGTCACAGGACCACCACCATCAGCACGACGAGAACTGCCCCCGCGAACATCGCCAACGCATAGGACCGTACGAATCCGGTCTGCAGCCGCCTCGATCGAGTGGATACTCCGCCGATCGATCTCCCCACCCCGTCCACGACCGCGTCGATACCCGCCTTGTCGGCGAATACCATTGTGTTCGTGAGCTTTTGACCGGGCCGCATGAATGCTGCCTCGTTGAAGGCGTCGCCGTACAGGTCAGCGCGTGCGGCTCTGGTCAGCACCGATACGTCCTCGGGTGGAGTCGGGGGAACGTCACGAGCGATGTACTTCCGGTACGCGACGCCTGCACCCACGAGTACCACCGCCAGAACTGCGACCGTCACGACCCAGGCAGGTATCGCGTGTTCTTCGTGCGCCGATCCCACCACCGGTTCCAGCCACGTCTCGAGGCGTCCACCCACCGCAAGGAAGGCACCCGATGCCACCGAGCCGACGGCCAACAGAATCATCGGAGCCGTCATGGTCGCCGACGCTTCGTGCGGATGTGCCTGCGCCGACCAGCGTTTCGGGCCGAAGAACGTCATCAGCATCACCCGAGTCATGTAGAAGGCCGTCAAGCCCGCACCGAGCAACGTGACGCAGCCCAGCACCACACCTGCCGCTCCCCCGGCCGCGAACGCAGTCTCGATGATCGGATCCTTGGCGAAGAAACCGGAGAACGGCGGAACTCCGATGATGGCGAGGTAGCCGAGACCGAACGTGACGAACGTGATCGGCATCGCGGCACGGAGCCCGCCGAACCGTCGCATGTCGGTCTCGTCGTTCATCGCGTGCATCACCGAGCCGGCCCCCAGGAACAGGCCTGCCTTGAAGAATCCGTGCGACAGCAGCAGCACGATGGCGAAGGCATAACCGGACGGGCCGAGTCCGGCCGCGAGCACCATGTACCCGATCTGACTCATCGTCGAGGCGGCGAGCGCCTTCTTGATGTCGTCTTTCGCACAACCGATGACGGCACCGAACAGCAACGTCACCGCGCCGACCGTGACGGTCGCCGCCCGCGCCACCGGCGAGGCCTCGAACACCGGTCCGGATCGGACGATGAGATACACCCCGGCGGTGACCATCGTCGCCGCGTGGATGAGTGCGGAGACCGGCGTCGGGCCCTCCATCGCGTCGCCGAGCCACGACTGCAGCGGCACCTGGGCCGACTTCCCGCAGGCCGCCAGCAGCAACATCAGTGCCATGGCGGTCGCCACCGATTCACCCGCGTTCCCGATTCCCGCGAACACCACGTCGTACTGCACAGACCCGAAGTTCACGAACATGATCATCAGGGCGATGGCCAAGCCGATATCGCCGACGCGGTTGACCACGAACGCTTTTCGAGCAGCCGTCGCTGCCGATGGCTTGTGTTGCCAGAATCCGATGAGCAGGTACGACGCCAGACCGACACCCTCCCACCCCAGATAGAGGCCGAGGAAATTGTCTGCCAGCACCAGCAGCAGCATGGCTGCGAGAAACAGATTGAGGTACGCGAAGAAGCGTCGCCGCTCCGGGTCATGGCTCATGTACCCGATCGAGTACACGTGAATGAGTGATCCGACCCCGGTGATCAACAGGACGAAACAGATCGAGAGTTGATCGGCACGCATGCCGAAGTCGACCTGCAATTGGTCGACGGGCACCCAGCGGAACAGCGTGTGAGTCAGTGTTCTGTCCGACTCGTCCCGTCCGAGCATCGACGAGAACACCAGCGCCGCAACGACGAACGACGACACCGCGGCGGCCGTCGCGAAAAGGTGGCCCCACGAGTTGCAGCGCCGGCCACCGAGCAGCAGGACGGCCGCACCGAACGCCGGCAGAGCCGGGAGAAGCCACAGGATCGACATCGTTTCTGCTCCCCCGTCAGTTCTTCATCAGATTGTTCTCGTCCATCGAGATCGAGCGACGAGAACGGAAGATGGCCATGATGATCGCCAGGCCCACCACCACCTCGGCTGCAGCTACCACCATGGTGAAGAACGCGAACAATTGGCCGTCGAGATTGCCGTGCATGCGAGAGAACGCGACGAACGCGAGATTGACTGCGTTGAGCATCAATTCGATGCACATGAACACGATGATGGCGTTGCGCCTGACGATGACTCCCGCCGCGCCGATCGTGAACAGCAGAACCGACAGGTAGAGGTAATTCTCTGGATTCATCGCGTGTCACCCCCGTCCACCTTGTACTCGATGCCTCGATCGGCGAACAGTGCGTTGACGGACGAGTCCGACTCGCTTCCGTCCGGGAGCAGAGCCCGTCGATCGACGCCGTTGTGACGAGCGAACACACCGGGGCTCGGCAGCGGCGTCACCCTGGAGCCGTCACGGAACCGGTCCTGCGACATCTCCCGCTGACCCTTCACCGGTCCCAGAGCCTCCCGGTGCGCCAGAATCATCGCCCCGATGGTGGCCGTGATCAACAGCGCGCCGGTCAGCTCGAACGCCCAGACGTACTCGACGAAGATCAGCTCGGCCAGGCCTTCTACGTTTCCGGTGGAGTTGGCCGCGTCGAGTCCGGCGAAATCGAGTCGCCCGGCGCGGGCCGAGTCGCGCAGCAGCACCCCGATGATCAACAGCCCGAAGCCGATTCCGATGACAACGGCCGCGATACGGTGCCCGCGCAGTGTCTCGGTCAACGACTCCGAGGTATCGACGCCGACGAGCATCAGGACGAACAGAAACAGCATCATGACCGCGCCGGTGTAGACGACGATCTGCACGACACCGAGAAACAGGGCCCCTTGGGCCATGTAGAAGGTAGCGAGAACCACCATGGTGGCCGCGAGGAACAGTGCCGAGTAGACGGCCTTCGTGCTCATCACCACACCCAGTGCACCGATGACCGCAACGACACCGAGGGTCCAGAACTGCACGGCCTCGCCGGTGGAGGTTGCCTCGAGCGCGAGCTGAACGGTGGCAGTCATCGAACCGGCCCTCGATCGGTGTCGGCCTCGCTCTCGGCACCGGTGACGGCACCGCGGTAGTAGTCCTCTGCCGAACGCCCCGGTGCCATCGCGTGCGGCGGCGGCACCATGTCCGGCTCCAGCGGTGCCAGCAGCGAATCCTTCTCGTAGATCAGGTCGGCTCTGTTGTCACCGGCCAGTTCGTATTCGTTGGTCATCGTCAGAGCCCGTGTGGGACAGGCCTCGACACACAGTCCGCAGCCGATGCACCGGAGATAGTTGATCTGGTAGACCCCGCCGTATCGCTCGCCCGGCGAAAACCGTTCGGTCTCGGTGTTGTCGGCACCTTCGACATAGATCGCGTCGGCCGGGCAGGCCCACGCACAGAGTTCGCAACCGATGCACTTCTCGAGCCCGTCGGCGTACCTGTTGAGCTGATGGCGGCCGTGATAGCGCATCTCGGTCGGCTTCTTCTCCTCCGGATACAGCTCGGTTTCGGGCTTTTTGAACATGGTGGCGAAGGTGACACCGAAACCTGCTATAGGACCGAGGAATTCAGGCATCGGCGTTCTCCTTCTGGGACGCGGCCACGGTGGACCGTGCGCCGGCGTGCCGGCTCGCGATGTTCGTGCCCTGCTTCGGAATGGGAGGTACGGGAAACCCGCCCGCCGCAGCGTCGAACGGTGCGACGGGTGCAGCAGGCGGCAGGTTTCGTGTGCGTGCGCGGCGGCGCAGTAAGAGCAGCAGCGAACCCAGGACGGCGACTGCAAAGATCGTCGACACCACGAATGTGACCAGAGGTACGTCGTATCGCCCGGCCCCCAGAACCCGCACCGTCGCGATCACCATCACCCAGATCAGAGCGACGGGAATGAGGATCTTCCAGCCGAAGTTCATGAACTGGTCGTAACGCAATCGCGGCAACGTCGACCGCAACCAGATGAAGACGAACAGGAACACCCACACCTTGGCGACGAACCACAGCACCGGCCACCACCCGGAATTGGCACCGCTCCACAGACTCAACGGAATCGGAGCCCGCCAGCCACCCAGGAACAACGTGGTCGCGAGCGCCGACACCGTGACCATGTTGATGTACTCGGCAAGCATGAACATCGCGAAACGCAAGGAGGAATATTCGGTGTGGAACCCGCCCACCAACTCCCCCTCGGCCTCGGGCAAGTCGAACGGCGCGCGGTTGGTTTCACCCACCATCGCCGTCACGTACACCAGAAACGACGGCAACAACAGGAACACGTACCAGGTGTTCTGTTGCGCACCAACGATTCCGGACGTCGACATGGTGCCCGCGTACAGGAACACCGCAGCGAACGAAAGCCCCATCGCAACCTCGTAGGAAATGACCTGAGCCGTCGAACGCAGTGCACCCAGCAACGGATACGTCGAACTCGACGCCCAACCGGCCAGGACGATCCCGTACACACCCACCGAGGTGACCGCGAGGATGTACAGAACCCCCACCGGCAGGTCGGTCATCTGAAGCGGAGTCGTAGTGCCGAACACCGACACCTCGGGACCGAACGGAATCACCGCGAAGGCCATGAAGGCAGGGACCACCGAAATGATCGGAGCCAGAATGTAAATCGGCTTGTCGACGCCGGTCGGAGTGATTCCCTCTTTCAGAGCGAGCTTGATCCCGTCCATCAGAGACTGCAACAGTCCCCACGGACCCACCCGATTGGGCCCGACGCGCATCTGCATCCACGCCATGATCTTGCGTTCGGCATAGATGGCCACGAGCGGTGTGAGCACCAGAAAAACGAAGACCGCCAGGGCCTTGCCGACCACCAGCCACCACGGATCGGTGCCGAACATCGACAGATCGGTCGGCGCTGCGGCAATCACGATGCACCACCCCCGGGTCGTTCCGCAGGCTCCACTCCCGCACCCATGGGTCGTTCCGCAGGCTCCACTCCTGCACCCTCAGGTCGCTCCGCGGGCTGATCCCTGCGAATCCTCACCACCGCACCCGACTCCGCGCCGAGTGAGCCGTACACCGAAGACCCCGGTGAGTTCATCGGCACCCACACCACGTTGTCGGGTAGATCGGTGACTTTCAGTGGCAACGTGATCGAGCCCCGGCCCGTCTCGACCCTGACCAGGTCGCCGGGCGACGCTTCGATGCTCGACGCCGTCGTCTCGGACAGCCTGATCACGGGTGCCCGGCCGGTCTGCGCGAGATTGTCCTCGCCGTCCTGCATCCGTCCCGAATCGATGAGCATTCGCCAGGTGGCCAGAATTGCCTGGCCGATGGAGAGCGTCGGCATATCTCGCCGTGGTGCCACTCGGGCCACAGGAATCCGTGATCCGCTCCAGGCTCCCAGCCGGGCCAACTCGCCGCGCGCCGCCGCCGCGTCGGGTAGCGACAGTTCGACTCCCATCTGCGCGGCAATGGCGTCGAGAACGCGTTGGTCGGGCAATACTGCGCCGGCACCGAGTGCCGTGTCGAACGTGCGAGGCCTGCCCTCCCAGTCGACGAAGGTTCCGGGCTTGTCGACCACCGGTGCCACCGGAAACACCACGTCGGCCCGCTCGGTGACGGCGCTGTGGCGTAGTTCGAGGCTGACCACGAATGCCGATCGGTCCACCGCGTCGAGCGCACCCTGCGGATCGGGCAGATCGTCCGGGTCGATCCCTGCGGTGATCAGGGCGCGGTCAGGCCCGGCATCCGCCAGTATCGCCGCGGTATCTCGGCCCGCGTCCGTAGGCAGTTCTGTCACTCCCCACACGGCTGCCACCTCGGCGCGGGCGGCGGCGTCGGCGACGGGCCGCCCGCCCGGCAGCAGGTTCGGCAACGTGCCTGCGTCGAGGGCACCGCGCTCTCCTGCCCGTCGCGGAATCCATGCCAGGTTCGCTCCGGTGTCGTCGGCCAACTTCGACGCTGCGGACAATGCACCGGGAACGGAACCGAGCCGCTCGCCCACGAGCACGATCGCTCCAGGGCTCCGGAGGAGCTGGGCGATCGATTCGGTACCGCGGTCACCCACGTGCAGTGCGTCGAGCCACTGTGGTTCCTCGCCGGGAATCGACTGCAGGAGCACCCCGTCGAGCTTGCGCAGACCGCGGCTGGCCCAGGATGCGATGGACGCCACGACCACGCCGCGGGTCCGGCGCGCCTTGCGCAACCTGAGGAACATCAGCGGTGACTCTTCTTCGGGCTCGAACCCCACCATCAACACCACAGGAGCGTTTTCGAGATCCGAGTAGGTCACGCCCAGCCCCGTCGCCGCGATACGACCGGCCAGGAACTCCGCTTCCTCGGCGCTGTGAGCACGGTTGCGGAAGTCGATGTCATTGGTGTGCAGCACTGTTCGCGCGAACTTGGCGTATGCGTAGGAGTCTTCGACAGTCGATCTTCCGCCCACGAGTACCGCAGCGTTCCCGATCGACGCAGCCAGTCCCGTTGCCGCCGCCGCCAATGCGGCCGACCAGGACGTCTCGACCAGAGCCCCCGATTCGTCTCTGACCATCGGTGCGCCGATGCGGTCCGGCTCGCTGGCGTACTTGAATGCCCACCGGCCCTTGTCGCAGTTCCACTCTTCGTTGACCTGGGGATCGTCACCAGCCAACCGGCGGAGGACCTTGCCACGACGATGATCCGTGCGTTGCGCACAGCCTCCTGCGCAGTGTTCGCACACGCTCGGCGAGGACGTCAGATCGTACGGGCGCGCTCGGAACCGATACTCGGTGTTCGTCAGTGCACCCACGGGGCAGATCTGGACGGTGTTCCCCGAGAAGTAGGAGTCGAACGGCTCGGTGCCGAAGATGCCGACCTGTTGCACGGCACCGCGTTCGAGCAGCTCGATGGATGGATCACCGGCAACCTGCGCCGCGAAGCGAGTACATCGAGCGCACAGGACACAGCGTTCGCGATCGAGCAGAACCTCGGCCGACAACGGAATCGGTTTGGGATACGTACGTTTGGTCTCGGTGAACCTGGACTCGGTGCGACCCGCGGCCATCGCCTGATTCTGCAGTGGACACTCACCACCCTTGTCGCACACCGGGCAATCGAGAGGATGATTGATCAGCAGCAATTCCATGACGCCACGTTGCGCTTTGCCCGCGACCTCCGACGTCACCTGAGTGCGCACCACCATGCCCTCGGCCACGGTCGTCGTACAGGACGCCAACGGCTTGCGTTGCCCCTCGACATCGACCAGACATTGGCGGCAGGCGCCCACCGGATCGAGCAGCGGATGATCGCAGAATCGCGGAATCTGTACGCCCATCAACTCGGCCGCGCGAATCACCAACGTGCCCTTGGGAACACTGATCTCGTGGTCGTCGATGGTCAGTGTCACCATCTCTACTGGGGCGACCGACTGCTCAGGGCTGGCAGGAGTGGAGCCCGCGGAACGACCCGAAGATGCAGGAGTGGAGCCCGCGGAACGACCATGTGCTGCTGCAGTCATGACGTCAGCTCCTCTGCCATCAGGGTCGATCGGTGTGGATCGAATGGGCATCCCTGCTCGGTGACGTGACGGATGTATTCGTCACGGAAGTACTTCAGCGAAGACACGATCGGGCTGGCAGCACCGTCTCCCAACGCGCAGAAGGACTTTCCGGCGATGCCGTCGGCGATGTCGAGCAAGGTCGTCAGGTCGGCCTCGGTACCGGTTCCACCGTCGAGGCGACGCAGAATTTGCACCAGCCAATACGTGCCCTCCCGGCACGGTGTGCATTTGCCGCAGGATTCGTGTGCGTAGAACTCGGTCCAGCGCAGCACCGCTCGCACCACGCAGGTCGTCTCGTCGAATATTTGCAAGGCCTTGGTGCCCAGCATCGATCCGGCGGCACCGACGCCCTCGTAGTCGAGTGGAACATCGAGATGCTCGCCGGTGAACATCGGCGTCGAGGATCCTCCCGGCGTCCAGAACTTCAGTTCGTGTCCCGGTCTGATCCCGCCCGCGTAGCCGAGCAACTCCCGCAGCGTGATCCCCAACGGTGCCTCGTACTGGCCTGGACGGCAGACGTGGCCCGAGATGGAGTACAGCGTGAAGCCGGGTGACTTCTCGCTACCCATCGATCGGAACCAGTCGATTCCTTTGCGCAGGATCACTGGAACGCTGGCAATCGATTCGACGTTGTTCACCACAGTCGGGCGTGCGTAGAGGCCCGCCACTGCGGGGAACGGTGGCCGCAGCCGAGGTTGTCCGCGCCGACCTTCCAACGAGTCGAGGAGGGCTGTTTCCTCGCCGCAGATGTACGCGCCGGCTCCGGCGTGGATCACCAACTCCAAGTCGAATTTCGTTCCGAGAACACCCTTTCCCAGATAGCCCGCCGCGTAGGCCTCGGCGACCGCAGCCTGCAGCCTGCGTAGCACCGGCACTACCTCGCCGCGGACGTACACGAATGCATGGGATGCGCGAATTGCGTACGCGGCGATCACTATTCCTTCGACCAGCGTGTGCGGGCTCGCCATCAGCAGGGGCATGTCCTTGCAGGTACCCGGCTCGGACTCGTCTGCATTGACCACCAGATAATGCTCTTTACCGTCGTTCTGCGGGATGAAGCTCCACTTCGTTCCGGTCGGAAATCCTGCGCCGCCGCGACCGCGTAATCCGGATTCCTTGACGAAGGCGATGAGGTCGTCGGGGTCCATCGCGAGGGCCTTCTCGAGCCCGCGGTATCCGTCGTGGCTGCGGTATACGTCGAGCGTCCAGGAATCCTTCTCGTCCCAGAACTCGCTCAACACCGGCGTCAGGGCCATGTCACGCTCCCTTCGTCGGTGGATCGGTCTCGGTGGTGTTCGGTTGTGGTGGCACGGTCGCCGAGGGTGCCGGTGCGGGCTTGTCTCGCACCGTCTCCGGTGCGGCCGCGGCTCCGACGTCCGGGTGATCGTCGTTCGGTCGTGCCCCGGCCTCGGGTGCCGACATCGCGTGTTCGCGCGCGTATCGAAGACCGGCCAGGGTGGCATCGCCTGCACTACCGGTCGCTTCGAGCGCCTCGGGCCGATCGTCGGAAAATCCGGCGAGAATCCGCTCGGTCTCGCGGAACGTGCACAGCGGTGCTCCACGCGTCGGAGTGACCTGGGTGCCGGATCGAAGTGCATCGACCAGATCCCGCGCAGACGACGGGGTGCTGTTGTCGAAGAACTCCCAATTGACCATCATCACCGGGGCGTAATCGCATGCGGCATTGCACTCGATGTGTTCGAGGGTGATCGTGCCGTCCTCGGTGGTACCTCCGTGCTCGACGTCCAGGTGATCACGCAGCGCGTCCATGATGGCGTCGCCGCCCATGACAGCACACAGCGTGTTGGTGCACACGCCGACGCGGTACGTCCCGGTGGGTTCGCGTCGATACATCGAGTAGAAGGTCGCGACTGCAGTCACCTCCGCCCCGGTGAGTTCGAGTACCTCCGAGCAGAATTCGATTCCAGCGGGCGTGAGGCAGCCGTCCTCGGCTTGCACGAGATGGAGCAGCGGCAGCAGGGCCGATCTGGCCTGCGGATAGCGCGCGACGACGATATCGGCGTCGGCGTGCAGCCGGGCGAGCACCTCGGCGGGATACGACGTTCGTGCACCCGGCGTGGCCAGTTGCACCGGTTCGTCCGGCCGGGCTCCGAGTTGGATCAGAACCGGTTCCGACTGGGGCTGCGCGGTCATCGATCCACCCCACCCATCACCGGGTCGATACTGGCGACCGCGGCGATGACGTCGGAGATCATTCCGCCCTCGCACATTGCCGCCACCGCTTGCAGGTTGGTGAAGGACGGATCTCTGAAATGCACTCGGTACGGCCTGGTTCCACCGTCGCTGACGATGTGTACCCCGAGCTCCCCTCGCGGCGACTCCACCGAGGACAACACCTGGCCGGCCGGGACCCGCATTCCCTCGGTCACCAGTTTGAAGTGGTGAATCAGCGATTCCATCGAGGTGTCCATGATGGTCCGCACATGCTCCTGAGAGTTGCCCAGGCCATCGGGTCCCGAGACCAGCTCGGCCGGCCACGCGATCTTCTTGTCGTCGATGACGACCGGGCCGGGACGCAGGCGGTCGAGGGCCTGTTCGACTATCTTGAGCGATTCCTTCATTTCTTCGACGCGAATCAGATATCGCCCGTAGCAGTCGCATCCGGTGTCGGTCACCACGTCGAACTCGTAGTTCTCGTACCCGCAGTACGGATCGGACCGTCGCAGGTCGTAGGGCAGTCCGGTCGAACGCAGCACCGGACCGGTGACGCCCAGCGCCATACATCCGGTGAGATCCAGATAACCTACGTTCTCGGTTCTGGCTTTCCAGATCGGGTTGTCGTTGAGCATGAGTTCGAGGTCGCGCAGGCGTCCCGGCAGCACGCGAAGGAGCTCACGTACCCTGCCGACCGCGTCCTCGGGTAGGTCCTGCGACAGTCCGCCCGGCCGGATGTAGGCGTGGTTCATGCGCAGGCCGGTGATGGCCTCGAAGACGTCGAGTATCAGCTCGCGCTCACGGAACCCGAACAGCATCGCGGTGACCGCTCCCAATTCCATTCCGCCCGTGGCCAATGCGACGAGATGCGACGAGATGCGATTCAGCTCCATCAGCATCACCCGGATCACCGTGGCGCGCTCGGGAATGTCGTCGGTTATACCCAGTAGCTTCTCCACGCCGAGGCAGTATGCGGTTTCGTTGAAGAACGGCGACAGGTAGTCCATGCGGGTGACGAACGTGACGCCCTGGGTCCAGTTTCGGTACTCGAGATTCTTCTCGATTCCCGTGTGCAGATACCCGATCCCGCAACGAGCCTCGGTGACGGTCTCGCCCTCGATTTCGAGAATCAACCGCAGCACGCCGTGGGTTGACGGGTGCTGCGGGCCCATGTTGACCACGATCCGCTCGGTACTCGATCCGCGGGCCAACTCGACGACGTCGTCCCAGTCCTGTCCGGAGACCGCGTAGATGGTTTCGTCCGTTGCACTCATCAGTTGTACGACCTGCGCTCGTTGGGAGGCGCGACGCGAGCGCCCTTGTACTCGATGGGAATTCCGCCCAGCGGATAGTCCTTGCGTTGTGGATGACCGACCCAGTCGTCGGGCATCTCGATCCGCGTCAATGCAGGATGACCGTCGAAGACGATGCCGAAGAAGTCGTAGACCTCGCGCTCGTGCCAGTCGTTGGTGGGATACACCCCGCACAGCGACGGACTGTGTGGATCGTCGTCGGGGACGGCAACTTCGAGTCGGAGCCGACGGCCGTGCGTGATGGAGACCAGATGGTACACAACGTGCAACTCCCGGCCGATCAGGTCCGGATAGTGCACACCCGATGCGCCGGTACACAATTCGAATCGCAATTCTTCGTCGTCCCGTAGCGCCTGGGCGACGGCAGGCACGTACTCCCGCACCAGATGCAGCGTCAATTCTCCGCGATGAATCACCACCCGTTCGACGGCGGCGTCGAACGTAGCGACGGGGTTCACAGCAAGAAGCACGGTGGCCAACCGATCGACGAGGGCATCGAAGTAGCCGCCGTAGGGCCGCGTCGCGGTGTCCTCCGCTGCCGCCGGCGGCACCAATCGGCCGTAGCCCGACGTGTCGCCACTACCGCGAACCCCGAACATCCCGCGTGGCCGCTGAGACATTTTTCCTGGCGGCTGAGACATCCCACCCGGCGGCTGCGCCGTCATCGGAGCAAACCCTTCAGATCGATCGTCGGGGTGGACGAGAGTGCGGCCGCCTCGGCGGCCGCTCGCACCTGTTCCCGGTTCACACCCAACGGCATCTGCTGAATCTTTTTGTGCAACTCCAGGATTGCGTTGAGCAGCATCTCGGGCCGAGGCGGGCACCCGGGCAGATAGATGTCGACGGGCACGATGTGGTCGACTCCCTGGACCACCGCGTAGTTGTTGAACATTCCGCCCGAGGATGCACAGACACCCATGGCGAGAACCCATTTCGGTTCTGCCATCTGGTCGTAGACCTGCCTCAACACCGGAGCCATCTTCTGGCTGACGCGGCCGGCCACGATCATCAGATCCGCCTGCCGGGGGGACGCGCGAAACGCTTCCATTCCGAATCGCGCGAGATCGAAACGGCCGGACGTGGTGGCCATCATTTCGATGGCACAACATGCGAGCCCGAAGGTGGCGGGCCACAGCGAGCCCTTACGTGCGTACCCGGCCAACCCCTCGACGGTGGTCAGCAGGAATCCGCTGGGTAGCTTCTCTTCGAGTCCCATCGATCACGCTCTTTCGCTTCCGCAGAATGAGAACAGTGCATCGTGCCGTCGTCGTATCCGAGATCGTGTGGTCAGTCCCAACCGAGCCCGCCTCGCCGCCACTCGTACACGTAGGCCACCGACACGTTCACGACGAACAACGCCATCGCGACGAGCCCGAACGCACCGAGAACGTCGAGGTGGACGGCCCAGGGATACAGGAAGACGATCTCGATGTCGAAGATGATGAACAGCATCGCGGTGAGATAGAACTTCACCGGAAATCGTTGTCCCGTAGGCGCATGCATCGTGGGTTCGATCCCACATTCGTACGCGTCGAACTTCGCTCGGTTGTATCGGGCGGGTCCCACCATCGTGCCGACCATCACCGAGAAGACCGCGAACGCGACTGCGACGGCACCCAGGACGAGAATCGGAACGTAGGCGTTCATTCGGGCATCCGCTCCCTCGATCGACGACCGCGCCGCCGCGAAAGTAAATGCGACGGCCGTACCAATGTGACCTGAACCACACAGTATGGGTTCGGTACAGATCTCGCGGGATTTCGAGCAGCCCAGTTTCGTAAACCGTTGACACGCATGGGCCACCCACCCTCGGACCCAATCATTGATGTGATCCACATCACTCTTGCCTCACATGCGGTCCACACCGCGAGGGACGACCAATCACCGAACATTTCCGGCCACCCGACCCGGGCTGCCGCCACCACTGAGGAGAGACGATGAAGTCGATTTCCATCTCGGCGCTCGCCGCCGAGGGACTGGGAACTGCCCTGCTCGTGATATTCGGCGTCGGCACCGCCGTCATCGCGGGCGACACCGTCGGAACCCCGGGCATCGCCCTGGCGTTCGGGCTCACACTGCTTGCCCTCGTCTACGCGATCGGCCCGATCTCGGGATGCCACATCAACCCGGCCGTGACAATTGGCGCCCTGATAGCTCGCGCCATCACCCCGGTCAAGGCTGCGTTCTACATCGCTGCCCAGGCCGTCGGTGCAGTGATCGGCGCGCTGATCGTACTGTTCGTCGCGTCAGGCCGTCCCGGATACGACATGTCGTCGGACGGTCTGGGCACCAACGGATTCGGCAGCTCCTCGCCCGGAGCGTATGGCGTGGCGTCGGTCGCGGTGTTCGAGACGATCGCGACCGGCCTGCTCGTCCTCGTCGTACTCGCCACCACGGCCCCCACCGTTCACCCCGTCGTGGCGGCCGGTATCCCGATCGGCCTGACCCTGACCGTGGTTCACCTGCTGGGCATCGGAATCGACTCGACCTCGGTCAACCCTGCTCGGTCCCTCGGCCCCGCCCTCGTCGCCGGCGGCCCTGCCCTGTCACAACTGTGGGTGTTCGTGGTGTTCCCCATGCTCGGAGCTGCTGTCGCCGGCTCGATACACCGGTTCGTGCTGACGGTGCCCGCATCGGAGAAAACGGTCTGATCTACCGCGATCGAGAGACCCTGGCACCGACGCGACCCGAGTGCTGCCTCAGCAGATCGACCACCGCGCGCCCGAGTCGGATCGGATCCACTGGATGGGGAACTGCGGCCTCGGCGCGCGACCAGTCGGCCAACCACCGGTCGTCGGGGCGTCCGATGAGCACCAGCACCGGCGGGCAGTCGTCGATCTCGTCCTTGAGTTGCTTGGCCAAACCCAGCCCGCCGACGGGCGAGGACTCACCGTCGAGGATCGCCACATCGATTCCCCCCGCGTCCAGGTGCTCGATCACCACGGCCGCGGTGGCAACCTCGACGAAGTCGACGACGCCGAGCGCCGGATCGGGCCGGGTGCCCACCGCAGACATCACCTGAGCGCGCGTGGCCGCGTTACTGCTGTACACGAGCACACGCACCTGACCTGCCGAACTTGCTCCCGCTGTGGCGTCGGACACACCGCGATGGTAGCGCGGCCCCCGGTGGACCGGGCCCGAACGCACGTCGCAGAGGTACTTTCGCGTCGTCGACGTCGGGTGGCGGCAGCTCAGGAGATGGTGACGACCACGGCCGCCGGTTCCTCGGTGCTGTGCACCGCGAAGTCCGGACGGTCGGACGCCACGGCGACGAAGGACTGTGAGATTCCATCGGCATCGGCCAGGAAGTCGACTGCCACCACGGCGGAGTCCGGCTCGTTGCGAATCCGATCCGGCCCGGCATACGGAACGACCGTGACATCCGGCTCGGTCGAGGTACCGGCGATGTCGACCTGGAGTACGGCTCGCCCGGGAAGCGCGACCGGCTCACTGGTTCCGTATCGGACGGCCTCGTCGACGTAGCGCACCGTGTAGGACACCGGCCCGTTGCCGCGCAGTCGATACTCGACGGAGGAGGCTCCCAACACCACGTCCGTCACCGCCACGGGTGAGCCCGACGGGTGACGAATTCCCTCCAGCGACAGTCCCGGCACGACCGGCGGCAGCGTTTCGGTCGGGGCGGTCGGCGCGGTGAACGGGTCACCGACCACGAGCGAGCCGGTGGCGGTCTCGAAGTTCGGTGGCGGTGACGCATCGGGCGTCGGGCGAGCGGCCTCACCGGCGGAGCAACCGACGAGCAGCACAGCAGCAAGCAGTGGTGCTACGACCGACCCGGCCGCCACAAGCCTGCGATACCCCTCGCTCATCGACTCACCGTACAGATGAAACCGATCGGTTCGATAGTGTCGATCGGCCGCAGTTCGGTCACGGTCCCACCTGCCGCAAATCCTGCTAGCGTCGTCGAGCATGGAGCCCACGAGCTATTCGTCCGGTGAACGCGTGTTCGGACCTCCCAACGGGACGTTCGACGCGGACTGGGCGGCCACCGCGCTGCGGTCCAACCGACCGGAATTGGACCACCCGACCTCGGTGCGACTGGTCGAGCGGGCCTGGGAGTTGCTTCGATCGTCGAATCTTCGCGGCGAGCCACTCGCGACGGCTCTGGATCTCGAGCCCGGCCTCGCCTCGGCGGTCGCGGCCGTGGCAACGGAGACGGCGGAGCTCTACCTTGACCGACGGTAGGTCTATCGGTCGACCACCTCGGTCGCCAACCTCGCGTTGCGGCGCCCGTAGGCGAAGTAGATCAACAGACCGAGGGCCAACCAGACCAGAAACCGTATCCACGTCTCCACCACCAGGTTGGCCATCAGGTAGACGCACGAGAGCCCGGACAGAATCGGCACGACGGGAGACAGCGGAACTCGAAAGGGCCGCTCGAGATCCGGCTTGGTCCGACGCAGGATCGGCACTGCCGCCGAGACCAGCAGAAACGCGAACAGGGCTCCGATGCTGACCATCTCGGCCAGTTCCTTCAGCGGTACCAGGGCCCCCAGCAGCGCCACGAACACCACGACGCCGACGGTCAACCGGGTCGGAGTCCCGAAACGGGGAGACACCTTCGCAACCGACTTGGGTAGCAAACCGTCCCTGCCCATCGCGAAGCCGATTCGGCTGATGGTCACCAACTCGACCAGAATGACCGACGTCAGACCCGCCACGGCCGCTATCGAGACCAGAACTCCAGCCCAGCCTGCACCCACAGAATCGAACGCCTTGGCAATGGGTGCGCTGTCGTCGAGCTCGGTGTACTTCACCATGCCGGTGACGACGAACGCGACCATCATGTACAGCAACGTGCATGCCACGAGCGTGCCGATCAGTGCACGAGGCAGATCATGGGCGGGCCGCTCGGCCTCCTCACTGAGATTGGCAACGGCCTCGAATCCTGTGTAGGCGAAGAACACGACCGCTGCAGCGGTGACGACGCCGGCAAATCCGAACGCCGAGGGTGCGATTCCGGCCACGGCCTGCATCAGGGGCTGATCGAGCGTCGAGCCACCGGCCTCGGCGGGCACGGACTCGGGTACGAACGGAACCAGGTTCGATTTCTGGACGAAGAACAGGCCGGCGACCACGATGAACACCGAGATGGCGACCTTGATCAGAACCAGCACGTTGGTCACTCGCGCCGACTCCTTGACTCCCACAGCGGCAATGACGCCCAGCACCGCGACGATGGCAACAGCCCCCACGTTCACCGGCGCTTCCTCCGTGAACAAGCTGGGTGGCAGAGAAAAGAGATCCGCGAGGTAGCCGGACCAGCTTCGAGCGACAACGGCAGCACCCAAAGCGAATTCGAGGATCAAATCCCATCCGATGATCCACGCGAACAGCTCCCCCAGGGTGGCGTACGCGTACGTGTACGCACTGCCCGCCGTCGGCACGGCCGATGCAAGTTCCGCATAACACAGTGCGGCAAGCAAACTCACGACACCGGCGATGACGAAGGAGATCACGACCGCCGGGCCGGCATTTTCTTTGGCCTGTACACCGGTGAGCGTGAATATGCCGGTTCCGATGACGATGCCGACCCCGAAACCGACCAAATCGCGTAACCCGAGCTGCTTGCGCAGACTGCCGGACCCCTCGTCGTCGACGTCGCTCTCGATCTCGTCGACGGACTTCGTGCGAAACATTCCCATTTCCCGACGCTAAGCCATCCACTGTTTCCGCGCCGGAGGAAAGGTGGTGTTTGTTTTCGCGATTGTCGGTTATCCGGACAAATTGGAAATCCTTGCGTCACAACCGTCCTCGGGACCGAGCGACACTAGGACCGTCCCAAGAATTGTTCGGCGAAAAATCCGGCCAGCAGTACCGCGGTCCCGCCGATCTCGCCGACGATCAGAGCGAGCATGAACAGGTGCGTCCCCGGAACGGGATGGACGAACTGATTCTCGGTGTCTCGCCGGATCCCGTGCACGGTGTAGCCGGCGATCGCGGCGACGAAGAACACCAGCACCACCACCGCTGCGGTCAGGTCGACCACCGTCGGCCAGGCGCTGTAGTGCGCGAGAGCCGCCAGCACGAGCGCAGCGAAGGAGTACATCAACGCTGCCCGATGCGCGATGTCGACGTATCGGTGCGCGGTTCCGTCGCTCGACCTGGTCATCTGGTGGTACTTGAGTACTCCCAGCGCCAACGCCCACATCAGCAACACACCCGACGCGAACACGATCACTTTCGTGTCGATCTCCAGCTGCATCCGCGCCTCCCCTGGTTCCGCTGTCCGGGCCGAACGTAGCACCGGGGGCAATGTTGGTTACGGTTCCGCAATGCCGGTCGACTCCGCCCACACTCAGAACGACTGCGCATTGCGCTTCGAGTGGGGGCTGTCCGCGATCGACGCTGTGGTCGCCGGTGCCGACATCGCCGTCGTCGTGGACGTCCTGTCGTTCACGACCACTCTGACGGTGGCGGTGGACGCCGGAATCGAGGTCGTACCCAGCCGATGGCGCGACGACCGTGCCACCCACCTGGCCGAGCAACACGACGCCGTTCTCGCAGTCGGCCGTTCGGTTGCCACGCCGGGCGACATCAGCTTGTGTCCTGCCACCGTGCGCGCCGCCGCACCACCACCGAGTCGACTCGTGTTGCCGTCGCCGAACGGTTCCACGATCGCCCACGCACTCGCCGCCCGGGTCGACGCGTGCGTGGGCGCATCGCTCCGCAACGCCG
This sequence comes from Rhodococcus sp. 05-2254-5, assembly GCF_002258575.1. Taxonomy (NCBI): domain Bacteria; kingdom Bacillati; phylum Actinomycetota; class Actinomycetes; order Mycobacteriales; family Nocardiaceae; genus Rhodococcus; species Rhodococcus sp. 05-2254-5. Next base: position 352,535 of record NZ_NOZG01000026.1, on the reverse strand, counting down.
CCGCGATCGCGCAGTGGGTCGTCGACGAGCACCCCCACAGCGTGATTGCCGTCATAGCCGCCGGCGAGAGATGGCCCGATTCGTCGTTGCGGCCCGCAGTGGAGGACCTGTGGGGTGCCGGAGCCGTGCTGGCACCGCTCGTGGAGTCCGGCCTGTTCGATCCATCCCCCGAGGCGGTGGTCGCTGCGACCGCGTGGCACGCGGCCGCGGCGGATATAGCGACCGAGCTGCGGCGATGCGGCTCGGGGCGGGAGCTCATAGCGATGGGCCACCCCGAGGACGTCGACATCGCCGCCGAAGTCGGTTCGAGTTCCTGCGTGCCGATACTGCGCGGCGATACCTTCGTCGAGCACCGAGGCCGATAGCCCCATCGGGCCTCCGAAACCCGCACCGACGCGGCCGATCGTGTCCGAAATTTTGATCGGAACACGGAATCACGGATCATACGGTGGTGAGTACGGAACGAGTCGCCCCGAAGACCACCGTCGTTGTACCGACGTACAACGAACGCGAGAACCTCCCCAAGCTGGTCGAACTGCTGGCCGGGCTGAAGGTCGAGGGGCTCGGTGTTCTCGTGGTCGACGACAATTCCCCCGACGGAACCGGTGACATCGCCGACAAACTCGCCATCGACGGTCCCCTCGAGGTCTCCGTTCTGCACCGCACCGAGAAGAACGGTCTGGGCCGCGCATACGTGGCCGGCATGACACGGGCCCTCGACGAGGGAGCCGACATCGTGATCCAGATGGACGCCGATCTGTCGCACCCCACCGAGGTGATTCCGGCGATGATCGACAAGCTGCGGAGCACCGACGCCGCGGTCGTGCTCGGTTCGCGCTACGTCCCCGGCGGTTCGGTCGCCGCGGACTGGCCGTGGCACCGCAAGGCGCTGTCGGCGTGGGCCAACTTCTACGTGAACACGATTCTTCGTCTCGGAGTCAAGGACGCCACCGCCGGCTTCAAGGCATGGCATGCCCGCACGCTCCGCACGATCGACGTCGCGTCGGTGGAGAGCAACGGGTACGCGTTCCAGGTCGAGATGAACTACCGCACCGTCAAACACGGGCTCACTCTCGCCGAGGTACCGATCACGTTCGAGGAGCGCAGCGAAGGCGAGTCGAAGATGAGCCTGTCGGTCCAGCTCGAATCAGCCTTGGTGCCCTGGAAGTTGTTGCGGAACAAGAAGAAGCTCTGAGCACACCTCATCTCGACATCGGCCCACGGTGCTCATGACGCCGCCTTGACATCGGCGGCGTACAGATCGACGTACTCCTGACCCGACAGGTCCGCCAACGATGCCATGACCTGATCCGTGACAGCACGGATGATGACCCGATTGGATTGTCCCCCGGCATATCTGGAGAAGTCCATCGGTTCGCCGACGACCAGTCGCACCTTTGCCGGTCTCCACATCCGCGAACCCACCGGATTGAACCCGAGCGTTCCGTGGACGACCACCGGCACGACGGGAGCACCGGTCTCGATCGCGACCCGCGCCATACCGGTTTTACCCTTGTACAGTCTGCCGTCGGGTGACCGAGTGCCTTCCGGATAGACAGCCCAGATGTCCCCCTGTCGCAGAACACTTTTCGCGGCTTCGAGCGCCGGCTCCGAGGCGGCGGAGCCGCGTCGATCGACCGGGACTTGGCCCGTCGCGGAATAGAACCACCGGAGCGCGGCCCCCTTGACACCTCTACCGGTGAAGTACTCGCTTTTCGCGATGAACGTGACCCGACGTCGAACCAGAAGAACGAGAAAGAAAGAATCGACGACGGTCAGGTGATTTCCGGCGATGATGACCGGACCGGAGGTCGGAAGATTGTCCAGGCCGACCACCGACGGACGGCCGAGAACTCGGAGAATCGGTCCGATGAGCACGTATTTGAACAACAGGTACCACATGGTTCGACCCCTTCGGCTGGACAACGTCGACGCCGAGAGTAGACAATGTCTACGTGGCGGACAACCTCAGGACCCGATTGGTGGACGCAGGCGTGCGATTGCTCGACCGTGACGGGCAGGACGGGCTGACGATCAGAGCGGTGACCCGAGAGGCGGGAGTGTCGCACGGTGCCCCGCGGCGATACTTCCCGACGCTGAACGCTCTGGCCGCAGCCGTGGCCAGGGTCGGGCTCGTCGATCTCGGTGAACGAGCGACATCGGCGGCTCGGCAGTCGAATTCACCCCTGACTGCTCTCGACGCAATTGCCGAGGCCTACGTGCAGTTCGCGGTGGAGCGACCGGCGATGTTCGCGCTGATGTTTCGGCACGACCTGCTGGAGGGTTCCGGCGAGAAGCTCGGCGACACCTCACGCCCGCTGTTCGATACGTTGATCGAGACGGTCGGTGCGGTTGTTCCGGAGAATCCACAGTTCGTAGCCCTGCGACTGTGGACCTCCGCGCACGGGATCGCGGCGCTGCACTCCACGCGGGCGCTCGACCCCATAGGCGGCACGCCGATGGTGACATCCCTGATCCGCCGCGCAGTGCGCGACGCGATCAGGAACGTCAGCGAATCAGAGACTTGACCGACGCGGGCAATTGCCGGACCGACTTGTACGGCCCCACCACGGCGGCACCGAAGGGCCGATCGAGCAACACCGCCGCGACCTCACGCACCTCGTCGTTGCCGACACTGTCGATACGCGCCAGGGTGTCGGTGATGTCTCGGTGATTGCCGTAGTTCAGTTCGCTGCGACCGATACGGTTCATCCGAGAACCCGAATCTTCCAGTCCCAGCACCAATCCACCGCGCAACGACCCCTTGGCGCGAGCGCACTCGGCATCGGTGATGCCCTCGGCCGCAACCTTGGCGAGCACCTCGCGAATCACCGTGGTGACCTCGCCCAGGTTCTCCGGCTGGCATCCCGCGTACACCGAGAACGCCCCGCTGTCGGCAAACGTATCCACCGAGGAGTACACCGAGTAAGCCAGTCCGCGCTCTTCCCTGATCTCCTGGAACAGGCGAGAACTGAGCCCACCGCCGACAGCAGAATTCAGTACCGACAATGCCCAGCGGTGTCCTTCGTGACGTCCGAACGCCCGTACGCCCAGGCACAGATGCGCCTGTTCGCTGTCCCGGGCGGTCAGGCTCAGCGTCGGATTCTGGCGCAATCGCGCTGTGCCGCTACGCTTTTCGGCCGGCCTCAGGCCCTTTTCCAGATGACCCGCGAAGGCGCGACGTACCAAGGACACAATCTGCTTGTGATCGACGTTGCCTGCGACGGCGACGACCATCCGTTGCGGCGTATAGCGGCGAACATGGAACGAATGCAGTTGGGAACGGGTCATCGATTCGATGGATTCGACAGATCCGATGATCGGACGCCCGATCGGGTGATCACCGAACATCGCTTCCAGGAAAGCATCTCCCAGGAGATCCTCGGGATCGTCGTCGCGCATGGAGATCTCTTCGAGGACCACCTGACGCTCGACGTCCACATCTGCCGATCTACACCGACCACGAAGCACCACATCGCTGACGAGATCGATCGCGAGCGCGACGTCCTCGTCGAGCACGTGCGCGTAGAAGCACGTGCTCTCCTTGGAAGTGAATGCGTTCAGCTCTCCCCCGACACCGTCCATCACCTGGGCGATCTCGAGCGCACTACGCGTCGGCGTCGACTTGAACAGCAGATGTTCGAGGAAGTGCGCGGCACCGGCGACGCTGGGTTGCTCGTCGCGCGAGCCGACGCCGACCCACACACCGACCGATGCCGAGCGAACGCCGGGAACGAACTCGGTGACGACCCGAAGGCCGCCGGGCAGAGTCGTGCGTCGAACGCCCGTGTCGGTGCCGCTGGTCTCTGGAACGGCCGAACGGTACGTCCCGAGGGGACGTACCGTTCGGCTCGCTTGCTTCTTACTCAGCGCTGACCTCGGCGGGTGCCTCGGGAGCGTCGGCGGGAGCAGCTGCATTGTCGTCTTCGACGGGAACGAGGCTGATCTTGCCGCGGTTGTCGATATCGGCGATCTCGACGCGCAACTTCGACCCGACGCTCACGACGTCCTCGACCTTGTTGATGCGCTTGCCGTTACCGAGCTTCGAGATGTGCACCAGTCCGTCGCGGCCCGGGAGCAGCGAGACGAATGCACCGAAAGCCGTTGTCTTGACGACGGTTCCGAGGAATCGCTCGCCGACCTTCGGCAGCTGCGGGTTGGCGATGGCGTTGATCATGTCGATCGCGGCCTGTGCGGACGGGCCGTCCGCTGCACCGACGTAGACAGTGCCGTCATCTTCGATCGAGATGTTGGCACCGGTCTGCTCGGTGATGGAGTTGATCATCTTGCCCTTGGGCCCGATGACCTCGCCGATCTTGTCGACCGGCACCTTGATCGCGGTGACGCGAGGTGCGTACGGGCTCATCTCGTCCGGGGTGTCGATGGCCTCGGCCATGACCTCGAGGATCGTCGTGCGAGCATCCTTCGCCTGTGACAGCGCGCCGGCGAGCACCTTGGAGGGAATGCCGTCGAGCTTGGTGTCGAGCTGGAGGGCGGTGACGAAGTCCTTGGTTCCGGCGACCTTGAAGTCCATGTCGCCGAACGCGTCCTCGGCACCGAGGATGTCCGTGAGGGCGACGTAGCGAGTCTCGCCGTCGACCTCGTCGGACACGAGGCCCATCGCGATACCGGCAACCGGGGCACGCAGCGGCACACCGGCATTGAGCAGCGACAGAGTCGATGCGCAGACCGAGCCCATCGAGGTCGAGCCGTTGGAGCTCAATGCCTCGGAGACCTGGCGGATGGCGTACGGGAACTCGGCCTGGCTGGGCAGAACCGGCAGCAGAGCGCGCTCGGCGAGTGCGCCGTGACCGATCTCGCGACGCTTCGGCGAACCGACGCGGCCGGTCTCACCGGTGGAGTACGGCGGGAAGTTGTAATGGTGCATGTAGCGCTTGGACGTCTCGGGCCCGAGCGAGTCGACCTGCTGCGCCATCTTGACCATGTCGAGGGTGGTGACGCCCAGGATCTGGGTCTCGCCGCGCTCGAACAGAGCCGATCCGTGGGTACGCGGGATGATCGCGACCTCGGCGGACAACGACCGGATGTCGGTGATGCCGCGGCCGTCGATGCGGAAGTGATCGGTGAGGATGCGCTGGCGAACCGACTTCTTGGTCAGTGCGCGGAACGCGGCACCGATCTCCTTCTCGCGGCCGGCGAAGCTGTCTCCGACCGAGGTGAGGACCTGAGCCTTGACCTCGTCGAGCTTGTTCTCGCGCTCGGCCTTGCCGGCAATGGTCAGTGCCTCGTTGAGCGGGATCTTCGCGGCGTTCTCGACGGCTTCGAAGACGTCGCTCTGGTACGCCGGGAAGACCGGGTAGTCGCCGGTCGGCTTGGCGGCCTTGGACGCGAGCTCCTGCTGTGCGGTGCACAGGGCTGCGATGAAGGGCTTCGAGGCCTCGAGGCCCTCGGCGACAACTGCCTCGTTGGGTGCGGTAGCGCCGCCCTCGATGAGCTCGATGACGTTCTCGGTGGCCTCGGCCTCGACCATCATGATCGCGACGTCGGCGTCGGCACCGGAGCCGGAGACGATGCGGCCGGCGACGACCATGTTGAACACGGCCTTCTCGAGCTGCTCGTTGGTCGGGAACGCAACCCACTGCTTGTCGATCAGCGCGACGCGAACGCCGCCGATCGGACCGGAGAACGGCAGGCCGGCGATCTGGGTCGATGCCGACGCGGCGTTGATCGCGACGACGTCGTACAGATCGGCCGGGTTGAGGCTCATGACCGTGATGACGACCTGGATCTCGTTGCGCAGTCCGTCGACGAACGTCGGACGCAGCGGCCGGTCGATCAGGCGGCAGGTGAGGATGGCGTCGGTGGACGGACGGCCCTCGCGGCGGAAGAACGATCCGGGGATACGGCCCGCGGCGTACATGCGCTCTTCGACGTCGACCGTCAGCGGGAAGAAATCGAATCCCTCACGGGGGTGCTTGCCTGCCGTCGTTGCCGACAGCAGCATGGTGTCCTCGTCGAGGTACGCGGCGACTGCGCCTGCGGCCTGCTGTGCGAGGCGACCCGTCTCGAAGCGGATGCTCCGCTTACCGAAAGAGCCGTTGTCGATGATCGCTGTTGCTTCGTAGACGCCTTCTTCGGCGTCCAATGTTGTGGTGTCCGACATGTGTTCTGTTCTCGTCCTCTCGTCTTTGCCGTGCCCGCGTGGACACACCACCAGCCCTCCTGGCTGTGGCGGCATACCTGTGCCGTCCATCTCCGAGAGTTCGTCTCGGGACGCGGCTGCGCGGAGGCGGCCATCGATCGAAGCCCTCCGGATCTCGTATCCGAAAAGCCACTACCGAAGACCGACACCACGGCGTGACAGGCATACACGGCGGTGTGCGGATACCGTGTATCCGCTGGTCGTGCTGACTATCCTGATGTTGCGGTACAAACACAGAAAGCCAACGAGGAACAGTCTAAGCACTGCCTCGTTGGCTACTGCACTATTGCTGCGAGTCGGGTGTACACCGGCGCGTCGAACCATGCATCGGCAACATCCTCGCGTCGATCGAAATTATCGACGCAGACCCAGACGCTCGATGAGCGAACGGTAGCGAGTGACGTCTACCTTCGCGATGTACTTGAGCAGACGACGACGACGTCCGACCAGCAGCAACAGGCCGCGGCGGGAGTGGTGATCGTGCTTGTGCATCTTGAGGTGCTCGGTCAAGTCGACGATGCGCTTGGTGAGCATTGCAACCTGCGCCTCGGGCGAACCCGTGTCGGTGGGGTGCAAGCCGTACTCGCCGAGAACGGCCTTCTTCTGTTCGGTGGTCAATGCCACTGGTACTACTCCTGATCAATGACGTCCGCGTGAAAGGAAGCAACGGGCCCCGCCGTGGACGATGCATGATCATCCGGGCGGTATCGAAGCCGGTGCAGCCGCCGCGGACCGCAGCGAACACCGAGGAGTCAGCCTATCAGGCTGCGCTGGCGGCCAGGATCGAGCGGGCCCGGTCGGCGTCCCGGCCCATCTCCTCCACGAGAGCTTCCATGGAATCGAACTTCTCCATTCCGCGCAGTCGCTCGACGAAGTCGACGGCCACGTGCTGCCCGTAGAGGTCTCCCTCGCCGTCGAGCACGAACGCCTCGACGGTCCTGGTGCGTCCCGAGAACGTGGGATTCGTGCCCACCGACACCGCCGCCGGGTGCCGCTCCCCCGGAGTGACCGTCCCCATGATCGGACCCGGACCGAGCACGGTGAACCAGGCGGCGTAGACCCCGTCCGCCGGTATGGCCGAGTACATCGGCGGAGCGACATTGGCTGTGGGATAGCCCATTTGACGGCCGCGTCCGTCGCCGTGCACGACGACACCCTCGACGCGATGCGGGCGGCCGAGCGCTGCAGCTGCTGCCGCGACGTCCCCGGCGTCCACGCACGACCTGATGTAGGTGGACGAGAACGTGACGGCATGCTCGGCCAACAGGTTGACTCCGTCGACTGCGAAGCCGGACCGTTCGCCGATCTTGCGCAGCATGGGGACCGTCCCGAGCGCCTTCTTCCCGTAGGTGAAGTTCTCGCCGACGACCACTTCTGCAACGTGCAGGCGTTCGATGAGGATCTCGTGCACGTATCGCTCGGGGGTGAGTTTCATCAGTTCGGGCGTGAACGGCATGACGCAGAACACGTCGATGCCCAGTTCCTCGGCCAGTTCGGCACGCCGGGTCAACGTCGTCAACTGCGCGGGGTGACTACCCGGACGGACCACTTCCATCGGGTGGGGATCGAAGGTCATGAGCACGCTGGGTACGCCGCGTTCCCGAGCTGCGGCCACTGCTCTACCGATCAACTGCGCATGTCCGCGGTGAACGCCGTCGAACACACCGATCGTGAGCACACATCGGCCCCAGTCGGCAGGTACATCGTCGAGACCTCGCCATCTCTGCACACCGCGAAGCCTACGGCCCGGCGGCCGCTCGGTCATCCTCGGACAGGCGTGTCGCGTGCGGCAGGTATGGACAAAAGGGTGTCCCCACGGTAAATATTTCGGGGTGCCTAACTTATTTCTTCGATCCCGCGGATCTCGCGTGGGTCGAATCGTTGCGAGCTGGGCCGTGGCGGGACTGCTGGTAGCGACGTCGAGCGGATGCGCTCGCGCGGTCGGCGACGACGAGCCGACGTCGATGGACGACGGCAGACCGTTGGTGCTGACGACGTTCACGGTGCTGGCCGACATGGCCGCGAACGTTGCAGGCGACCATCTCCGTGTGGAGTCGATCACCAAGGCCGGAGCCGAGATTCACGGGTACGAGCCCACACCCGGCGACCTACGCACTGCCGAAAGCGCCGATCTGATCCTGGACAACGGTCTGGGACTCGAGGCGTGGTTCGAGAAGTTCGTCGAGCGGGTGCCCGCACCGCACGCGGTCGTCAGCGCACACGTGGAACCCGTCTACATCCGCGACGACGCATATGCGGGCAAGGCCAATCCACACGCCTGGATGTCGCCGGTCGCGGCGGAGACCTACATCACCAACATCGCCGACGCGTTCGTGGCGCTCGACGCTGTCCATGCCGAGGAATACCGCGCCAACGCCGCCGCGTACATCACCGAGCTGCGGTCGGTCGGCGACGAACTGGAATCCGATCTGGCCCAACTTCCGGCGCAGCAACGTGCTCTGGTGACGTGTGAGGGCGCGTTCGGCTATCTGGCCCGCGACTTCGACCTGCAGGAGGCGTATCTGTGGCCGGTCAATGCCGAACAGGAAGGGACACCCAAACAAGTGGTCCGCACCATCGATTTCGTACGTGACAACGACGTGCCTGCCGTCTTCTGCGAGTCGACCGTCTCGGACAAGGCTCAGCTCCAGGTCGCCGAGGACACGGGTGCCCGCTTCGGCGGAAAGCTGTACGTCGACTCCCTCAGCGCCGCCGACGGACCCGTGCCCACCTACCTCGATCTGCTGCGTTACGACGCGCGGCTGATCTCCGACGCGTTGGTGGGCACGCGATGACCCGGCACATCTCGGGTGCGAACCGGGACGGTGCCGCGCTGACCGTCGACGCCGTCGACGTTCGGTACCGAGACGTCGTGGCGCTGGTCGGCGCGAGCCTGACCCTCGCACCCGGACGCGTCTGCGGCCTGGTCGGAATGAACGGATCGGGTAAGTCGACGCTGTTCAAGGCCATCATGGGCGTCGTCAAGACCGATGCCGGTTCGATCACGGTCTTCGGCGGCGACCCCGCCCGGGCCCGCAAAGCCGGGACGGTCAGCTACGTGCCCCAGGCCGAATCGGTCGATTGGACCTTCCCCATCAGCGTCCGGGACGTGGTGATGATGGGTCGTTACGGCAAACAGAACTTTCTCCGAACCCCTCGTGCGGCAGACAGAGCTGCGGTGGACGCGGCCCTGAGACGAGTCGATCTCACCGAGCTCGCCGATCGACAGATCGGGCAACTCTCCGGCGGACAACGCAAACGGGCATTCGTGGCCCGCGCCATCGCTCAGGAAGCGTCGCTGCTGCTGCTCGACGAGCCGTTCGCAGGAGTGGACAAGAAGACCGAGGCGACGATCACGCGACTCCTCCGAGAACTGGCCGCTCAGGGTGCGTCCGTCCTGGTGTCCACCCACGATCTGCACGCCCTTCCGGAACTGTGCGACGAGGCGATCCTGCTGCAGCAGCGGGTCCTGATGCACGGCAGTCCAGCCGAGGTGTTGCGCCCGGAGAACCTGGCACTGGCCTTCGGCATGGACCCGTCGAAGATCGACGAACTGGGCGCGAGCTCTCCAACGTCGGAAGTGAGCTGAACCGTGTACCTGATCGACTTCGTCGTCAATCCTCTCGAATACACCTTCATGCAGCGTGCGCTGTTGGTGACCGTCACCGCCTCGATCGTCTGCGCAGTGTTGAGCTGCTGGCTCGTACTCATCGGCTGGTCACTGATGGGGGACGCCGTATCGCACGCGGTACTCCCCGGCGTCGCCCTGTCCTATCTGCTGGGTGCGCCGTTCGCCATCGGTGCCCTGCTGTTCGCACTCATCGCGGTCGGTGCCATCGGGGTGGTTCGCAACACCACCATCGTCAAGGAGGACGCCGCGATCGGCGTCGTGTTCACCACGTTGTTCGCCCTCGGCGTCGTCCTGATCTCCAAGTTTCCGAGCCAGATCGACCTCAACCACATCTTGTTCGGAAACCTGCTCGGGGTGTCGCAGTCGGACATGATCCAGGTGTTCGTGCTCGGCGGGCTGGCGTTGGCCGTGATGGTGATCAAGCGTCGCGATTTCACTCTGTTCGCCTTCGACCGCACGCAGGCTCGCGCTGTCGGCATCAATCCGAGCGTGATCTCGGCCGCGATGTTGACGCTGCTCGCGCTGACGACCGTCGTGGCGCTACAGGCCGTCGGCGTCATCCTGGTCGTCGCCATGCTGATCACACCCGGCGCAACCGCATACCTACTCACCCACAGCTTCGGCCGCATGCTGGTGATTGCCCCCGCCATCTCGGTGGGCTGCGCCCTGGTCGGTATCTACGCCAGTTTCTATCTCGACGTCTCCTCGGGTGGCAGCGTGGTGCTGGCCCAAGGCCTGGTGTTCGTGCTGGCGTACCTGTTCAGCCCGGCGCAGGGCATCGTCACGCGCGCTCTACGCCGCCGAGGACAGGTGACGGTGGCTCCGGCCGGGTGAGATGTCTTTTTCCATTGGATTGCCTAAGCTCGGCGACGTGGCGCAACGAAAAGACGATCCAGCTCCGGCCGACGAAGGCGTCCAGCTGTCCGCAGTTGCGCAGGACTACCTCAAGGTCATCTGGACGGCCAGCGAATGGAGTGAAGACTCCGTCAGCACCAAGATGCTCTCCGAACGAATCGGCGTGTCCGCATCCACGGTGTCCGAGGCGATTCGCAAACTCGCCGATCAGGGCATGGTGGACCACGCCCGGTACGGTGCCATCTCACTCACCGAGAAGGGCCGACTGGCGGCCATCGGCATGGTCCGTCGACACCGTCTCATCGAGACGTACCTCGTTCGCGAACTCGGGTACGGCTGGGACGAGGTCCACGACGAGGCAGAAATCCTCGAACATGCGGTATCCGATCTGATGATGGATCGGATAGACGCCAAACTCGGCCACCCCGAACGAGATCCACACGGGGACCCGATTCCGTCGGCCAACGGATCGATCGACACGCCGTCCGCAACCAGACTGAGCGAGTACCTCGACGGTCAGTCGGGACGAGTGGCTCGTATCTCCGATTCGGACCCCGCAATGCTCCGGTACTTCGATTCGGTCGGCATCGAGCTCGATCTACCGATCACCGTGGTCGAACGACGCGACTACGCCGGCACGGTGGCGATCGAACTCGCCCGACGCGGCAGCACGGAGTCCATCGATCTCGGTCACCGCGCCGCCGAAGCGATCTGGATGGTTCCGGCCACCTGAGCGGTGCAGTCCCCTCGGTCGCAGGGCCGATCCGAACGGGAATCAGTACCCGCGCAGTGTTGCCGGCCGCACCACCATCACCGAGCTCGCCCGCTTGCCCTTTTCCTGGAGCAACGCGATGGTGTGCCCGGTGGGATCGACAGCCGCGTAGACCCCCTCGATTCCGACGGGATCGAGCCAGCGTCCCTGGCTGAGCGACTCCGCTTCGGCGGCATCGATCTGTCGGTGCGGAAATGCGGTGCGCGCGGCCTCGTCTATATCGAGGCCCACAGCGGGATTCTCGGCCAATTCTTCGAGCGTCACGGCGTGGTCGAGCGTGAACGGCCCGACCCTGGTTCTGCGCAGAACCGTCAGGTGGCCGCCGACGCCCAGTGCTGCGCCGAGATCCCGTGCGAGCGCGCGCACGTACGTCCCCGACGTGCAGTCCACCTCGACATCGAGGTCGACGAACCGGCCATCGGAATCGACGACATCGCGGCGAGCCGTCACGTCGAAGCGAGTGACAGTGACCTTGCGAGCGGCGAGGGTGAACTCCTCACCGGCGCGCGAGAGCTTGTGTGCCCGCTGACCGTCGACCTTGATGGCACTGACACTGGCCGGAACCTGCTCGATGTCACCGGTGAGTGCGGCAACCCCGGCCGCGATATCCGAATCCGAGACATTCGTGGCCGGGACGTCGGCGAGCACCTCACCCTCGGCGTCATCGGTCGTCGTACTGCGCCCCAGTCGCACGGTGGCGGTGTACGACTTGGTCGTCAGCGTCAGCAATCCGAGCATCTTGGTCGCCCGCTCGACGCCCAGAACCAGCACCCCGGTCGCCATGGGGTCCAACGTCCCCGCATGACCGACCTTTCTGGTCTGCAACAACTTTCGGCACGACGCGACGACATCGTGACTGGTGACGCCCGGCCCCTTGTCGACCACCAACACACCGGCACCGACGAGACCGGACGAGATCTTTCCGCGAGCACTCACGAGAGTGCATTGTGCCAGGCGCGACGAGCCGGTCGTCACATCACCGAGATCGCCGTCATCACCAAACCGTCGGACACCATCCATCGACCGTCGAAAGCCGTCAGCGGAGGTCCGGACACGGTGTCGCCGGGGACCAGCAGTTCGGATCGAAACGTTCCCGAGATGTCGTCACCGGTGCCGGTGCGCTCGAACGTGATGTGCGCGTCCTCGAACCCCAGCCAGCGACCGGTCAGCGGCTCCCAGGCCTTGTACGTCGCCTCCTTGGCGCAGAACAACACTCGATCCCAGTGGACGTCTTCTCGGCCCGCGGTCGAGAGCCACTCGCGCTCGGCTTCGAGGCTGACCGCATCGAGCACACCGTCGGGAAGAGGTCCGTGTGGCTCGGCATCGATTCCCACCGAGCGAACCTGCATGGCGTAGCCCAGAACGGCACCGCGGTAGCCGTCGCAATGCGTCAACGATCCCACCACTCCCTTCGGCCACTGCGGTGCGCCGGAGGTGCCGCGCATGATCGGCGCGGGCTCCACACCGAGCTTCTGCATCGCCACACGCGCGCAGTGTCGAGCCGAGGTGAACTCACGCTTGCGCTTGTCCACCGCCTTGGCGACCAACGGCGCTTCGAGTGGGTGCGGCATCAAACCCGGTGGATCGGTGAACAATTCGGCCGAGACAACACCATTGGGGAGAAGCGATTCGATCACTGGCCTGCCCTCATCTTCTCGACCTCTGCCTCCATCTCGGGCGTCACGGTGAAGTGCCCGCCCCATTTGTTCAACGTGCCCGGCGGATACTCGGGAACCGGAAGAATTTGGCGCAGAACGTTGTTCGGCAGTCCACGGCGCTGCCATTCGCGCGGGTAACCCACCGAGACCTCCTCGAAGCGGACGCCGTCGTAGTAGGTGGTCCGCGGGATGTGCAGGTGACCGTACACCGAGCAGATCGCGTTGTACCTGATGTGCCAGTCCGCCGTCAGCGTCGAACCGCACCACAGGGCGAACTCCGGGTAGAACAACACCTCGGTCGGCTGACGCACCATCGGAAAGTGGTTGATGAGCACGGTGGGAACCGTGGTGTCCAGCGCGTCGAGGCGCTCGCGGGTGGCGTCGATGCGGGCATGGCACCAGGCATCGCGCGTCGCATACGGCTGAGAGGACAGCAGGAACTCGTCGGTGGCGACGACGTTCTTCTCGCGCGCGATCGCCAGCCCGTGCTCCTTGTCCCGCGCACCCTGCGGGAGAAACGTGTAGTCGTAGAGCAGGAACATCGGCACTATCGTCGCGGGTCCACCTTCGCCTTCCCAGAGCAGGTAGGGATCCTCGGGAGTGACGACGTCGATCTCGCGGCAGAGATTGACCAGGTACTCGTACCGAGCCGCTCCGTGGATCTGAACGGGGTCCTTCACCGTCGTCCACAACTCGTGATTGCCAGGAACCCAGATCACTTTCGCGAAGCGGCTGCGCAGCAGCTCGAGCGCCCATTTGATGTCGTCGGTCTTCTCCGAGACGTCTCCGGCGACGATCAGCCAATCCTCGGGTGACTCGGGATGAATGTCCTCGGTGACAGGTCGATTGCCTCGATGTCCGACATGAATGTCGCTCACTGCCCATAACTTGGCTGCCACTGATGATCCCTTCCGATGCACTCGGCCGCCGACGTCGAATCGCCACAACCGCCCGAGAACGTACCAACCTCCAATACTCCCCGGAGATTCCGCAGCGGTGCACGCGGGGGTGAACCGCTGCGGTTCGTCCGACGGCTCCGAAAGGAGGGTCCACGCAGCAACGACCACAGATTCGGGTATATGGTGCCTTTCATGACGCTTTTGCGGATAGCTGCAGGAAACGGCATCGTGCGATGACGGCACCGCCGATACGGGTACGCGACGCCGCCGCACTGCTCGGAGTCAGCGACGACACCGTCCGCCGGTGGATGGACAGCGGGACCCTGCCCTCCCGCGACGACGAGACGGGCCGCAAGGTCGTCGACGCGCGCGCTCTCGCGCAGTACGCCCGCGAGCACGCCGCTCCCCCGCCCGAGGTGGCATCGGGCGGTAGCTCGGCCCGGAACCGACTCGTGGGGCTGGTGACCGAGGTGGTCTCCGACGCGGTCATGAGCGAGGTCCGCATGCAGTGTGGGCCGTTCACCATCGTGTCCCTGATGAGTACCCGGTCGGTCCAGGAATTGGGGCTCGAACCGGGCTCCATCACCGTCGCGGTCGTCAAGGCCACGACCGTCATTGTCGAAACCCCCTAGGACCGAAGGACGATGTCAGTGAAGAACATTCGAGCGGTTCACGGTGCTCTGGTCGCGGTCGCCCTGATGCTTGCAGGGTGCGCGGCCGACCCCGCTGCCGAGGACGCTCCGCAGGACGGGGGTTCGAGCACGCTGACCGTGTTCGCGGCGGCATCACTGCGCTCGACGTTCACCCCGCTCGGCACCCGCTTCGAGCAGGAACATCCCGGTACCACCGTCGATTTCAGCTTTGCGGGCTCCTCCGATCTGGCCGCGCAACTGGTCAACGGTGCACCTGCCGACGTGTTCGCCTCTGCCGATACCAAGAACATGAGCACGATCGTCGATGCCGGCCTCGTCGCCGGCGACCCGGTCGATTTCGCCTCCAACACCCTCACCATCGTCACTGCCCCGGGTAACCCCAAGGCCGTCCGGTCGTTCGCCGATCTGGCGAAACCCGATGTGCTGACGGTGATCTGCGCGCCGCAGGTGCCGTGCGGCGCGGCCACGGCAGCCGTCGAGAACGCCACCGGAACCGACATCCCGGCCGTCAGCGAGGAGTCGTCCGTCACCGACGTTCTGGGCAAGGTCACCTCCGGTCAGGCCGACGCCGGACTGGTGTACGTCACCGATGCAACGGGGGCCGCAGACGCCGTCACCGCCGTGCCTTTCCCGGAATCGAGCGGGGCGGTCAACACCTATCCGATCGCAGCATTGAGCGGATCCGACAACGTGGACACGGCCCGCGCCTTCACCGACTTCGTCGCCGGACCGGTCGGCCGTGAAGTGCTGACGCAGGCCGGTTTCGCGGCACCGTGACCGGGCACGCCGCGGGCACAGGTCCGACCGTCGGTGTACCCGGATGGATATTCGTCCCTGCCGCTGCCGGAGCGCTTCTCGTCGTCGCGCCGTTGGCCGCGATGTTCACCCGAATCGACTGGACGAACTTCTTCGGGCTCATCACGTCCGAGTCCGCAGTAGCCGCACTGCTGTTGAGTCTGAAGACGGCCTCGGCGAGCACGGTGTTGTGTGTGCTCCTGGGTGTGCCGATGGCAACGGTCCTCGCCCGCAGTTCGTTTCGCGGTCTGTCGACGATGCGTTCCCTCGTCGTCCTCCCACTGGTGCTCCCCCCGGTGGTCGGCGGTATCGCCTTGCTCTACACGTTCGGTCGCCAGGGGCTACTGGGCGAACATCTCGATGCCTTCGGAATCCGGATCGCGTTCACCTCGACGGCCGTGGTGCTCGCCCAGGCCTTCGTGTCGTTGCCCTTCCTGGTGGTCAGCGTCGAGGGCGCGCTGCGCACTGCCGGTGACCGATACGAAGTGGTGGCCGCAACCTTGGGCGCTCCCCCTACGACGGTCCTGCGCCGCGTCACCCTCCCCTTGATCCTGCCCGGGTTGACGTCCGGAATCGTTCTCGCGTTCGCGCGCGCACTGGGAGAGTTCGGCGCGACCCTGACGTTCGCCGGTTCTCTCGAGGGAGTGACCAGAACCCTGCCCCTCGAAATCTATCTGCAACGCGAGTCCGACCCCGACGCAGCGATAGCCCTGTCGCTCGTCCTCGTCGTCGTCGCGGCAGTGGTGGTCCTGGCCGCTCGCGGTACTCGAACGACGGGAACACCATGAGTTCGCTACACCTGCGCGCCACCGTCGCGGCCCGGGGCGTCGATCTCGAGCTGGATGTCGCCGAGGGTGAAACAACGGCGATCCTGGGACCGAACGGCGCAGGTAAATCCACACTGCTGCAGCTCGTCGCGGGCCTGGTGCCACCCGACGACGGCATCGTCCGCCTGGGCGAGGACGTTCTGACCGACACGACCGCAAGGACGGCCGTTCCGGTGCACGCCCGCGGCATCGCGACTCTGGCACAGGAGACACTGCTGTTTCCCCACATGACCGCACGGACGAACGTCGCATTCGCACCACGTAGTTCCGGCGCCGACCGGAGGACGGCCGGGGCAGTGGCCGATCGATGGCTCGACGCAGTCGGAGCCTCTCACCTGGCCGAGCGCCGCCCGGCACAGCTGTCCGGGGGCCAAGCTCAGCGGGTTGCCATCGCCCGCGCACTCGCCGCCGATCCCCGACTCCTCCTGCTCGACGAACCGCTCGCCGCGCTCGACGTCGACACGGCCCCGGCCATCCGAAGACTGCTGCGCACCGTACTCCGAGAGAACGGTCGTACGGCACTGATCGTCACCCACGATCTGCTCGACGTCGTCGCACTCGCAGACACCGTTGCCGTCGTCGACGGTGGACGCGTCGTCGAACGCGGTTCGGTCGCCGACGTTCTCACCGCCCCGCGAAGCGAGTTCGGTGCTCGCATGGCCGGGGTCAATCTGATCTCGGGCCACGCACTCACCGTCGGCGACACCACCGCGCTGCGCACGCCGTGGGACACCGTCGTGCACGGCTCGGGGCAACACGGTTCCGGGACGCCGGTGGTCGCAGTCTTCTCCCCCGCTGCGGTTTCGGTACACCTCACCGCGCCGCACGCCAGCCCGCGCAACGTCTTCGAAGTAGTCATAGAGGAGATGGAAGTGCAGGGCTCGGGCATCCGCGTCCGAGCTCGTCCGCACCCCGACGGCACACCGGGTATCGCGGCTGACATCACCGCCGCCGCAGTATCGGAGCTGGGCCTCGAACCCGGCCGACGGGTGTTCTTCGTCGTCAAGAGCCGCGAGGTGGTGCTGCATCCGGCCCTGGTGTCACGGCGGTGATGCATGCGAACGCGATCAGTCTCGCACTTGCCGATCGCTACCGGTCACGAGCCATTTACCCGATAGCACTCGACCGGCGACCGCGACCATGCGCAGGCAGACGAAAACACCCAGACCCAGCCAGATGCCCACGACACCCCAGTCGAACACCAGGGCAGACCAAATGAACGGCAGGAACCCGACGACCGCACACGCCATCGTGGCGTTACGCAAGAACGCGGCATCGCCGCTGCCCAACAGCACCCCGTCCAACGCGAACACCACACCGGCGACCGGAATGATCGCCACGAAGATCCACCAGATCGCCTGCATCTGATCGATCACCGAGACGTCGGTGGTGAACAATCCCGGGACGACCGGCTGCCCGGCGGCGAACACCGCCGCCAGGACCACCGCGAAGACCGTCGACCATGCCGTCAACCGGCGAGCGAGCGCACGCGCGTCCTCGGTCCTGCCCGCGCCCAGAGCCGCTCCCACGAGTGTCTGCGCGGCGATGGCCAACGAGTCGAGCATCAACGACACCAGGTTCCACAGATGCAGCACCACCTGATTTGCCGCCACCGACGCGGCACCGAATCGCGACGCGACCGCTGCGGCAGACAGGAAGCACGCCTGGAACGCGAGACTGCGCACGATCAGATCGCGGCCGAGTACCAGCTGCGCCCGCATGACCGACCAGCGCGGGCGCAACGGCACACCCGACCGCCCGAGGGCACCGACGAACAGAGCGCCTGCGACGCCTTGGCCGATGACGTTCGCAACGGCCGAGCCCACCAATTCGAGCCGGGGAAATCCGAGCAGGCCGTGGACGAGGAGTGGACACAGCACCGCCGACACGCCGAAACCGAGCACGACGAACCGCAATGGTGTCGTCGTGTTCTGCACGCCGCGCATCCAGCCGTTCCCGGCCAGCGATATCAGAATGAACGGCACCCCCACCAGCGCCACGCGCAGCCACAGCAGTGCCTCCGCGGCAATGTCACCGCCACCGGCCAGTAGCGACACGACGGGGGCGGCGAACAACTGGACCACGAGGACGATCGCGAGACCGATCGCCACCGCCAGCCACGTCGCCTGCACCCCTTCCCCGACGGCGTCGCGCTCACGACCGGCACCGTGCATGCGCGCCGCACGCGCAGTGGTTCCGTAGGACAGGAAGGTCAGCTGCGTGCTGACCTGAGCGAGGACGAGCCCCCCGATCGCCAGGCCGGCCAGAGCCAACGCGCCGAGCCGGCCGACGACCGCCGCGTCGAAGAGGAGGTAGAGGGGTTCGGCGGCCAGAACTCCGAGCGATGGAAGCGACAGCCCGAGAATTCTGCGAGCCGTGACAGGGGTGGAACTCACGACGCCGACAAGGCCTCACGGAGCGCATCGATCACGTCGGGGAGCTCACCGGTCGCGGTGTAGCCCGCGGCGTTGTGATGTCCACCGCCGCCGAGCCCGGTCGCCACTGCAGATACGTCCACCTGCGTCTTGGATCTGAGCGACACCACCCAGACCGACCCGAAATCCTGCTGCTTCAACACCGCGGCCACCTCCGCCTCGGAGGTGGTCCGCACGATGTCGATGACACTCTCGATCTCCTCCGACCTCAGACCGGCCGAATCCTCGCTCCGGATGACGGCGTACACGAGCCCCCGTCCGCCCGCCGCGTCGGGCAGCAGCTCGGCCGAACCCAGTACCGCCCCAAGCATCGGCAGCCAGTCGAAGGGGTGCGTATCGAGGAGGCGACGGGCGATACGTGCACCGTCGATGCCGGTCGCGAGCAATCTCTCGGCGAGCAGATGCGAACCCGGCCGCACCCACCGGAACGACCCGGTATCGGTGACCAGACCCGCGAACAGCAGATGCGCCAGGTCCGCATCGATGTCGACACCCCACCGATCCAGCAGGCGGACGATCACGGCCGTGGTGGACTCGGCGGACGCGTGGACGACGTTCAGTGTTCCGAACCGCGTGTTGCTCCGGTGATGGTCGATGACCAGGGACTCCGATGCGGAGTCGAGCCGCTCGCCGAGCGAACCGAGTCGACCTCGGCTTCCGGCGTCCACGGTGACCACCAGATCGACCGATTCGGCCACCTTCTCCGGCTCCACCAGCAGATGCCGGTTCGGTAGCTCTTCCATCGATTGAGGCAGAAACGCGGGCGCGGCGAACGCCACCTGCACCTGCGCGCCGCGACGTTCGAGTACCGAACCGATTGCCAATCCGCTGCCGATCGTGTCGGCATCCGGCTGGACATGGCAGAGCACGGTCACCGAGGAAGCGCGCTCGAGCATCTCGATCGCACGCGCCAGATCCTCGTCCAGCTGGAACTCCGAACCAGAACCATCGGACATCTCAGTCGGCTTCGGCTGGCTCGACGGCTTCTGCATCGCCGCGATCCGCGGGGGACTCCTCGCGGGGAGCCTTGTACGGGTCCGGGTCTCCGGCAGGCTTCGCGTTCGCCCGGGCGCGAGCCAGCTCCTCGTCGGCTGCGCGAGCGCGTTCGAGCAGCTCTTCCATGTGCCGGGCGGTGTCGGGGACGGTATCCGTCATGAACGTCAGCGTCGGAGTGAACCGCACACCGGTACCGGCTCCGACCTTCGAGCGGAGAACGCCCTTGGCCTTCTCCAGACCCGCCGCAGCTCCCTGCAGATCGGGCGGGGTATCGAGATCCTCGCCCATCACGGTGTAGTACACCGTGGCGTCGTGCAGGTCAGCCGTCACCTTCGTGTCGGTGATGGTCACGAACGCCAACCGTGGATCTTTGATCTCGTGGTCGATCGCCGTCGCAACGATAGCGGCGATTCGCTTGGACAACTTACGAGCCCTGGCCTGATCCACCACGACAATCACACTCCTCTTTCATGGCCGGACGTCACTGCAGTGCGACGTCTCGGCGATTACGCTCCAACATTCGCCGAACACGTTCGACGAACTCCCCGATCTAATCCTCGGGGCCGAAAATTCTTCGGCGTACTGCCAACAGTTCCAGATCCTGACGCTCGGCGACGTGCCGCTCGCACTCGTCGAGCTTGTCGTGCAACAGGTCGACGTTCGTGCCCGCCGCTGCCACGCCCAACATCGAACGCCGAATACGTTCTCGCTCACCGGTTTCGGCGGCAGACACTCCCAGCCTCTGCAGATCGCCGAGAACCGGTTCCACCATCGACCGTTTCTCAGCGAGCGAACGCACGTCCCCCAACAACACGTCCAACTCCAAAGCACCCAGATACACGCTGACGTCGCCCCTTCGATCAGCTCCGACGACAAAGCCGGTGGCGGTACATATGTCGTACCACCACCGGCTCGTCCCCGGAGTGCAGTGTCACTCCCCTGGCTTCACCACCGAGCCGACGCGACCGGGAACGGAGCTGTTCAGCTCCGGACCTGTTCTAGTCGCGCGGCTTTTCACGGAGCTCGTACGCCTCGATGACATCGCCCACCTTGATGTCGGAGTACGTCACCGTCAAACCACACTCGTATCCCTCACGAACCTCGACTGCGTCGTCCTTCTCGCGGCGAAGCGAGGAGATCGTCACGGTCTCGGCCACGACCGCATTGTCACGGAGCAGGCGCGCCTTGGCGTTGCGACGGATCGTACCGGAGGTGACGAGGCAACCGGCGATGTTTCCGACCTTCGAGGAACGGAACAGCGCGCGGATCTCGGCCTGGCCCAGAGCGACCTCTTCGTAGATCGGCTTGAGCATGCCCTTGAGGGCCTTCTCGATCTCGTCGATTGCCTGGTAGATCACCGAGTAGTACCGAATGTCGACGCCCTCGCGGTTGGCGAGTTCGGTTGCCTTGCCCTCGGCCCGCACGTTGAAGCCGATGATGATCGCGTTGGATGCCGACGCCAGGTTGACGTTGGTCTCCGTGACGCCACCGACACCGCGGTCGATGACGCGCAACTCGACTTCGTCGTCGATCTGGATACCGAGCAAGGCCTCTTCGAGCGCCTCGACGGTTCCCGAGTTGTCACCCTTGAGGATCAGGTTGAGCTGCGAAGTCTCCTTCAGAGCTGCATCGAGATCGTCGAGGCTGATGCGCTTGCGACTCTTGGCCGCCAGAGCATTGCGCTTACGGGCATTACGGCGATCGGCGATCTGACGGGCGATCCGGTCCTCGTCGACGACCAGAAGGTTGTCGCCTGCACCGGGCACCGACGTGAAGCCGATGACCTGAACGGGCCGGGACGGCATCGCTTCGGTGACGTCCTCGCCGTGCTCGTCGACCATGCGACGCACGCGGCCGTAGGCATCGCCGGCGACGATCGAGTCACCGACGCGCAGCGTTCCGCGGGCGATGAGCACGGTGGCCACCGGACCGCGACCGCGGTCGAGGTGTGCCTCGATGGCGACACCCTGGGCATCCATGTCCGGGTTGGCACGCAGATCGAGTGACGCATCGGCCGTCAGCAGCACCGCTTCGAGGAGGGCATCGATGTTGGTGCCCTGCTTGGCGGAGATGTCGACGAACATCGTCTCGCCGCCGTATTCCTCGGCGACCAGACCGTATTCGGTCAGCTGCTGCCGGATCTTGTCCGGGTTCGCGCCTTCCTTGTCGATCTTGTTGACCGCGACCACGATCGGCACGTCGGCCGCCTGGGCGTGGTTGATGGCTTCGACCGTCTGCGGCATGACACCGTCGTCGGCCGCGACCACGAGGATCGCAAGGTCGGTGGCCTTGGCACCACGAGCACGCATGGCCGTGAAGGCCTCGTGACCGGGGGTGTCGATGAAGGTCACGAGACGCTCGTTGCCTTCGAGCTCGGTCAACACCTGGTACGCACCGATGTGCTGCGTGATGCCGCCGGCCTCGCCTTCGCGCACCGTGGTGTTACGAATCGAGTCGAGCAGTCGAGTCTTACCGTGATCGACGTGGCCCATGACGGTGACCACCGGGGGACGCTGCTCGAGATCTTCCTCGCCGCCGGCATCTTCGCCGTAGGTGAGGTCGAACGAATCGAGCAGTTCGCGATCCTCGTCCTCGGGACTGACGACCTGCACGACGTAGTTCATCTCGCCGCCGAGAAGCTCCAGCGTCTCGTCGTTGACCGACTGCGTCGCGGTGACCATCTCACCGAGGTTGAACAGTGCCTGCACGAGTGCAGCGGGGTTGGCGTCGATCTTGTCTGCGAAGTCCGACAGCGATGCTCCGCGGGCGAGACGAATGGTCTCGCCGTTGCCGCGGGGCAGCCTGACGCCGCCGACCGCGGGAGCCTGCATGCTCTCGTACTCGGCGCGTTTCGCCCGCTTCGACTTGCGACCGCGGCGGACTGCTCCGCCGGGCCGACCGAACGCACCTGCGGCTGCGCCACGCTGACCGGGACGGCCACCGCCGCCGGGACGGCCACGGAAGCCACCTGCGGGAGCGCCGCCTGCCGGTGCACCACCGGGCGCGCCACCGCCGCGGTAGCCACCGCCACCGCCGCCGCCCGGACGTCCACCCGGTGCGCCGCCGGGGCGACCGGGACGTCCTGCTGCGGGGCCGGGACGTGCCGAACGAGTCGGCATCGCACCCGGATTGGGGCGAGGAGGCATGGAGCCCGGGCTGGGCCGAGGTCCGGCCTGACCCGGTGCGGGACGGGGGCCGCCCTGTCCGGGAGCCGGACGAGCGCCGCCTGCCGGTGCGGCCGGACGGGGTCCACCCTGTCCGGGAGCCGGTCGTCCGCCGCCGGGGCGGGGAGCACCGGCACCGGGAGCGGGTCGCGGAGCCGGTCGTTCCACCGGAGCCGACGAGTACGGATTGTTTCCGACGCGCGGGGCCTTCGGGCCGGGCTTGGGGCCAGGACCAGCGGGCTTGGGGGCGGCCGGAGCCGACGCTGTTGCCTCGGCCGACGCGGCAGGTGCCTGCTCGACCGGAGCAGCGGGTGCTGCCGGACGAGGGGTGGGCGCAGCCGGTGCCGGCGTGGGCGCAGCGGCCGGTGCCGACGGGGCAGCGGGAGCTACCTCAACGGGCGACTGTGCTGCCGGAGCTTGCGCTGCGGGTGCCTGTGCAGCGGGGGCCTCGGGCTCGGCCGGGCGGGATGCCGGCTTGGGTCCGGGACGAGGTCCACTCGGCTTTGCTGCGCCGGGCTTCGCGGCGGAATCCGACGCACGATCTGCTGCTGCGCGACCGTTGGGTGCTGCTGCACCGGACGCCGGCGCGTCCGCGTTTGCGGACGGGAAGGATTCACGAAGTCGACGAGCCACGGGGGCTTCGACTGTGGATGATGCGGACTTGACGAACTCGCCTTGCTCTTTGAGCCGTGCGAGTAGTTCCTTACTGGTGACACCGAGTTCTTTTGCCAACTCGTGCACGCGGGCCTTGCCTGCCACTGCTCTCCTCACTGAGAGGCCGAGCGAGGCTTGGTGCCCGCACGACCTCGGGTTATCTCCGATGGACGTTCATCGTTGGTGCTTCACGGTGTGCTCATCAGTGCTGTTGCCTGTTCTTGTCGACGGGTGTTGCTCTTGTCGTGTTCTCGCCGTGCAGCCGTTCGTGCTCGTCGAGCACGTCCGATACTGCGGACGATTCCACATTTCCCGATATCCGAAACGCGCGGCCGAAGACTCGGCGACGTTCCGCATTGTGCAGGCATTCTCGGTTGTAGTGCAACCAAGCACCACGACCGGACATCGAATGCCGGATGTCGGGGACGAGAGCGAATTCGTACGAACCAGCTTCTCGAACCACGATCCTCAACAGATCGGCGGCCGGCACTCGCTCCCTGCACCCGACACATGTACGAATCGGCCGGCTTGTCACAACCGGATTCTCGCGTTCACGTCTCCGAGCGGAGAGGTCGTTACCGAACCATCGACCACTCTACCGCTGTATTGCCTCGATCTCCGCATTCCGGCCCTAGGCGCTGGTCGTCTCGGGTGCCGCCGCGTCACTGCGGATGTCGATACGCCAACCGGTCAATCGAGCGGCAAGTCGAGCGTTCTGCCCTTCCTTGCCGATCGCCAGCGACAACTGGTACTCCGGGACCACCACTCGCGCCGCGCGAGCGGCTGCGTCCACCACGGTCACAGACACAACCTTCGACGGCGACAGTGCATTCCCGACGAACGTCGCCGGGTCCTCGTCGAAGTCGATGATGTCGATCTTCTCGCCGGCCAGTTCGCTCATCACATTCCGCACGCGCTGCCCCATCGGCCCGATACATGCACCCTTGGCGTTCAGGCCCGAGACCGTCGACGCGACCGCGATCTTCGAGCGGTGCCCTGATTCACGCGCTACCGCCACGATGTCGACCGAACCGTCGGCGATCTCGGGCACCTCGAGCGCGAACAACTTGCGCACCAGATTGGGGTGTGTGCGCGAGAGCGTGATCTGCGGGCCGCGGTTGCCCCGCGCGACTCCGACGACGTAGCACTTGATGCGCTCACCGTGCTCGTACGTCTCCCCCGGAACCTGCTCGGCGGGCGGAAGCAGGCCGTCGGCCCCATTCGCCTCGCTGCCGATCCGGACGATGACGGTGCCCTTGGCGTTGGCGCGCGTATCGCGCTGGATGACGCCGTTGACGATCTCACCCTCGTGGGTCGAGTACTCCCCGAAGGAGCGCTCGTGCTCCGCATCGCGCAAACGCTGCAGAATCACCTGACGAGCGGTGGTGGCAGCGATCCGGCCGAAGCCTTCCGGAGTGTCGTCCCACTCGGAGATCAGATTGCCCTCGGCGTCGAACTCCTTGGCCATCACCCGGACGGAACCGGTCTTGCGATCGACGTCGATTCGCGCGTTGGACTGGTGCCCCTCGGTGTGCCGGTAGGCGGTCAACAGCGCGGTCTGGATCGTCGAGATCACCATCTCGATCGGAACGCCCTTGTCCGCCTCGATGGCGCGCAGAGCTGCAATATCGATATTCACTTGTCCGACCCTTCTTCCGGTGCTTCCACATTCACGATTTCGTCGGTGTTCGCGGGTGACGGCCTACCGCCCACCACGCCGCCCGCAAGATCCATCTCTTCTGCGGTCGGCCGCGAAAATTCTACCTGCACAACAGCTTTCACAACATCGACCAGCGCGATCGATCGTGTCGAGAGAACTCCCTTGTCCTTGATCACGAGGGCAACCGAGTCACCGTCGAGAAGTCCGACGCGGCCCTCGACCTTGCCGTCGGCGAGTTCGATCCGCACCTTGCGACCACGCGCGCGACGCCAATGCCGTGGTTGTGTCAACGGGCGATCGATTCCGGGAGTGGTGACCTCGAGGGTGTACGGCGCTTCGCCGAAATCGGTCACGCCGTCGAACACATCGGAGATCACCCGGCTCAACTCCGGCAGCGCGTCGAGGTCGACGCCGTCTTCACGGTCGACCATGATGCGCACGGCACTGTGCTTACCGGCAGCGACCACGTTCACGTCCTCGAGGTCGTAGCCCCGATCTCGAACCAGGTCGCCGAGCAGTTCGACAACCCTTTCCTGGGACGGAACAGGCATGTCGCGAACTCCTCGTGTGTAGTTGTCGGCAATGCGGCACAGGTGCGCCGGACCGCGTTTGGTGAACCAACAGACTACCGCCCCGCAGGTGGTGCTCGCGACCACGCACGGCCGAGGCGACACACGGGCACGGCGCGTGTCGCCTCGAGGGTCCGACACGGTCGAGGGTCTGGCACGATATCGGGGTGCCCACGCCGACCGCCCCTCTCTCGTTGAACAGACGTGGGTTGTTCCGGCTCGCCGGTGCCGCCGTACTCACTGCGGCCACGGCGTCGACCGTCACGGCTTGCGGCGCGGAGGAAATTTCCGGTCCCGCACTCGATTCTCTGACGGCACAGTTGCGCTCCGCTCGCTCCGACGCCGCGGCTGCGTCTTCGGCGGCAGCGGTCGCTCCCGATTACGCAGGAGCTCTCGGCGTGGTCGCGGCCCAGCGGACCGAACATGCGGATGCACTCGAGACCGAGATCGCCCGGGCTACCGGAGCGACCACCGACACCTCGTCGACGACTGCCACGACGACCACGACCGCGGCCCAGTCCGCGCCGCCACCCGATCTCGCCGCGGTGCGCGATGCGCTGACCGCCTCGGCACGCAGTGCGGCGACCGCCGCCCGCGACGAAAGCGGTTATCGCGCCGGCCTTCTCGGGTCGATCAGTGCCTCGTGCACGGTGTTCGCTCAGGTGGTACTCGCATGAGCGATCTCGGACCCGAACAACAGGGGCTCGTCGATGCACTCGTCGCCGAGTACGCAGCCGTCTTCGCGTACGGGATCGTCGCGGCGTTCTCCAACCCGACCCGAGCAGACATGGTGGCCGCGTGCACCGCGGCACACCGAGCGCGTCGAGACTCGACCATCGACGCACTCCGCGCGGCCAGCGTCACAGCGCCCCTGCCCGATCCGGCATACGCGTCGCCGTTTCCGGTGACCAATGCGATCTCGGCTGTGCAGCTCGCTGTTCAGGCAGAGATCGACACGAGTGTGGCGTGGCGCTCGGCCGTCGAGCGCAGTCGATCCGGCGGCACTCGCGAGATGGGCGTCCAGGCACTGACCGAGGCCGCGATCAGACTGGCCAGATGGCAGCAGATCCTGGGTGTCATCCCGTCGTCGACGGCTTTTCCCGGTCAGCCGTGACCACGTCGTCCGCCGGACCGGCGGAACGACCCGGCATGAACAGTGCCGCAACCAATCCGATCGCCACCGCCCCTGCGCCTACGAGTAGAGCGGGTGCCAACGCGTCGGTGTATCCAGCGGGGGTGAGTGATCCTCCGTTTCCGATGAACACCGCCGTCAGGACGGCGATTCCGAGCGCAATTCCCACTTCCCGCACAGTGGAGTTCGCACTACTCGCCGTGGCGTGATCGTCGTCGTCCATGTCTCGCAACACTGCGGTCGCCGAGGGCGCGAAGGTCAACCCCATGCCGACTCCGGCCATCAGCAGCGCGGGCACCATCGACAGGTAGGCGGTGTCGGGTCCGAGGATCAGTGCCATCCACACCAGTGACAGCGACTGCAACGCCAGTCCGGACACCAACAAGCCGCGCAGGCCGACTCGATCGGCCACGAGACCCGCAATGGGTGCGACCACCATAGGCGCGGCGGTCCAGGGCAATGTGCGCAGGCCCGCCTCGAACGGGCTGTAGTGCATCACTATCTGCAGGTACTGAGCAAGCAGGAACACGGCCCCGAACATGCCGAGCGAGAACGTGATTCCGATGATGTTCGCCAGCGTGAAACTGCGTGATCGGAAGAGCGTCAACGGCAGTACCGAGAACGGGGTTCGCCATGCTCGGGAGACGAACGCGAGGAGAAGCACCGCAGAGCCGACGAAGCTCGCGAGCACGGTGGTCGATGCCCATCCGTCGTCGTTGCCGTGGACCACCGCCCACACGAGCAAGAACACCCCGCCTCCCGCGAGCACCACACCCAGCAGATCGAGAGGTTGCCTGCGCCCGGTCGACTCGGTCAGGGCGATGTACGCCAGCGGTACCGCGACGAGCGCCACCGGGACGTTGATCCAGAAGATCGCTTGCCAGGAAATACCGTCGACGACCGCACCACCGACGACAGGCCCGAGTGCGACACCGAGGCCCGAGACACCGCCCCAGATTCCGATTGCCATGGCGCGCTTGGCAATCGGAACGACAGCTGCGAGCAGAGTCAGTGACAGCGGCATGATCGCCGCGGCACCGAGGCCCTGTATCGCCCGTGCGGCGATGAGCATTGCCGGACTCGTGGCGAGCGCGCTGGCCACGGAGGCCGCGGTGAACAGCGCTATCCCGCCGAGGAAGACCGCGCGCCTGCCCCAGCGATCGCCCAAGGTCGCTGCAGTGAGCATGAATGTCGCGAAGCTCAGCGTGTAGGCGTTGAGGAACCACTGCAGCTGTCCGACCGACGCATTCAGATCCTGCTGAACCACCGGCAGCGCGCTGGTCATCACCAGATTGTCGAGGGTTGCCATGAACATGGGCAGGGAT
This sequence comes from Rhodococcus sp. 05-2254-5, assembly GCF_002258575.1. NCBI lineage: Bacteria > Bacillati > Actinomycetota > Actinomycetes > Mycobacteriales > Nocardiaceae > Rhodococcus > Rhodococcus sp. 05-2254-5. The sequence goes on along the minus strand of NZ_NOZG01000026.1, from coordinate 324,347 downwards.
GCGGCGACGATTCCCAGCCACACGGGAATCGACCGAGCGGCGGGGTGCACTGCAGGCGGAGCGGCTGTAGCGGTCATGGCGAACGTCCCGTCTCGAGTATGTAAGCATCGAATGATTACTTATGATGCGACCGTAAGTTATCGACTGATAACCTGTCAATATGTCCGACACTCCCACGCCCAAGCCCCGAGCAACCCGAATGGACGCGGCCGACCGTCGAGAACTCGTCCTCGACGCCGCGACACGAGCGTTCGCACGCGGGGGCTTCGCCGGGACGAGCACCGATGCGGTGGCCAAGGAAGCGGGCGTCTCGCAGCCGTATGTGGTTCGGATGTTCGGAACCAAAGTCGAATTGTTTCGGCTGGTCTTCCAACGCTCCATCGACGGCATCATGACGGCATTCGACGCAGTGCTGGCTTCGGGGCCTCTGGACCCGACGGACGACGAGACCTGGGCCGACCTGGGCGGTGCCTACGCCGATCTGGTGGCCGATCGCGACCTTTTGATGGTCATGATGCACGGGTTCGGTGCAGGGTCGGTACCCGAGATCAGCCGCCAGGCACGAGAAGGAATGGGCGCGATCTACAACCAGATCCGCAGCGGTACCGGGTGTTCGGAAGATCAGGCTCGGCAGTTCATCGCACACGGAATGCTGCTCAACGTCTTGTTGTCGATGCAGGCACCGGAGCATCCGGAGGACAGCGAGGGACTGCACGAGATGACGATGTGCGCGTTCGGAACCAAGCTCGTCCCAGCCGATTCCGGACAGCTGTGACGCCTAGGGGCGCATCTCGTACCGACCGTCGTACGTGACGACGTCGTTCCAGACCGTCTCGAATCTTGCTGCGTCCACCACCGGCTTGCGTACGGCGTCCAGCGCCCATTTCTGCTGCGCATCGGTCGACGACGGCTTTCCGTACAGCGCGACGGCGTAGCCGGAGAAGTCCCTGATCTGGAAGTCGAAGATCTGATCCAGCATGTCGGTGGAGATCTCGTCGGCCTGTTCGAGGATCAGGTGGCCGTAGACGACGAGTGAGAACAGATGCCCCACCACGAGCAGGAAGTCGAGGTCCTGTTGCTGCGACTCGTCGGGGGCACACTCGGCGAGGAACGACGCGAACGCCTGGGCCTGCTCGTAGAAACGACCCACGTTGGGAACACCGGAATGCTTGCGATACACCGGGTTCCAATCGTGGAACCGAACCGAACTCGCGCCGCGAGCGGGGCCTTGGGCGAAGAAGAATCCGTCGTCGACGGCGTCGGTGAACGTGGCCACCTCCGCCTGATCGGTGGGCGAGAACATGTATGCCGGCATGAACTTGAGCATCAGGGCGACGTTGACATGCACCGTTCCCTCGAGTTTCGGCAATGTACCGATGAGTTGCGCGGCTTCACGGAAGTAGGTGTTCTTCTCGTACCCCTTGGCGGCGATGACGTCGTGCAGCAAGCGAACCACCGACTCGCCCTCGGACGTCACCTTGGCCTTGGTCATGGGGTTGAACAACAGGTAGCGGCGGTCGCCGGGACCCGCAGCGCGGAAGTAGTCCAGAGCACGCGCGCTGAACAGCTTCATGGCGGTCAGCCGCGAGTAGGCATCGACAAACGCACTGCGCACGTGGGGGAATTCGGTGACACGGTTGCCGTACAGAATCCGATTGTTGGCGTGTGTGATCGCCTCGTAGAACGCGTGCTCGCAGATGCCGATCGAGCCGGTGCAGAGGTTGAACTTGCCGACGTTGACGGTGTTCAGTGCAGCCGAGAACGCGTCGGGTCCGGTATGCAGAATGTCCTCGCGGCGAACGGGATAATTCTCGAGCGAGAAGGTACTGACGTACATCTGGCCGTGAACGACGCTCTCGCGCAACCGATACGCGGGATGCGAGCTGTCGGCGACGAAGAAGACGTACGACTCCGGCCCGTCGATGTCGGTGCGTCTACCGAACACCGACACCATGCCCGCCACGTTGCCGTTACCGATGTAGTACTTCTCCCCCGACGCGGTGAACTCGAGGTCGTCGTCGACGGCGGACGTCAACAGCATGTCGGTGGAGTAGACGTCGGCACCGTGTGCGCGCTCGGACAATCCGAATGCCATGACGCCGCCGCGGTCGAGCTCACGCGCTGCGCGGCGCTTGGCGTCGTCGTTGTCGCTCATCCAGATCGGGCCGAGGCCGAGCACCGTGACCTGCCAGGTGTACCAGTAGGCCAAGCCGTAGAACCCGAGAATTTCGCTCAGAGCAGCGTTGCGGGCAGCGTCCCAACGAGCGTTGGGCAACCCGTTCGCATACTCGGCCGGCGTCGAGAACGTGGCGAACAGTTTCTGGGCTGCGACGAACTCGAGGAAGTCGGCGGGCCAGACTCCCTCGAGATCGTCGGCGAGCAGCCTGGCTTTACCGCGATCCTCGAACCAATCGATCAGCGCGCGGAGCTGACGACGAGACTCCTCGTCGAGCTCGGCGGGATCGAACGTTGTCGGATCGAACAGCGCAAACTGAGCCACGGTGTGACCTCTCCTAGTCGTGTGACCCGAAGCTACCAGCGAGTAGACCGGTGCGTGGGGAGATCGAGCGTGGAGAAATCGGGACGGGCTGTTACGTGGTGGCGCGCACCGCGGCGACGATCTCGTCGACCGCGGAATCGATGTCGAGTTCACGGCTCTCACCCGAGAATCGATCCCGGATTTCGACCTTGCCATCGGCCCAACCGCGGCCGAGGACGACGACGAGCGGAACACCGATCAGTTCGGAGTCCTTGAACTTCACGCCGGGCGAGGCCTTGCGGTCGTCGAAGAGAACCTCGATACCCTGCGAATCGAGTTGCGTCGCAATGGATTCTGCGCCGGCGCGCGCGGCCTCGTCCTTGTTCGCGATCACCAGATGTACGTCGGCGGGTGCTACCTCCGACGGCCACCGAAGGCCCTTGTCGTCGTGCATCTGCTCGGCGATGACGGCCACCAGACGGGAGACACCGACGCCGTAGGAACCCTGTACGAGTCGCACGGGCTTGCCGGTCTCGCCGAGTACGTCGACCGAGAATGCATCGGTGTACTTGTAGCCCAACTGGAAGATGTGCCCGATCTCGATTCCGCGAGCGCTGACCAGCGGCCCCTGTCCGTCGGGTGACATGTCCCCGTCACGCACCTCGGCGGCCTCGATGGTGCCGTCGGGAACGAAGTCACGGCCGGCCACGAGGTTCACCACGTGCTTGCCCTGCACATCGGCACCGGTGATCCACGATGTTCCGTTCACCACCCGGGGGTCGACGAGGTAGCGAACTCCGTTGGCCTGCAGCGCACGCGGCCCGATGTATCCCTTGATCAGAAACGGGTGAGCAGCAAAGTCCGCGTCGGTCAGCAATGCGAATTCGGCAGGCTCTAGCGATGCTTCGAGGCGCTTCTCGTCCACCTCACGGTCACCGGGCAGGCCGATGGCCAGCAGCTCCCACTCGCCACCGGCGGACCGCACCTTGAGCAGGATGTTCTTGAGCGTGTCGGCACCGGTGACGGTACGACCCAGATCTGCGCCGTTCGCCCACTCGACCAGCGTCGCGATGGTGGGAGTGTTGCCCGTCTCGTAGGCGACCGCGGCAGGCTGCCCCTCGATGGCGATGGGGTCCGGTGCCGGGGTCGTGACGGCCTCGACGTTGGCCGCGTATCCCGATTCGATGCACCGAACGTAGGTGTCCTCGCCGATGTCGCTCTCGGCCAGGAATTCCTCGGACGCACTTCCGCCCATCGCGCCGGACGTCGCGGCGACGATGACGTAGCTGACCCCGAGCCTGGCGAAGATGCGCTGGTAAGCGTCGCGGTGTGCGGCGTAGGACCGCTTCAGTCCGTCCTCGTCCATGTCGAAGGAGTAGGAATCCTTCATGACGAATTCGCGTCCGCGCAGAATGCCGGCGCGAGGACGCTCTTCGTCGCGATACTTGGTCTGAATTTGGTACAGCGTGACCGGCAGGTCCTTGTAGGAGTTGTATTCGGCCTTGACCGTCAACGCGAACAGCTCTTCGTGGGTCGGACCGAGAAGCATGTCGTTGCCCTTGCGATCCTGCAACCGGAACAGTGCGTCCCCGTATTCGGTCCACCGGTTCGTCGTCTCGTACGGCTCACGCGGCAGCAGGGCGGGCAGCGAAATTTCCTGCGCCCCGATGGCGTTCATTTCCTCGCGGACGACGCGTTCGACCTGTCGCAGCACCCGGAGACCCAGCGGCAGCCACGAATAGACGCCCGGCGCGATACGACGAACGTAGCCGGCGCGAACCAACAGCTTGTGACTGTCGACCTCGGCGTCGGCCGGGTCGTCGCGAAGGGTACGAAGGAACAGCTGCGAAAGACGGGTGATCACGGGTTGTCAGACTAGTCGGTGGTGCAGCGCCTGCGGATAGGCGGCCGCGAAGTGAGTAGCCTTGACCCCCGTGCTGATTCTGCTGCCTCCCTCCGAGACGAAGTCCGACGGCGGTTCCGGAGCACCTCTCGATCTGGACCGGTTGTCGTTGCCGTCCCTGCTTCCGCTCCGACGAACGCTTGCCGACGCCCTGGTCCGGCTCTCCGGCGACGTCGACGCGTCCATCACCGCTCTCGGTCTCGGTCCGACCCAGGTGGACGAGATCGAACGAAACGTCCGCCTGTTCGCCTCGCCCACCACTCCCGCCCTGCGCCGGTACACAGGAGTGCTGTACGACGCTCTCGGGGCGTCGACCTTCACCCGTGCCGGACGCGCGCGTGCGGATGCCAGGCTGTGGATCGGGTCGGCACTGTTCGGGGCCGTTCGCGCGTCCGACCCGATTCCGTCCTATCGACTCTCCGGCGGGTCGTCCATTCCGAACTTCGGGACGTTGCGAGCGCACTGGAAGCCTCGACTGTCCGAGGCCCTTCTCACCGAGGCCGAGGGAATCGTCGTCGACCTCCGGTCCGGCACCTATCAACAGCTCGGGCCCATCCCCGGGGCGATCACGGCAACGGTGCTCACCGAGAAGCCCGACGGCAGTCGGTCGGTGGTGAGCCACTTCAACAAGCATCACAAGGGATTGCTCGCCCGCGCGCTGACCCTGACCACGGCCGAGCCCAAAGATGTGAAAGCTGTTGCGCGCGTGGCGTCGAAGGCGGGTCTTCGAGTCGAAGTGGCGTCGGACACCGAACTGATCGTGCTCACCGAATGAGCGCCGTTCCGGAACTGCTGCGACAAGGAGCCGACGCATCCGTCGGCAAGAACAAGAGTCAACGCATCGCCGACGACATCGCCGACCGTCTGGTCTCGATGCACGCGAACGAACTCGGCACGCTGGCACTGACCAACATGATCGGCACGCTGTACGAGAACGGTTGGCAACCACTGGATCTGATGCATGTGGTCCGGCGTCAGCACACGGTGGCCGTGACGAATCTCGCTGCTGCGGCGCTGCTGCACCATGCCGATCTCATCGAAGCGGACTCCCGCGCCCCGCACGATTGGGTCGATCAGATGTCGGCGATCTGCGAACAGTTCCCGACGGTCGCAGCCCGAGTGGACGCCACTCCCGACTTCCTCACGGCGTACCTCGTGGCGTCCGGCAAGTCCGACTACATCGCCGCCAGCGATCAGTGGCTCGACGTGCTCACGCTGCTCGGCCAGTGGCAAACCCTCCCCCGTTGGCCGCAACTGGGTGCCAAGCCTTCGCAGTGGCCCCGCACACGCTCGTCGGTGCCGACGACCACCGGCTCGGATTCACCGAACAGCAAGATGCTGGCCAAGATTCGCGGTCTGCTGGCCAAGGCCGATGCCACCGATTTCGCGGAGGAAGCCGAGACGCTGACCGCCAAGGCGCAGGAGTTGATGACGCGATACTCGATCGACACGCTGCTGTTGGCCGAGGGTCATCTCGACGTTCGCGGTCGACGGGTGCACATCGACGGTCCGCACGCACCCGCCAAAGCCCAGCTCTTGCACGTCGCCGGTACTGCCAACCGGGTCAAGACGATCTGGGACGCGGAGTACGCCGTTGCGACGCTGGTGGGCGCGCCGGTAGACGTGGAACAGGCCGAGCTCGTCTTCACCTCGTTGCTGGTGCAGGCAACCCGAGCTCTCGGCCACTCCCCGGAAGCCAAGAAGCGAAAGAAGGCCGGCTCGGCCGCATTCGGCAAGGCGTTCCTCTACGCCTACGCCATCCGCATCGGAGATCGTCTCACCGATGCCGACGCGCATGCCCTCGACGAGGCGAGACAGGAATCGGGCGACCTGCTGCCGATTCTCGCGGCACAGACCGTTGCCGTGGAAGCGGAGTTCGACCGCCTCTTTCCCACCGCCAAGCCGATGCGAGGCCCGCGCCTCGATGCCGAAGGATGGGACTCGGGACGAGCCGCGGCCGACCGAGCCGATCTGTCCCGCTGAAACATTCCACGAGGTTCGTCGTCCGATTCGGGAACTGTTGTAGCTTCAAGTCAGTTGAGCAGACATGAACCGAACACGCGCAGCTGCTCGACTCACCGTGCCCGTTCTGGTCGCACTGTCCGCCATCACGGCGTGCGGTACGTCGCCCTCCACCCCGGAGCCGAACGACGTCTCCGTCGCCGCGCAGTCGCCCGACGACCGCTCCGACAGCATCACCGAATCACGCAACGAAGAAGCAGCGCTGACGCTCTTCGAATCTGCGTTCACGGCCGAAGAACCTGCCGCCGCTGCGTCGGTCGTGGCGGAGAACGCCGTCGATCGACCTGGACCAGCGGTGGGGCCCGACGCGATCGTCGCCCGATTCGAGGCCACCCGGACACGGATTCCCGGTGCACGAGCCGTCGTCAAGCATGTCGCGGCCGATGGCAGATGGGTGGCAGTGCACTGGCAGGCCACCGCTGATCCGGCATCCGAGACCACCGGTGAGGCGAACATCGACCTCTTCGCCTTCGACGGCGGCAAGGTCACCGAGCACTGGGCCATGACGCAATCCGTGCCGGCCACGTCGATGAGCGGCAACACCATGTTCAGTGACCTCTACCGCTACCCGACCGCGCCCACCGAGCCGACCGAGGACGAGGAAGAGCGCCGACGCATGTCGGTGACGGCTACCTACGACGCGCTCTTCCGCGAACACGACGCGTCCGTGCTCGGGACCGACTTCGCCCCGTCCTACCTGCAACACAATCCGATTGCGGGCAACGGCACCGCGGCACTGCAACAGTTCTTCGCCGGCGGCGCGCAGTTCCCTGCCTCGGAATCGGTCGTCTCGCTGGCCGACGGCGATCTGGTGTGGACGTTCGCGAAAGCGCCGAACGCAGCAGAATCCGACCCCTTCGTCGCGGGAGACATCTTCCGGTTCGACGGCGCCATCGTCGAGCACTGGGACGTCGTTCCGGAGTAGCGACCGCTGTCGGTCGATGACCGCCGGCAAGGCAAAATGGACCGGTGCCCGAGACTCTCGACGACATCGTGACCAGGACATCGGAACTACTGGCCGAGCGCGACGTGGCCGCGTTGTCGACCCTGATGGCGGGTCTGTCCACGACGAACGCGGTCAGAATGCTCGAACGGGTCGACTCGGCGCAGCGGGCGGTTCTGTTTCGGCTGTTACCCAAGGACGAGGCCGTCGTCGTGTTCGAGCGCTTCGACGCGACCATTCGCAGCGAGCTGTTCGAGAGTTTGCGTAGCGACGACGTCATCGCCCTGTTCGAGAACCTCGACCCCGACGACCGAGTGGAACTGCTCGACGAGCTGCCCTCCAACATCGCGCATCGCATGATGCTCGGCCTGTCGCCGGCCCAACGGGCGCTCACTGCACCGATGCTGGGCTACGACCGGGGTTCGGTAGGCCGTCGAATGAGTCCGGAGTACGTGCGCCTACGCAACGACACCACGGCAGCCGAGGCTCTCGACGCGGTGCGACGGACCGGTCCCGACGCAGAATCGGTGTACCTGCTGCCCATCACCGACGACCGTCGCACGTTGCTCGGTGTGGTGACGCTCGCCGATCTCGCGACTGCGGAATCGACCACGCCGGTCGGAGAGCTCCATTCGTCGCATCCGGTGGTGCGGGCGGACTCGTCGGCGGAGGTCGCGGCACGTCTGTGTTTCGAGCATCGCAGTCCGGCGGTGGTGGTGGTCGATTCCGAACAGCGCCTGATCGGAATCCTCACCCTCGAGCAGTCCTCTCGCATCCTCGAGGAGGCCGAGGACGAGGACGCCGCCAGGGCGGGCGGTGCAGAACCGCTGCGTCGGCCGTACCTGTCGACGCCGGTCCTGTCCATCGTTCGTTCGCGCGTGGTCTGGCTGCTCGTGTTGGCGTTGTCGGCCATCCTCACCGTGCAGGTGCTCGAGATCTTTGAGCATGCACTGGCCGCGGTGGTGACCCTCGCGCTGTTCATTCCCCTGCTCACCGGCACGGGCGGGAACACCGGTTCGCAGGCCGCGACCACGGTGACCCGCGCGCTCGCCCTGGGTGACGTCCGCCCGCGCGACATTGCCGCTGTGCTGTTTCGCGAGGTCCGCGTCGGCGCGACGATGGGAGCGATGCTCGGAACGTTGGGGTTCATCATCGCCGGACTCGTCTACGACTGGCACCTGGGCCTGGTCATCGGCACGACGCTGCTGTCGATATGCACGCTCGCCGCGACGGTCGGCGGTGCGATGCCGCTGATCGCCAAGAAGATCGGCGTCGACCCCGCGGTGTTCTCGACGCCCTTCATCTCGACCTTCTGCGATGCGACCGGCCTGATCGTCTACTTCCTCATCGCCAAGGCCGTACTGGGAGTCTGATCGGCCCCGCTCGTCAGCCCTTCTGGGCGTCTTCCTGCGCGGCCTGCGCCTGGGCCACCTGCTGCGGGGTGAATCGGATGAACAGTGCGGCGATGCCGGCGATCACGGCGCAGACCGCGCAACAGAACAGCGCGAACATGTACCCGGAGCTCAGTGCGTCGAGCTGACTGTCGTTCATCAGAGTCGCCGGCCCGGATATGCCGCCGAGGGACAGTGTTCGCGACGTGACCAGTGCCCCGATGACGGCCAGCGCCAGAGGACCGCCGAGGGTCTGGGCGACCAGCGAGATTGCCGTCAGCGGACCGATTTCGGTGGGGCTCACGCCCGCGATGGCGCACAGAGGCAGCGGAACGACCGTCAGACCGACGCCGAAGCCGATCCCGATCACCGGGAAGAACAACCCTGGGAAGTACGCCGAATCCGCGTCCATCGTCGTCACGGACACCAGCAGCCAGCCGACCATGATGACCGCACCACAGAGAATGAGCCAGCGCGGAGCGATCCGAGTCACCAGTTGCGACGCGAGGAACGCCGCGGCACCGAGACCGAAGGCGAACGGCACGAACGCCAGGCCGGCATGCAGCGGGCTGTAGCCCAGAATGTCCTGCACGAACAACGCCACATATGCCGCGAGACAGAACATGACCCCGCCGGCGAAGAAGATTGCGACGAAAGTCGCCACTCGATCGCGACTGACGAACAACGAGAACGGCAGCAGCGGGTTCTCGGCCCGTCGCTCGACCAACAGGAACAATCCGAGGAACAGCAGTCCGGCGATCAACGACACGATGACGATCGGGCTAGACCAGCCCAGCTCGGTACCCTCGCTCAGCGCGAGGACCACACCCGTGCAGCCCAGGGTCGCCAGGATCGCACCCGGCACGTCCAGGGCGAGCTTCGCCCCGACGGTCTCCTGCAGCGACACGACGGCGAGCACGACGATGACGATGCCGATCGGTACGTTGATCAGGAAGATCCAACGCCACGACACCTCGGTCAGAGCGCCGCCGATGATGAGCCCGGCAATGGACCCGACACCGGTCATGGCGGCGTAGATGGCGATGGCCTGATTACGCACCGGGCCCGGAGCGAATGTCGTGGCCACCAGCGCGAATGCCGTGGGCGACGCCACCGCGGCACCGACCCCCTGCAGTGCCCTCGCCGCAACGAGCGTGGCTTCGTTGACTGCCAGTCCGCACAGCAACGAGGCGATCGTGAACAGGACGACGCCGGCGAGGAACATCTTCTTTCGCCCGAAGGCGTCGCCGAGCCTGCCGCCGAGCAACATCAACCCACCGAAGGCCAACGCGTAGGAGGTCAACACCCAGTTGCGCCCGGCGTCGGACAGACCCAGATCGGCCTGCAGCGGAGCCAAGGCGAGGTTGGCGACGGTGCCGTCGAGAACCACCATCAGTTGCAGCCCGCTCAGGACGATGATCGCCATCCCGAACGCTCGAGTCGTCACCGGGTACTTGATCTCGGTGGCGGAGGTGTTGGACATCGATGACTCAGGCACGAGCGTTCACGTTACCGGCGTGTACAGAGAACCCGGCCACAGTGCCGATGACGACGATCGCCGGCGGCCTGATCTCGGCCTCGCGGACCGCGTCGGCGACGGTGCTCAACGTGGCCCGAACTTCACGTTGGGTGCGCATGGTGCCCTCCTGAACGACGATGACGGGGGTGTCCGACGGGCGGCCGCCCGCCACGAGTACATCGGCGAACAGCCCGATGCGCTCGACGGCCATCAGCAACACGATTGTGCCCTTGAGCTTGGCCAACGCGTCCCAGTCGACCAGAGAATCGGGGTGATCGGGGGCCACGTGACCGCTCACGACGACGAATTCGTGGGTGACGGCGCGATGCGTCACCGGGATTCCGGCCGAGGACGGAACCGAGATCGCGCTGGTGATGCCCGGTACCACCGTGACCGGAATGCCCTCGGCGGCCAGCGCTTCGAGCTCCTCGTAACCGCGACCGAAGACGTACGGGTCACCGCCCTTGAGCCGAACCACGAACTTGCCGGCCTTGGCACCGTCGATCAGCGCCTGGTTGATGGCTTCCTGCGCCATAGCCCGGCCGTACGGGATCTTCGAGGCGTCGATGACCTCGACGTGTGGTCCGAGTTCGGCGAGCAACTCGGGTGGAGCCAGCCGATCGGCCACCACGACGTCCGCGTATGCCAGCAGTCTGCGGCCCCGGACGGTGATCAGGTCCGGGTCGCCCGGACCGCCGCCCACGAGCGCGACACCGGTCAGCGGCGCGTGCGCCGAGTCGGCCACGACGCCGGACTGCAGCGCTTCGACGACGGCATTGCGCACGGCGGCCGATCGGCGATGTTCGCCGCCTGCCAACACTCCCAGCGTGAGGCCGTCCCATTCGGCCGACGCCGGAGTGACGGCTGTGCCGTCCTTGGCGATGTCGGCACGGACACAGAAAATCTTGGACGCGGTCGCTTCCGCGACAATGGCGATATTGGTCTCGGCCTCGTCGGTGCAGGCGATGGCGTACCAGGCGTCGGCCAGATCGCCGTGGCGGTAATCGCGCAGTTCGAGCGTCACCTGCCCTGCTGTCGCCATTGCCTCCACGGCCGGAGTGGCCTCGCGGGTGACCACGTGGACCACTGCTCCGGACGAGATCAACAGCGGTAGTCGACGCTGTGCGACGGTGCCGCCACCGACCACGACGACGCGCCGCCCTTCGAGATTCAGGCCGACCAGATAGGGAGAGTCAGTCGCGTTCACGAGAGGAAACGCTACCGCGCGCGCTGGACTCGCTTCTCGTCCCATACGGGCTCGGCTGCTTCGTAAACCTGCCCGGTGGCACCGAACACCAGGAATCGATCGAAACTGCGGGCGAACCACCGGTCGTGTGTCACCGCGATCACGGTGCCCTCGAATGCCGCGATGGCGTCTTCGAGCGCATCGGCCGACATCAGGTCGAGGTTGTCGGTCGGCTCGTCGAGCAGCAGCAGCGTGGCACCGGAGAGCTCGAGCAGAAGAATTTGCACACGTGCCTGCTGCCCGCCCGACAGATTGTCGTAGGACTGTTCGGCCGCGCGGGCCAGACCGTATCGGTCCAACGCTCGGCCGGCGGCCTCACGGCCCATGCCGTCCCGGTGCTCGTTGCCCATGTGAAGGATCTCGAGCAGCGTGTTGCCGGCAAGATCCGGACGCGTGTGCGTCTGCGCGAACAGACCGGGCCGTACCCGGGCCCCGAGTACCGCTGTCCCGGTGTGCGGAACGGGCGCGAGTGCGAGTTCCTGGACTGGCTCGTGCTCCTTCTCGGGATCGGTGCCGCCGTTGGCGAGCAGACGCAGGAAGTGCGATTTGCCCGAGCCGTTGGAACCCAATACCGCCACGCGATCGCCGTACCAGATCTCGGTGTCGAACGGTTTCATCAGGCCGGTCAGTTCCAGGGCCGTGCACACGAGCGCACGCTTGGCCGTTCGACCACCGCGCAACCGGACGGTGACGTGCTGCTTGAGCGGTACGGCCTCGGGCGGTCCGGCCTCCTCGAATTTGGCCAGTCGCGTCTGCGATGCGTGGTAGCGGGCGGCGACGCCGTCGTTGAACTTCGCCTTCTCGCGCAGACGCAACACCAGCGCGCGCAGTTTGACCAATTCCTCGTCCCACCGCCTGCGCAGTTCGTCGAGTCGCGCGTTCCGGTCTTCCCGCGCTGCGTGATACGTCGCGAACCCACCGCCGTGCACCCACGCGGTGGCCCCGCTCACCCCCGGCTCCAGGGTCACGATCCGGTTGGCAGCGTTGGCGATGAGCTCCCGGTCGTGGCTGATGAACAGGACGGATTTGTCGGAGTCGCGAATGGTCGCTTCGAGCCAACGTTTGCCGGGCACGTCGAGGTAGTTGTCCGGCTCGTCGAGCAGCAGCAGATCGTCGGTGCCGGCGAACAACGACTCGAGCACGAGCCGCTTCTGCTCACCGCCACTGAGCGTCGAAGCCGCGCGCCACTTCGCCCGATCGAACGGCATACCGAGTGCAGCCGTGGTCACCTTGTCCCAGAACGGTTCCAGGTCGTAGCCGCCCACATCGCCCCAATCGGACAGGGCCTGCGCGTACTTCATCTGGGTCTTCTCGTCGTCGACCTCGATCATCGTGTTCTCGGCGGCGTCGAGCGCAGCAGCTGCGGACCGCACGGCTGGGGACGCGACCGACAGCAACAGATCACGCACGGTCGAGTCGTCTCGCAGTTGCCCGACGAACTGCCGCATCACCCCGAGCGAACCGGAGCTCGACACCGCGCCCTCGTCGGGAGCCTCGTCGCCCGCAACGATGCGCGTCAACGTCGTCTTACCGGTTCCGTTGGGCCCGATCAGTGCGGTCTTGGCACCGTCGCCCACCCGGAAGCCGACGCCGTTGAGCAGCTGCCGTCCGTCGGGCAGGAAGTACACGATGTCGTTGAGTTCGAGATGGGCCACAACGAACCAGCCAACCCCATAAGCCCCTCGATGGCCAATCGTTTTCACCCGAGCATGGCGGGGTGCCTGCTCTAGGCGAGCGCCAGGCTGGACGTTCGTGTCAGAACCTGCTTCCCGGCGTCGTCGACGTGGGCATGGTGGACCTGCAGTCGCGCCGAGTCGCCGTGCAGGGTCAGCAGCATGACCCCGTTGTCGAACCACGGGCCCGCCTCGGCTTGCCACTCGACACCCGACGGGCCCACGTGGGCGGCCCGCGCGAGCTTCGACAGGATCCTCGCCGCCGGGCGTTTGACGGCAAGTTTGTTAACCGCGCGGATCGGGAGATTCAGCGGATTGCGGAACGGAGACATCGTCAGCTGATACGTCGCAGGCACGTCGCGCCCGCCGACACCGAAGTCGGCGTTCGCGACGTACGAGCAGTGCACGTCTCCCGAGAGCCACATGATCGACGCGGGCTTGTCGTCACCGCGCGAGAGCTCACGCGTCAGGGCTGCCATGTCGTTGAACGAGTTGGTGAATGCGGCCCAGTGCTCGAGGTCGAGTCCGATCCGCATCTTTTCGGCCACCTTGGCCGACCTCGTCCCCCAACTCCCCTGTGCCACAGCCTCGTTCCACTGTTCGAGATGGTGCAGTGCCGGCAGCATCAGGTACGGCAGTGACGATCCGAACAGCAGGTGTCGGGGCGTCGTCTCGAGTGCGCGCTCGCGGACCCACGCCCATTCCTTCTCGTCGACCATTTCGCGGTTGTCGGGGTCGAGATTTCGTGAGCAGCGTGAGTCGATCATGATCAGACGGGTGTCGCCGAAATCTCGATAGAAGCTCCACCGGCCGGTCTCGGGGGCTCGATCGACACGTAACGCGAAGTCGGCCAACAGTTTCTCGCGATCCGCGTCGGTCTCGGCGGAGCGAACGGCGGCGTACATCTCGTCCCCCGCCAGTTCTTTCGGCGAGAGATTGCCCAGATGTTGATACACCCAGTACGACGAGTACGCCCCGATCACGCGGTCGTTCCACCACGGCCGGGTCTCGATGTCACGACGCCAGGAGGCCGACGAATTCCAGTCGTCGCGCAGATCGTGATCGTCGAGAATCATGCACGACGGGATGCTCGCCAACAGCGTCCGCACCGGCTCGAGTCCCCACGATTCCCGATAGAGCCACGAGTACTCCTCGAAGTCGCAGATCTCGTTCTCCGCGTCGGTGCCGATGGCACTGGTCGGTCCCTCTCCCGACTCCCGCCGCGCCTGCAGTCGTTCGACTATCTCGGGCGACGGGTCGTCGGCGTACACCTGGTCACCCAGAAGCAAGAGGGCCTGGGGCCACTGGCCCGGATCCTGCTCGATGAGGGCAGATCCGAGACCGGCGAGTGCATCGGCACCGATCGTCTTCAGAGACTTCGCGCTGTAATCGTCACCGCGCCGACACGACCCGAACGCGAGCGTGACCGGCCCCGCTGCGTCCACGGTGTGGATGCTGGCTCGCTTGCCGTCCTCCGGCCACACCCTGTGCTCGTCGACGAACACCTCGTAGCTCACCGGCGCGTTGGCGGGCAGGCCCTCGAGTGGAACGAGCGCGAAGTGGTGGCCGTGCACTCCCCACGTTCGTTCCGATGCTCGGACGCCGACTTCGGTGACGACGGTGACGGTGCACGGGTGCGCCATCTCGAACCACAAGGTCGCGGTCTCGGTGCCGACATAACGAACGATCGGGCCGAGTAGAACCAGACTGTCGGAACTCATTCGACCCACAGTGCCCTCGTCGGCTCGCTTTCGCCAGTCAGTGCGGCAGATCCGCCGGTTCTTCGTCCGTCGCGGCCACCGCGACGACCACGGTGGCACCGACTGCCTTCGGAACCAGCAGCCGCCGCGACGAGCCGGCCAACAGAGCCGACGCTTCCGCGACGCTGGCAGTACCGACTGCGTCTCGCACCCGGTCCGACCCGGATTCGGTGACGACTGCGGACAGGTCCGACGCCGAGAACGTCGATCCTCGAACACCCATTCTGGACGCGATCGCTGCCACCAGTTCTGCTTTTCGGTCGATCGATGCGATGCTCACCACCGACCAGTTCTCCTCGATCACCTCGGTGATCGCCTGCAGTACCTCGTCGGGTCCGACCCCTGCTCTGGTGCCGATTCCGATGACGACGCCGCGCCTCACACGCACGCGTAATCGTGTGCGGCAGAGACGAATCGAGTGATCGACTCGGGGTTTCCCGCCGCGTGCGTGTGCAGATACGACGCGTGGACACCACCCTGCACGAAACCCTCGCGTGCGGCGGTTCTGCCGTCGACCCCGTGCTTGTGCCAACCCCACGCCGCCGGTGCGCTCTCTCGGACGTCCACCAGTTTCGTTCGGTGGAATTCGTGGCCGGTGACGCGACTACCCGCGTCGAACAGCGTCGACGATTCGAGGGCGACGGCATCGCGGTATCCGAGGGTGAGCGTGTTCCCGAATTCCGCGTCGACGTCGACTACCCCGGCCATGGCGTGGCCGTCCAATCTCCGTGCGAGATAGAGCAACCCGGCGCATTCGGCATGTATCGGCAATCCGCGGGCCGCCGCTGTCTTGATATCGGCGAGCAGCACTTCGTTCGCCGCGAGGGCGGCGGCATGTTCTTCCGGGAACCCGCCGGGAAGTACCACTCCTGCTGTGCCCGAGGGTAATCCGTCGCGCAGCGGATCGAAGACCGCAACATCTGCGCCGGCGGCCCGAAGCAGTTCGACGTGCTCGGTGTAGCCGAAGGTGAACGCCGGGCCGCCGGCGACAGCGATCACCGGTGCGCCGCCGGACGGTCTGACCTCGAGCGCAGGGTTCCAGGCCGGGACGGTCACCGACGAACGCGCCAGAGCCTCGACCGCCTCGATGTCCACGAACTGTGCGACCAATGCACTCATCGCGTCGACCGCATCGGTAGCGGCACCGCCGTGCTCCACCGCGGTGATCAGCCCCAGATGCCGTGACGGAACGACCAATTCACTCATCCTCGGCAGGGAGCCCAGAACCGGAACACCCACTCGTTCGCAGGCCTGACGGAGCACCTGTTCGTGCCGATCACTGCCGACGCGGTTGAGAATCACACCGCCGATCCGCACACTCGAGTCGTAGGTGGAGAATCCGTGCAGCACGGCGGCGAGGGATTGACTGTGCCCGCGTGCGTCGACCACGAGCACCACCGGCGCGCCGAGCATGGCCGCCACTCGCGCGGTCGAGCCCTCGGCGGACGCCTCCCCCGGACCGGTCATGTCGATCTTGCCGTCGAACAGGCCCATGACGCCTTCGACCACCGCGATGTCGCAGCCGCTGCTGCCGTGCAGAAACAGTGGGCCGATGCGGTCGGCACCGACCATGACCGCGTCGAGATTTCGACCGGGCAGGCCCGCGGCGAGCGAGTGGTAACCGGGATCGATGTAGTCCGGGCCGACCTTGAACGGAGCGACCCGACGGCCGGCACCGCGCAGGGCACCCATCAGTCCGGTGGCGACCGTCGTCTTTCCGCTGCCCGACGCGGGTGCCGCGATCACCACGGCCGGACACGACCGGTTCACCATTCGATGCCCCGCTGCCCTTTGCGACCCGCATCCATCGGGTGCTTGACCTTGGTCATCTCGGTGACGAGGTCGGCGGCCGCGATCAACTCCGGCGGAGCGTCGCGGCCGGTGATGACGACATGTTGGTTGCCCGGCCGATGTGTCAGCACCTCGACCACCTCCGCGACGTCGACCCAGCCCCACTTGAGTGGATAGGTGAATTCGTCCAACACGTAGAAGCGATGGGATTGCTGCTCGATGCGCCGTGCGATCTCACGCCAGCCTTCGGCCGCGGCGTCGGCGTGGTCGACCTCGCTGCCCTTCTTGCGAGTCCACGACCACCCCTCCCCCATCTTGTGCCATTCGACAGCGCCTCCGATTCCGGTGCTCTCGTGCGCGTCGCCCAGAGCACGAAACGCCGCTTCCTCGCCCACCTTCCACTTCGCACTCTTGACGAACTGGAACACGCCGACGTCGAAACCCTGGTTCCAGGCCCGCAACGCCATTCCGAACGCAGCGGTCGATTTCCCTTTACCGGGACCGGTGTGGACGGCGAGCACCGGCAGATTGCGGCGCTGACGAGTCGTGAGGCCGTCCTCCGGAACGGTTCCCGGAGCAGGTACTCCCTGTGGCATCGCGTGTCCCCCTACGCCGCTGCGCGAACGACGGCGGTGACCTGCTCGGCCGACAGGTCCGCGAGCGCCACGTATCCGCCTCCGAGACAGCCGGCGAAGTCCGCGGCCAATCCCAGGCGCACCATGCCCGACTCGCAGTCGACGACGACCGACGCGATCTTGTCCGCCGCGATGCGGCCGGCGGCGATTCGCGCCCGACCGACGGGATCGGTGCCGCCCGTGGCACGCCCATCCGTCAGAGCGACCACCAACGCGCGCCGCAGCGGGTCTCGAACCTTCTCGCGCAGCACCAACTCTCGCGCGGTCAGGAATCCCTGCGCCAACGGAGACTTGCCCCCGGTCTTCATCTTTCGCAGCCGCGTCACAGCGACATCGACCGAGGACGTCGGCGGCAGTACTGTCTCGGCCTCGGTGCCGCGCACGGTGATGACCGCGACCTTGTCGCGCCGTTGATAGGCGTCACGGAGCAGTGAGAGCACCGCACCCGTCACCGCCGACAGTCGGTCTCGCGCAGCCATGGATCCCGACGCGTCGACGACGAAGACGATGAGGTTGCCCTCGCGCCCCTCCTTGACGGCTCCGCGCAGGTCCTCGGGCGCCAGTCGCAGCCGCCCGGACGTGCGCCCACGCACCACCTGCTGCTCGGCTGCCGCGAACAACGTACCGATCAGATGCAGACCCCGGCCCGGTTCGACGGTGGGACGAACCGACCGTCCGTACGAGGACCTCGACCGCGAGCGCCTACCCGGAGCACCTTCACCGACCCCGGGAAGCTCGATGAGCCGCGCCTTGAACTGCGCGCCCGGTGTTCCCGCCTGCCGATCGCTGCCCGCACCGGTCGGGGCCTTTTCCTGGCTGTCGGCCGGTTCCTGCGGCGTGTCGGATTCCGTACTCGACGGCGCGTCGGGAGTTTCGGCCGCGTCGGGCTTCGGTGCTCCTCCATCACCGTCGGGATCCGGCTCCGGCTCGGGATCGGGTTGCTGCTCGGCCTGTTCGGCGGCGTCGCGCATGGCGTCGTCGAGCTGCTTGTCGTCTATACCCGGCTCGTCGAAGGGGTCGCGTCGACGCCTGTGCGGTAGCGCCAATTCGGCCGCGACGCGCACGTCCTCCTCGGTCACCTCGCTCGCGCCTCGCCACGCGGCGTGGGCCGAGGCCGTACGCGCGACCACCAGGTCTGCGCGCATACCGTCGACGTCGAACGATGCGCACAGCGCGGCGATGCGCCGAAGTTCCTTGTCGCTCAACACCACATCATCGAGGATCGTGCGTGCAGCCACGATCTGCGCTGCAACGGCGGCGTCCTCGTCGACGTACGCTGCCGCGAACGCGTGGGGATCACGCTCGTAGTTCATACGCCTGCGCACGACATTCATGCGCACGTCCACATCACGCGACGCGGTGACCTCGACCGCCAGACCGAATCGGTCGAGCAACTGTGGCCGGAGCTCACCCTCCTCGGGATTCATCGTGCCCACGAGGACGAATTGTGCTGGGTGAGAATGCGATACGCCGTCTCGTTCGACGTGTACGCGACCCATCGCCGCCGCGTCGAGCAGGACGTCCACGAGATGGTCGTGCAACAGGTTCACTTCGTCGACGTAGAGCACGCCGCGGTGTGCCGCTGCGAGCAGGCCGGGTTGGAATGCTCGTTCCCCGTCGCGCAGTACCTTCTCGAGGTCGATGGACCCCACCACGCGGTCCTCGGTCGCTCCCACCGGAAGCTCGACCAGCTTGGCCGGGCGGGCACCGTCCTCGTCCTCGACGGCAGGCAGCAGAGTTGCGAGCGCCCGAACCACCGTCGATTTCGCGGTCCCCTTCTCGCCGCGCACCAGCACACCGCCGATACCGGGGTGCACCGCGCACAGGATCAACGACAACCGCAGCTGATCCTGACCGACGATCGCACTGAACGGATACCCCGGTTCGGGGACACTGCTCTCTCGCTGCACAACCAATTCCCTTCGTGCTCGGAGTTCCGCGCCGAGCGTTCGGTGGACTACACGAAGCCGGGCGGCGATCTGGCTGACAGGAGAACACTCCTGATCACAGTGGCGGGACCGCGCCTGATTCTCACAGGACTTCTCCGCACTCGACTTCGAACGGAACACTACCGCCGAACGAACGAATGCCACACACGCCTGGACGTGTGTGGCATTCGTAGCTTCGGATCCGAACGGGCTGTTACGCCTCGCTCCAGGCGGTGCCGCCACCGCGACGCATCGGAGTGTGCGGAATACCGTCCTCGAGTACTTCCTCGCCGTCGGGCAGGAAGCCGTGCTTGGCGTACATGTCGACGAGGTAGCTCTGCGCGTTGATCCGGCACGGTGCCGAACCGACCTCGGCCAGGGCGGCCCGCAGAATTCGTGTGGTGTGTCCCTGTCCCCTGGCCGAACGCTGGGTGCACAGGCGGCCGATACGGAACGCCTTCTCGCCGTCGTCGTGCTCTTCGAGCAGACGCAGAGTGCACACCACTTCACCATCTCGTTCGAGCCAGAAGTGCCGCGTCTCGGTCAGCAGGTCGCGTCCGTCCAACTCCGGATAGGCGCATGCCTGCTCGACCACGAACACCTCGACACGCAGCTTCAACAGGTCGTACAACGTGCTGTTGGACAGGTCTAGTGCCCACGATCGTTTGAGAGCTGCTGCTTGCGTATTCATACCTTTTGCTATCACACACCCGTGTGCTGTGCGAGCTCACGCGAACTTTCCAGCTCCAGCGTCTTCGAGGTCCAGGCCCAGACCTCGTCGAACAGCGAGCTGTTCTGAGCCAGTTTGACCCCCAGGGACGGGACCATTTCCTTGAGCTTGGGCTGCCACGCGTCGTACTTGTCTCCGAAGCACCGCTGCAGCACGTCCAGCATGGCCGGTACGGCTGTCGATGCGCCGGGAGAGGCACCGAGCAGGCCCGCAATGCTGCCGTCGGCAGCGTTGACCACAGCGGTGCCGAACTCGAGAACGCCACCGCGTCCCTTCTTCCGGATCACCTGCACACGCTGACCGGCCGTGACCAGCTCCCAGTCCTTGGCGACGACGGTCGGCGCGAACTCCCGCAGAGTCTCGACCCGATCGGCCTGCGACTGAGCCAACTCGCTCACCAGGTACTTCACGAGCCCGAGCTCGGTGACGCCGACGCCGAGCATCGACATCAGGTTGCCCGGCTTGACCGAGCCGGGCAGATCGGTGATCTTGCCCTGCTTGAGGAACTTCGGTGACCATCCCGCGTACGGTCCGAACAACAATCCCTGCTGGCCGTTGATGACGCGCGTGTCGAGGTGCGGCACCGACATCGGCGGTGCTCCCACCGAGGCCTTTCCGTACACCTTGGCCGAGTGTTGCTCGATCAGCTCGGGGTTGGTGCACCGCAGCCATTCGCCGCTGACGGGGAACCCGCCGAAGCCCTTGATCTCGGCGATGCCCGACTTCTGCAGCAGGTGCAGCGCGCCGCCGCCCGCCCCGACGAACACAAACTTGGCGTTGACGGTCTTCTTGGCACCGGTGCGCTGGTTCGCCACCTTGACGTCCCACGTGCCGTCGGACTGCTTGGTGATGTTGCGCACATCGTGCCCGAAGTGCACGGTGCCACCCGCCGCGGACAGGTAGTTAAGCAGCTGCTTGGTGAGTGCACCGAAGTCGACGTCGGTGCCTTCCTGACTCCAGTTGAGCGCAACCGGATCGGAGAAGTCACGGCCACGAGCCATCAGCGGCAGTCGCGCGGTGAACTCGTCCTTGGAATCGATGTACTCCATGCCGGCGAACAGGGGGTTGCCGACGAGCGCCTCGTAGCGCGCCCGCAGGTACTTCACGTTGTCCTCGCCGTGCACGAAGCTCACGTGCGGGATCGGGTTGATGAAGTTCTTGGCGTCGGAGAGGACGCCGGTTTCGATGCCGTGGGCCCAGAACTGCCGCGAGACCTGGAACTGCTCGTTGACGTTGAGCGCCTTGGCGATATCGACGCTGCCGTCCTTGTTCTGCGGCGTGTAATTGAGCTCGCAGAGCGCCGAATGCCCGGTGCCCGCGTTGTTCCACGCGTCGCTGCTCTCGGCCGCTGCGGCGTCGAGACGTTCGTAGACGTCGATCGACCAGTTCGGCTCGAGCTGACGGAGCAGCGCACCGAGGGTGGCGCTCATGATTCCGGCACCGACCAGAACGACGTCGGTCTTGATCCGCTTACCCTGCTCATCTGTGGACACTGGAGAATCGACTTCCTTGTCTGTAAAGGTCTCGGCCGGTGGCGGTATCGGTCCGAGAACTCTTCTGTAGAGGGTTACTCACCCGATGCGGTCAGGTTACTAGCTGGGCCTACCCCATCGGACACCACGTCAACCTGCTCTCGATTGTGCTCCTCGGACGCTGTCGGCGGCGCCCACTACAGTTGTGATCTGTGACTACCTGGGTTCCCGATGTCCTCGGCGACGGCTACGAACAGACGACCATCCCACTCGGAGACGATCCGGACGGCGAGGGCCAGGTCGAGGCCACTCTGGTGCGGTATCAACCGCCGGGTGTCGCCAACTTCGACCGCGCGGTGATCTATGTCCACGGATTCACCGACTACTTCTTCCAGCGACACATCGCCGAGCATTTCGCCGAGAAGGGATACGCGTTCTACGCGCTCGACCTGCGCAAGTGCGGACGATCGCGCCGTGAGGGCCAGACCGCACACTTTGTGACCGATCTGGCGATGTACGACGCCGAGCTGAACGAGGCGCTGAGCCTGGTCCGCGCCGAGCGCGCGGACGCGCCGGTGCTGCTGATGGCGCACTCCACCGGTGGCCTCGTGTTGCCGCTGTGGCTCAACCGTCTCAACCGTCAGGAGGGCGGCTCGTCCGGGTTGGGCCTGGCAGGCGTCGTCCTCAACAGCCCCTGGTTCGACCTGCAGGGCCCGCCGGCGATACGTAGCGTCGGTACCGCGGCGATCGACGTGATCGGCAGATTTCGGGCAAAGACGCCGGTCCCCGGGGGCGGCTTGGATACCTACGGCCTTTCCCTCGCGGCATCGGAGCAGGGCGAGTGGGATTACGACCTGGACTGGAAACCCCTCGCCGGCTTCCCCATCACCTTCGGCTGGATCCGTGCGGTCCGGCACGGGCATGCCGAGCTGCACCGCGGCCTCGATATCGGAATTCCGTCGTTGATCCTTCGCTCGAAGGTGACGCATTTCTCCCGCCGCTACAGCTCGGCCGTCGACGCGGCCGATGCCGTTCTCGATGTCCGGCAAATCGCCCGTTGGGCCGGCTGCCTGGGTGATCGAACCTCGATCGTCCCCATCGAGGGCGCACGCCACGACGTCTTCCTGTCCACCGAGGGCCCTCGCTCACGGGCCTTCGAGGAAATGGACGAATGGCTCGAGTGGTTGCACCGGGGAGAGAAGACCGACCACGCGTCGGGCAAGGACCACACCGAGATCGGACACATTTCATGACAGAACATTTCGACGTCGTCATCATCGGCTCGGGCTCGGGAAACTCGATCGTCGATCAGAGGTTCGACGACAAGAAGGTCGCCCTGATCGAGGAGAATGCGACGTTCGGCGGTACGTGCCTCAACGTCGGCTGCATCCCCACCAAGATGTACGTGTACGCGGCCGAGGTGGCTCGTACGGTGCGAGATTCCTCCAAGTACGGCATCGATGCGCACGTCGACACGGTCCGCTGGCCGGACATCGTCGAGCGGGTCTTCGGACGTATCGACCCCATCTCCGAGGGCGGCAAGCGATACCGCGCCGAGGGCAGCCCCAACGTCACGCTGTTCGAGGGTCACGCACGCTTCGTCGCCCCGCGCACCATCGACACCGGAACCGGTACGACCATCACGGCGGACCAGATCGTCATCGCGGCCGGCTCACGTCCCACCGTGCCGCAATCGATCGAAGATTCCGGTGTCACCTACCACACCAACAACGACGTCATGCGCCTACCGGCACTGCCCGAACACCTCGTGATCCTCGGATCCGGTTACATCGCAGCCGAATTCGCGCACGTGTTCTCCGCACTCGGATCGAGGGTATCGATCGTCGCCCGTAAGGATTCA
This sequence comes from Rhodococcus sp. 05-2254-5, assembly GCF_002258575.1. Classification (NCBI taxonomy): domain Bacteria; kingdom Bacillati; phylum Actinomycetota; class Actinomycetes; order Mycobacteriales; family Nocardiaceae; genus Rhodococcus; species Rhodococcus sp. 05-2254-5. The sequence goes on along the minus strand of NZ_NOZG01000026.1, from coordinate 300,994 downwards.
CTGCTGCGCGCGTTGGATGCCGATATCGCGAAACGATTCACCGAGCTCGCCCGGGCCAAGTGGGACGTTCACCTCGATTCCGGTGACACGCGCGGGATTTCCGAGGGCGGACTGCACGGCGTCGAACTTGCGGACGGCACCAAGGTCCTCGGAGACGCGTTCCTCGTGGCCGTCGGCCGGCAGCCCAACGGCGACCGACTGAATCTCGGTGCTGCTGGGATCGAGCTGGACGACGAGGGCCGCATCACGGTCGACGAGTTCGGCCGCACCACCGCCGAGGGCGTGTTCGCACTGGGCGACGTCTCCTCGCCGTATCAGCTCAAGCATGTGGCGAATCAGGAAGCGCGCGTGGTCCAGTACAACCTGTTGCAGGACGCCTGGCACGGCGACACGTCGGCGTTGCGTACCTACGATCACCGATTCGTTCCCGCTGCCGTGTTCACCGACCCGCAGATCGCGGAGGTGGGGATGACCGAGGAACAGGCCCGAGACGCAGGGCTCGACATCACGGTGAAGGTCCAGAACTACGGCGACGTCGCCTTCGGCTGGGCGATGGAGGACAGCGAGGGGCTGTGCAAGATCATCGCCGAGAAGGGCACCGGCAAGATACTCGGGGCCCACATCATCGGAGCTCAGGCCCCCACGCTTATCCAGCCGCTCATCCAGGCGATGAGCTTCGGGTTATCCGCCCAGGACATGGCCCGCGGTCAGTACTGGATTCATCCGGGACTGCCCGAGGTGGTCGAGAACGCGCTCCTGGGCCTCGAACTGTAGTTTTCGGTCACCAGGGGCTGGTGCGGAGCACTATCTCCGTGGCCAGCGCAGCCGGGGCGTCGGCCGCGACATGTTCGACACCGTCGAGCGCTACGACCCGGAAGTCCGAGTAGACGAAGCGGCCGCTGTTGTCGGCGGCCGGACGCATCGCGGAGTTGCCGATGACAAGCGTCGTCGGCAACTCGACTGCCGGGCATTCGGCGTCGCGCACGACTCCCCGATCGTCGGCGATTGCCGGATGGCAACGATCCACGGCGATGAGGCTGGCAAACCTCCCGAAGGTCTTGGCCGCGAGCCTCCAGGCCGTTTCTGCACCGGCCCCGCTCCCGACGAGGTGGACCCACGACAGCTTCAGCTCGTCCAGTAGGGCGAGAACAGCGTCGTCCCCCACTCCATCGATGTCTTCCACCGCAACGGTTTTGAGATCCGAGTTGTGCAACCGCTCGCTGACCGAGTCGTAGACATCGACCGAATCGCCGATCCCGGGCAACAGGAGCACGGCGTGCCGACTGTCCGGTCCTGCTACTCGTATCGAAACAGACCCGCCCGCAGCACTCACATGCGTGAACTCCATGGGGACGACGGTACTGCCTGTTGCCAGAACCACGCATCGGTTCTATGGTTAGTTACATGAGTAATGAACCAGTGAGGCATCGGACCTCACCGCAACGGTGGTGGCTCTGATGGACGAGGGCAGGCCGATCTTCCTGCAGATCGCCGAGCTCGTCGAGAACTCGATCATCGACGGCTCGCTCGCCGAGGAGGAACAGGTTCCCTCCACCAACGAGCTCGCCGCGTTCCACCGCATCAATCCGGCCACAGCGGGCAAAGGCCTGGCCAAGCTCGTCGCCGACGGCGTCGTCTACAAGAAACGAGGAATCGGGATGTTCGTCACCACAGGCGCACGGGACGCACTTCGGTTCCGTCGACGCGATCTGTTCGCCCGTCAGTACATCGACCCGCTCGTCACCGAGGCACGCAAGCTCGGAATGACCGTCGACGAACTCAAGACCATGCTCGACAACTGGGAGGCAGCGCGATGAGCATTCACGATGTCCGTACGACCGACGAACCCCGTCGCATCGTTGCGTCGGCCACACACCTGACCAAGAAGTTCGGCTCGTTCACTGCAGTCGACGACGTGAGTTTCGAGATCGAACGCAACAAGATCTACGGCTTCCTCGGCCGCAACGGAGCAGGCAAGACCACCGTCATGCAGATGATGACCGCCCAGATGCGCGAAAGTGATGGTGAGATCTCGGTGTTCGGCGAGCGCCCGTGGGAAAACCCACGCGCTCTGAGTCACGTGTGCTTCGTCAAGGAAAGCCAGAAGTATCCCGACGATCTGAAAGTCAAGAACGCCATCGCGCAGGCGTCCCACATTCTTCCGCACTGGGACAACGACTTCGCCGCCGAATTGCTGCGCGATTTCGACCTCCCGTTGGGTCGCAAGATCAAGAAGCTCTCTCGCGGAATGACGTCGGCACTCGGAATCGTCATCGGTCTCGCGTCCCGAGCGCCACTGACGTTCTTCGACGAGCCCTATCTGGGGCTGGACGCAGTATCACGACACATGTTCTACGACCGACTGCTGGCCGACTACGCGGAGAGCCCCCGAACGGTCGTTCTGTCGACGCACCTCATCGACGAGGTCAGCAATCTGATCGAGCACGTGATTCTCATCGACAAGGGAAGAATTCTGCTCGACGCCGAGTCGGACGATCTGCGGGAGAGAGCATTCGAGATCACCGGCCCGACCGAGGCTGTCGACCGGTTCGCTGCAGAGCATCGAGTTCTGCACAGAACTGCTCTCGGCTCGACAGTCCGAGCGACGATCGACGGACGACTGAACGATCACCAGCAATCCCTCGGCGTGGCGTCCGGTCTCAGTATCGAACCGATTCCGTTGCAGCAGTTGATCATCGATCGAACCACTGCCCACTCCGGCTCTACCCACGAGTCGACCACCGCCGAGGAGGCCTTGTCATGAAGCGCATATTGAACGTAGCTCGGGTCCACAACACCTCTTGGGCAACCACATTCGCGTGGCCCCTGGGAATCCTCGTCGCAGTCTTCGTGATCACCTACGGCATCTTCTCGGTCGTTCCGGATAGCGATTCGGATTTCAGCTTCAGCGGCGGAGTGTTCTCGGTCTATGGCTTCGCTATTGCCTTCTACGTCACGGCTATCACCCAGTGCTTCCCGTACGCGCTGAGCCTGAGCATCACACGTCGCGAATTTCTCACTGCGACAGCATTGGTGGGGGTAGCACAATCGGTCGCCCTCGGCACGATCGTCTACCTGTTGTCGGTCGTCGAAGCCGCGACCGGCGGCTTCGGCCTGAAGATCCGCATGTTCGGTCTGGCCCGCTACGCCACCGACAATCCGCTCCTGCAGTGGCTGACTCTGGTGATCGGACTACTACTGATCGGATCCGTCGGGGCGTTCGTCGGAGTCGTCTATCGACGCTTCCGCACGAACGGTCTGTTCACGCTCGGACTCGCCGGCCTCGTCGTCTTCGGAGGCGGCGCGATCGTGATCACGTGGCAGAATTGGTGGCCCGACGTCGGGACGTTCTTTACCGACACGCCACGCGTGCTTCTGCTGGTGGTCGTTCCGCTCGTGATCACCGGGATCTTCTCGACCGTGAGTTGGATGGGCTTGCTCAAAGCATCTGCGTGACGATCTTCTTGGTCGAGACGTCGACGCCGTTCTCCATCAGATCGAGAACGGCGTCGACGTCGATGTTGCTTTCCACCAGATCGGCCAGCAGATCCAACTGCTGTTCTCGTAGGGCCGCGACCGACGTGTCGGACGCAACTTCGAATCCTGCGCGCCCCGCCTTCTCCGCCACCCAGGCGAGAAAGGATCGACGAAAATCATCGGACTCGAGCAGTCCATGCCAATGGGTACCCAGAACGCTGCCGCGTAGGCTGCCTTCGGAACTACCCGACGCGGAGGCCAACAAGGCGTCGTCGCCGTTCCGTGCGACCCGGCCGTGGTGAATCTCGTAGCCCGACACGGAATTCGGGCCGAACTGCAGCGACAGCCCCGCCACCTGCGCAAGCACTTTGTCGGCCGCGAACTCGACCGACAGATCGAGCAGACCGAGACCACTGACTGCGCCGGCTCCGGATTCGACGGTGTCGTGGATCGTTCGGCCCAACATCTGATAGCCACCGCAGATCCCCAGAACCGGAAGTCCCGCAGCCCCGCGTGCCGCGATCGCATCGGCAAGTCCGGTGCGCCGCAACCACTCCAGATCCGACACGGTGGACTTACTGCCCGGAACGACCACCAGATCCACATCCTCGAGCCGGGACGGCTCGGTGACCCAGTGAACCGACACCCCGGGCTCGCAAGCCAACGCCTCGACGTCGGTGGTGTTGGAGATTCTCGGCAAACGCACGGCCGCGACGCGCAACCACTGCGAGCCGTGCGGTGCACGCGGCCTCCCCACCGGAGCATCGGGAACGGTTCCGAGTGAATCCTCGGCGTCCATCCACAATCCGTCGGCGAACGGAACGACACCGTACGTCGGGCGTCCCGTCAACGCGCGCAACTGATCGAGACCGGGTGCCAGCAGAGCAGGATCACCGCGGAACTTGTTGATCACGAACCCGGCGACGAGCGCCTGATCCTCCGGAGACAGCACCGCCACGGTGCCGAACAAGTGAGCCAGCACTCCCCCTCGATCGATATCCCCCACCACGATCACCGGAAGAGACGCCGCCGTCGCCAACCCCATGTTGGCCAAGTCCGTGGCGCGCAAATTGATCTCGGCGGGCGAGCCCGCCCCCTCGCAGATCACCACATCGAATTCCTCACGCAGAGAGGCCAATTCGTCTGCCACCACGGCGCGCAACGACTGCCGATGCTCGATGTAGTTGCTCGCACTCACCTGCGCTACCGCCCGCCCGCGCACCACCAACTGCGAGGTCCGGTCGCTTCCAGGTTTGAGCAATACCGGATTGAAGCGGACACTCGGCTCGAGACCGCAGGCCGATGCCTGCATCGCCTGCGCTCGGCCGATCTCACCGCCGTCGAGCGTGACCACCGAATTGTTGGACATGTTCTGCGCCTTGAACGGAGCCACCCGCACGCCCCGTCTTGCCAACATCCGGCACAGGCCGGCGACCAACACACTCTTGCCTGCATCCGACGTCGTCCCGGCAACCAGCAGAGCGCCTTTCACGGCAGTATCGGATTCTTGTTCACTCCGCAGGCTCCGCTCACGGCAGTGTCAAGATCTCGCTGCCCGTCTCGGTCACCACGAGCGTGTGCTCGAACTGCGCGGTCCACTTCTTGTCGTGCGTGACCACCGTCCAGCCGTCGTCCCACATCTCGGCGTTGATCGTGCCCAGGTTGATCATCGGTTCGATGGTGAACGTCATGCCCGGCTCGATGATGGTCTCCACCGACGGCTGGTCGTAATGCAGCACGACGAGGCCGTTGTGGAACGTCGTGCCGATGCCGTGGCCGGTGAAGTCCTCCACCACGCCGTAGCCGAACCGGTGCGCATAGGACTCGATCACTCGCCCGATCACGTTCAGGGCGCGCCCCGGCTTGACCGCTTTGATGGCACGCATCGTCGCTTCGTGTGTCCGCTCGACGAGCAGGCGCGCCTCCTCGGACACGTCACCCGCCAGGAACGTCGCGTTGGTGTCGCCGTGCACACCGTCGATGTATGCGGTGACGTCGATGTTGACGATGTCACCGTCCTCGATCACCGTCGAATCGGGGATGCCGTGGCAGATGACCTCGTTCAGCGAGGTGCAGCACGATTTCGGAAAACCCTTGTAGCCCAACGTGGACGGGTACGCGCCGTGGTCGACCATGTACTCGTGTGCAATACGGTCGAGCTCATCGGTGGTCACTCCCGGTGCCACGGCCCGGCCCGCTTCCTGCAGAGCGCGAGCCGCGATCTTCGACGCCACGCGCATCTTCTCGATGACCTCGGGGGTCTGCACCCACGGCTCGCTGCCTTCGTTCACGGTCGACTTCCACGCGTATTCGGGTCGCTCGATCGACTTCGGCACGGAGAGGACGGGCGAGACGACGCCTGGCACGAGTGGCTGACGGGGCTTGCTCTCGGCGGTGACAGACATGCCGTCCAGACTAGTCGCCGCAATCTTGTCCAGAAGAACCAGCGCTGCTGGTCGAGGCCACCGAATCTGCGCCCGCGCGACCGGATATGATCTGGGTCACGATTGCCGTCGACGTACCCGAACCGAGGAAGGAAGCGTCGTGGTCCATTCCAGCCTGTTGCGCCCCCGGGACGGCGACGCCCTTCGCGCCGAACTACGCCAGGTCGTCGCGATGTCCGCCGTGCCCGTCGTGTTCGGCGGGGAAGTGTCCTCGGAGACGCTGCACCTTAGCGAATTTCACGGCACCCGCACGCGTGGTCTGGACGGGCTCGCCATCCCGCCCCGGTCCGGTCTCGGTGGCCGGGTCATGGAGCAACGTCGGCCCGCGGCCGTCAGTGATTACGGCGCGTCGATGTCGATCACCCATCACTTCGACCGGCCGGTCCTCGGCGAGGGCCTCAAGTCGATCCTGGCGGTGCCGGTTGTCGTCGCCGGAGCAGCGCGCATGGTGATGTACGCGGCGGTGCGAGAACGCGGTCCCCTCGGCGATCGAGTCGGCGACATCATGACCGCCGCAGCCCGGCGCCTCGGTCAAGAGATCGCCATCCGCGACGAGGTCGATCGCCGAGTGCGCCTCATGGACAGTGCGCGGGCGAATTCGGACGGGCACCTCTCGCGCACGGCAGAGTTGCGCAGTGTGCACGAGGAGCTGGCCGAGCTCGCTCGGTCGATCGGAGACGCGGCGGTCAAGCACAGACTGGACGCGGTGACCTCCCGACTGGCAGCAACGCTCGGTCGGACGGCGCACCAGGACAGCGACACAGGCAACTCGCAGGCACTGACGCCACGCGAGATCGACGTCATCTCGCAGGTCGCGCTCGGTTGCACCAACGTCGAAGTCGCAGCACGGCTGTCGATCGGCGCCGAGACGGTCAAGTCCTATCTCCGCAGCGTCATGCGGAAGACCGACTCGCATACTCGATACGAAGCGGTACTCGCGTGTCGTCGACTCGGGCTGCTGCCGGGCTGAACCCGTCCCTTCGGCGTAGCGCTCAGTACCCCGGCGGAAGCTGCTCGAACATCTCCCGGGTGACGGCGACTGCATTGTCCGAGCTGCCGCCGCGTACCACCAGGGTCGCGAAGGCGATGTCGCCTCGGTACCCGACGAACCACGAGTGAGATCCGCCCTCGACCTCGGCTTCCCCGGTCTTGCCGTACACCTCGCCCTGGTCGGCGATCCGTTCTGCAGTTCCGCTGGTGACCACCGAGCGCATCATGCCGCGTAACCCGTCGACCATGGCAGGTTCTATCGGTGGATGATCGCCGGTGATGGCGGTTTCCCGTCCGACCAGAAGATTGGGAACCGGTGTGGAGCCGTGGGCAACCGTGGCGGCGGCCAGTGCCATCCCGAAGGTCGAGACGACCACCTTGCCCTGGCCGAATCCGTCCTCGGTGCGCTGGACGAGTTCGTCGGCGGGTGGGACCGAACCCGAGTCCGTCGGCAATCCCACGACGTCGTAGTCCGGACCGACGCCGAACTGGGACGCGGCCACGGTCAACGCGTCGGGCGACATCTCGCTCGCCAGCTTCGCGAAGGAGGTGTTGCACGATCGGGTGAACGCGGTGCTCATGGTCACGTCACCGAGGGCGAACTCGTTGTAGTTGGGGACGCTTCGTTCGCCGATCTCGATACGACCGGGGCACGGAACGGTGCTCCCCGGGGTCGCGAGTCCGCTGGAGATCGCCGCCCCGGCGGTGATGATCTTGAACGTCGAACCCGGTGGGTAGAGGCCAGCCGACGCGACCGGTCCGTCCCGATCGGCGGCCGGATTCTGCGCCACAGCGAGGATGGCCCCGGTGGACGGCTGAATGACCACCGTCATGGCCTGCTCGGCCCTGGCGTTCACTGCTCGTTGGGCCGCGACCTGAATATTTCGATCGAGGCTGATCGAGAAGGACGGTGCAGGCTCGGGCGGGGTGTCGGTGAGGACGTCGATGTCGACGCCGTTGCGGTTGCTGGTCACCACGCTCCAGCCGGCCTTACCGTCGACGTCGTCGATGACGGCCTTCTTGACCTGGCCCACCAGGTCCGGCGCGAAGGTGGGGTCGGTGGATACGAGATCCGATTCGTCGGACGCCGTGACTCCTGGGATCTCGGTGAGCGCCGCCGAGATGGGTTCGAAGTCGCTGTCCCTCAGCAGCGCCACCGGGTAGTCGCCGTCGATCGAAGTCGCCGACTCGACGATCGATTGGGCCGTGATCGACGCGTCGAACGGTGTCAGCAGTGTCGACAACGCCGTCGCCGAGGCCACGACGTTGTTCGCGGCCGAGGCGTCGAACTTGATTCGATGTACGACCCCGGGCACCAGGACGTCGGTGCCGGAGCGCTCGTTGACGCGAGCGCGTGGTGCAGCCGTCGAGCGCAAGGCCATGGTCTGCGTGTCGCCGAGCTTCGGGTGGATGTCCGAGGCGGTCCACCGCACCACCCACTCTCCCGCACTCCGACCCATGTTCAGTTGGCCGTCGTACGTCCACACCCGATCCTTGGGCAGCTGCCAACGGTAGGTGTAGCCGACCGTGGCGGTGTCGCCGTCGACTCGAACCGACGTCGTCTCGGCGTCGAGGGCCTCCGCTTGCAGATTGGTCCACGCCTCGCTCAGCCCAGTGGCCGCGGCGTCCGGCTTGTCGGTGTCGGCGGCGGCCGCGGGGATGTCGTTGGCCTCGAAGGCCGCGAGGAATGCCTGAGCTGCGGGCTCCGGACCGTCGGGCTTGGGTGTACACCCGGTGAGGCAGGCACCGACGACGGCACCGATCACGGTCACCACGCCCAGCCGTCCGCGCATCCAGGTCGCGTCACGTGATCTCATTGCGCCCCATCGTAATACGGCCGGTGCGTCGACCACGGCAACGAATCGCGTTTCGGGACAAGCTGATCGAGCGACCGTTCTCAGTCCAGCAGCACCGTGGTGAACGTCGCCACCTGCGTCAGACCGATCTTCGCGTAGGCCCGGCGCGCGACGTAGTTGAAGCTGTTGACGTACAGGCTCGCAGTTCGCCCCTGGCGGACGACCGAGTTCACCACGGTCGCCGTTCCGGCTGCACCCAGGCCGTGCCCGCGTCGGTCCGGGTGCACCCATACTCCCTGGATTTGCCCGACCGTCCCGGACTGCGAGCCGATCTCGGCTTTGAACACCACGCGGCCGTCCTCGAATCTGGCCCAGGCACGTTGCGCTGCAATGAGACTGGCGATCCGACGCCGGTATCCCCTACCGCCGTCGTTCAGTCGCGGGTCGACGCCGACCTCTTCGATGAACATGGCAACGGCCGCGGTCAGATAGACGTCCAACTCGTCGGGTCGGACAAGCCGAACGAGAGGATCAGGAGAGATGGACGACGGTACCGACGTGGCCAACAACGGTTGCTCACCGCGTACCTCTCGCGCCGGACCCCAATCCGTCTCGAGCATTTCCCACAACGGAAGCGTCAACTCCGCTCTGCCGACCAACGACGAGCACAGACGCGGCCCGCGGCACGCGCGGTCCGCGAAAGAACGAAGATCGTCGCTGGAACCGAGCAACGGAACCAGATTCGCACCGTAGAAGCACAGCGACTCGTCCGGACCGCCTCTGCTCCACATCTCGCCGTGGAACGACCTCGGATCGAGGCCCGATTCCTGCACGCGCGCGGCAACCATGCAGGTTGCAACGGGGTCGGCGTCGAGCACCCGGAGCACGTGCGCGACGTCCCGATTACCGAGAGGCTTCGCGCCGAGGAGCTTGAGCACCTACCGACCTCCTGACCCACCTACCGCGTACGCACCGATTCTGAAGCGAATCATTCCAGACAATGTGTTCCTCCGGTGGCAGAGCGGCAAACCGGACGCCGAACAGGTGTACCCGCTCAGCTGACGGTGACCACCGGCGCGCCACCGCTGGCGATCTCGTCCTTCTCGAACTCCTCGGCGATGCGCATCGCTTCCTCGATCAACGTCTCCACGATCTGCGCTTCGGGGACCGTCTTGATGACCTTGCCCTTGACGAAGATCTGGCCCTTTCCGTTGCCCGACGCGACACCGAGGTCAGCGTCGCGGGCCTCGCCCGGCCCGTTCACGACGCAGCCCATGACCGCGACGCGTAGCGGGATCTCCATGCCTTCGAGTCCCGCAGTCACCTCGTCGGCGAGGGTGTAGACGTCGACCTGTGCGCGCCCACACGAGGGGCAGGACACGATCTCGAGTTTGCGCGGGCGCAGATTGAAGGACTGCAAGATCTGGTTGCCCACCTTGATCTCCTCCGCCGGCGGTGCCGACAGGGAAACTCGGATGGTGTCGCCGATGCCCTTGGACAGCAGGGCCCCGAAGGCAACAGCGGACTTGATGGTCCCCTGGAAAGCCGGTCCCGCTTCGGTGACACCGAGGTGCAGTGGGTAGTCGCACTGTGCCGCCAACTGCTCGTACGCAGCGACCATGATGACGGGGTCGTTGTGCTTGACCGAGATCTTGATGTTGCCGAAACCGTGCTCCTCGAACAGGCCTGCTTCCCACAGCGCGGATTCGACGAGCGCCTCGGGTGTCGCCTTGCCGTACTTCTTCATCAGACGCGGGTCGAGAGAGCCGGCGTTGACACCGATACGGATGGGGATGTTCGCGTCACCGGCCGCCTTGGCGACCTCCTTGACGCGGCCGTCGAACTCCTTGATGTTGCCCGGGTTGACGCGCACCGCTGCACACCCGGCGTCGATGGCCGCGAAGATGTACTTCGGTTGGAAGTGGATGTCGGCGATCACCGGAATCTGGCTCTTCTTGGCGATGATCGACAACGCGTCGGCGTCGTCCTGTGTGGGGCACGCAACACGAACGATGTCACAACCCGACGCAGTCAGCTCTGCAATCTGCTGCAGGGTGGCGTTGATGTCGTGGGTCTTGGTGGTGCACATCGATTGCACCGAGATGGGGCTCTCGCTTCCGACACCCACCGACCCGACCTGGAGCTGCCTGGTCTTTCGACGTGGCGCGAGTACGGGCACCGGCGGTGCGGGCATTCCCAATCCGACTGACACGGACACAGTGGCCTTCTTTCCTAGCTACGACTGTCGAGTCTACTTAGAACAATTGAATCGGGTTGACGATGTCCGCCGTGAGCGTCAAGAGAGAGAACCCGATGAAAACGATGATGACCACATAGGTGACAGGCATCAGTTTCATGTAGTCCACCGGCGCGCCGTCGGGCAGGCCGCGACGATTGCGGAAAATGTTGCGGATGCGCTCGTAGATCGTCACGGCGATATGGCCGCCATCGAGCGGCAACAGCGGCACGATGTTGAACACACCGAGGAAGAAGTTGAGCGACGCCAGCAAGCCGATGAACGTGGCCCAGTTGTCGTTCTCGATCGCCTGGCCACCGATGACACTGGCTCCGACGACACTCATCGGCGTGTCCAGCCCTCGTTCACCACCGAAGATCGAATCCCACAGCGCCTCCACCTTGCTCGGCAACTGCACCAACGCTTTCCCGGTCTGTACGAAGATGTCCCCGGTGAAAACAAAGGTCTCGGGCACCGCTTCGATCGGGTTGTACCGAATGTTCGGCGGAGGGCCACCGGTGACGCCGATTGCCCCGACCGTGGTCGATGTCTTCGTGCCGGTTTCGGGATCGACCACGAAACGCTGAACTTGCTCCACGGGAACCGTGATCGTCTGCGTGATGCCGTCTCGATCCACGGTCAAGTCCACGGGACCGGTTGCGGCCTGGACAGCGAGAACTACGTCGGACCAGACTTCCGCAGGCGAACCGTTCACCGCGGTGATCACATCGCCTCGTTGCAAACCTGCGGCGGCGGCGGGCCCACTACCAGCACATTCGGCCAGGTCGCCACCCTCGGTCTGCGTCGGCGCGACACACACGACCCCTTGAACAGTCGTCGTAGGGGTGTCTCTGTCGGGCGTTCCCCACCCGAGAACCAGGGTGTAGATCAGAACGATTCCCAGCACGAAGTTCATCGCGATGCCGCCGACCATGACGACGATGCGCTTCCATGTCTTCTGGCGGTACATCGCACGCTCGACCTCGTCGGGCGCGAGTTCGTCGATGGCGGTCATGCCGGCGATGTCGCAGAACCCGCCTGCCGGAATGGCTTTGAGGCCGTATTCGGTCTCGCCGCGTCGGAAGGAGAAGATCTTCGGGCCGAACCCGATGTAGTAGCGGCGAACCTTCATGCCGAGCGCTTTCGCGGTCCACATGTGTCCCGCTTCGTGCAGCGCGATCGACACCCCGATTCCGACGGCGAACAGCACGACACCCAGAGCGAACACCATGTGTCAGAGGCCTTTCGGTTTCAGTAGTTCACGGGCGTGGGCCCGGGCCCAGGAGTCCGCCGCGAGTACGTCGTCGACGTCCCTGGGAGCCGTCGACCAGTCCTGCCCGCCGTCGCCCAGTACCGCGCGCACCGTCTCGACGATCTGCGGAAATTCGATCCTGTCATTCAGGAACGCTTCTGCAGCGATTTCGTTGGACGCGTTGTACACCGCAGTCATGCACCCACCCATGATCCCGGCCTCACGCGCCAGCTGCACCGCCGGAAACACTCGGTCGTCGAGTGGCTCGAAGTCCCAGGAGAATGCGGTCGTGAAGTCGAGTGCACGGGCGACGTCCGGCACTCGATCGGGCCAGCCGAGGGCCAGCCCGATCGGCAACTTCATGTCCGGTGGACTGGCCTGAGCGATGGTCGAACCGTCGACGAACGTCACCATCGAGTGCACGATGGACTGCCGGTGCACGGTGACGTCGATCTTCTCGTAGGGCACACCGAACAGCAGGTGCGCCTCGATCAGTTCCAGACCCTTGTTGACCAGTGTCGCCGAGTTCAGCGTGTTCATCGGTCCCATCGACCAGGTGGGATGTGCGGCGGCCTGCTCCGGCGTGACCGACTTCAGTTCGGTCTCGCTCCACCCTCGAAACGGACCTCCCGATGCAGTGAGAACCAGTCGATCCACTTCGCCGCGCGAACCGCTGCGCAGGCACTGGGCAAGCGCGGAGTGCTCGGAGTCGACTGGCACGATCTGACCGGGGGCTGCGGCGGCGAGAACCAGCTCGCCTCCGGCGACCAGGGATTCCTTGTTGGCCAACGCCAGGCGCGCACCGCTGTTCAGCGCGGCCAGGGTCGGTTCGAGGCCGAGAGAACCCACGAGGGCATTGAGCACGACGTCCGCCGGGGTCGACTCGACCAGCTCGGTCACTGCTCGCGGACCACTCAGCACTCCGGGGAAGTCGAGCTCGGCGGCGGCCTCGGGCTGGGCGACGGCTACCCGTCGGACACCGGTCTCCGCAATCTGGCGACGGAGCAGTTCGATGTTTCCACCGCCCGCAGCCAGCCCGACCACGACGAAGCGGTCCGGGTTGGCGGCGATGACGTCGAGCGCTTGGGTTCCGATCGACCCGGTACTTCCCAGCAACAGCACACGTATCGGCTCGGGGCGATCCGAGTTGGTCGTTCGCTCACGATGGTCTGGCACCGGTCCATTGTTGCCTACCGAGGCTGAGAAACCCCTATGTGCCGACGCAGGCTGGCACGCTGGGGTGCATGGACTTCTCGAAGTACCGCTCGGCACCGTTCAATTACGACGATGCGGGGGCCACCGCCGGCCCACTGCCCACCGGATACCACCACGTCACGATGTCGAGGGTCGTGGGATCGGGGCTGGACGACTTCGTGGCGGCGGCCGATGCGTTGATGCGATGGGACATGCACCGAGGAGCAGGACTGAAGGTCCGTTCCGAGGCCGAGACCGCTGTGCCCGACTCGGTGGTCGTTCTCACACTCGGACCGGTGCGCATTCCGTGTCGTGTGGTCTACGTCATCGACGAGGCGAACCGTCAGGGTTTCGCCTACGGAACACTCGACGGGCATCCCGAGTCCGGCGAAGAACTCTTCTACGTCGACTACTCCCCCGCGGACGGTGCCGTCACCGCCCACATATCGGCGTTCTCGCGTCCCGGTCGCTGGTACACCAAGCTCGGCGGCCCGGTGGGCAGACGCGTCCAGGCAGCATTCACCGACCGCTATCTGAGCGCGCTGGCATCCGCGTGCCGACAGGCCGACTGACTCAGGCCTCTGGCGGGTGCACAGCTCGCCAGTGTTCGGCGATGTCGATTCTCTTCGCGACCCAGACCTTGTCGTGCGACTGCACGTGATCGAGGAAACGTTCCAGTGCAGCCATGCGGGCCGGCCTGCCCACCAGCCGGCAGTGAAGTCCGACCGAGAGCATCTTGGGACTCCCACTCGCGCCCTCGGCATAGAGAACGTCGAAGGCGTCACGTAGATGCGCGTAGAACTCGTCGCCCGTCGAGAATCCTCCCGGCGATGCGAAACGCATGTCGTTGGTGTCCAGGGTGTACGGCACCACCAGGTGATCGACGACCCCGCCGTCTCGGGGCACCTTCTCCCAGTACGGCAGATCGTCTGCATAGGAGTCGGAGTCGTACACGAATCCGCCGTGCTCCACCACGAGCGATCGGGTGTTCGGAGAGTCGCGCCCGGTGTACCACCCCAGTGGCGCAGACCCCGTCAGCTCGCGCAGGATGGTCACGGCCTCCGCCATGTGCTCGCGCTCGACGTTCGCGTCGATCTGCTGATACGACAACCACCGCAAGCCGTGACATGCGATCTCGTGGTCCAACTCCAGCAGTGCCGCAACCACTTCCGGGTTCCGCTCCATGGCCTTGGCGACCGCGAACACGGTCAGCGGTAACCCACGCTTCTCGAATGCGCGCAGCACGCGCCACACTCCGGCTCTGGATCCGTACTCGTACAGCGATTCCATGCTCATGTGTCGATTCGGAAACGCCTGTGCGCCGATCATTTCCGACAGAAACGTCTCGGACTTCGTGTCGCCGTCGAGCACGTTGTTCTCGGCACCCTCCTCGTAATTGAGGACGAACTGGACGGCGATGTTCGCCTCATCCGGCCACTGGGCGAGCGGCGGCGTGCGGCCGTAACCGACCATGTCGCGGGGATAGCTCAGCGGGGACCGACTCGGACGATGGGGAAGGCGCTCGGAGGTCACTGCCGCAGTCTCTCATTCGAGCCCACACACGCGCTGGGTGAGCGATGCAACCCTGATCACTACGACGGGCGGTCGTATGCCAATATTGTTCCGACAACGCGTCTGGCACCGTTCGTGCCGGGACCCACGTGAACGCATCACCCGAGAGGATCGACCGGTGGCAAATACCGAACTGGAATCCGCTTCGTACGACCCGGTCGTCGATACCCGCAACGAGGTGCCCGAGGTGCCGTCCGCCGCATGGGGTTGGAGCGGCGAGTCGAACAAGGCGATGCGCGTCGCAGCCATCGTCGTTGCCGCGTTCCTGCTGTTCATGATCATCGGAAATCACACCGGCAAGGTCGAGGACCTGTGGTTGGTCGGCTTCGCCGTGGCGCTGGTCGGACTCGTCGTGCGCGACGTCATCGTCCGCCGCAAGCCCCGCTAGCGGTTCAGTTCTCGGCGGCGAGCTGACCGCACGCCGCCGCGATCTCCTGCCCTCGGGTATCGCGGACGGTGCACGAGACGCCCTGCGCGATGACCCGGCGAACGAATTCCCGCTCCACCGGCTTCGGGCTGGCATCCCACTCGCTACCCGGAGTCGGGTTGAGGGGAATCAGGTTGACGTGTACCCGGGATCCGAGCGCCTTGTGGAGCTTCTTGCCCAGCATGTCCGCTCGCCACGGCTGATCGTTGACGTCCCGGATCATCGCGTACTCGATCGAGACGCGTCGGCCGGTCTGATCGGCGTAGTACCGGGCTGCGGAGAGAACCTCCGCCACCGACCAACGATTGTTGACCGGGACCAACGTGTCTCGGAGCTCATCGTCCGGCGTGTGCAGAGACACGGCCAAGGTCACCGACAGACCCTCGTCGGCCAGCTTTCGAATGGCCGGAGCAAGGCCGACCGTCGACACGGTGACCGAACGCTGTGACAGTCCCAGCCCGTCGGGGGCTGGTGAGACGATCTTGCGCACTGCCGCGACGACGCGCTTGTAGTTGGCCAGCGGCTCGCCCATGCCCATGAACACGACGTTCGACAGACGACCCTGACCGCCGGGGACGACGCCGTCGCGCATGTCTGCGGCCGCCGAACGGACCTGATCGACGATCTCCGCCGTCGACAGGTTCCGCGTCAGGCCGGCCTGACCGGTCGCGCAGAACGGACATGCCATTCCGCAACCGGCCTGACTCGAGATGCACAGCGTCGCGCGATCCGGATACCGCATCAGAACACTCTCGAGAAGAGTCCCGTCGTTGGCCTTCCACAGCGTCTTTCGAGTGTCACCGTCGTCACACGCCAAGTGCTTGATCGGCGTCAGCAAGGTGGGAAAGAGATCGGCACCGACCTTCTCCCGAGCCTCGGCCGGAAGATCGGTCATCTTGGTGGTGTCGGCCTCGAGCCGCGCGTAGTAGTGCCGCGCAAGTTGGTCGGCCCGGAATGCCGGTAGACCGAGTGCCTTCACTGCCTCACGCAGGCCCTCTTTGTCCAGGTCGGCGAGGTGACGCGACGGCATTCCCCGACGCGGAGCTGTGAAGACCAGCGGAAGATTCGGTCTCTTCTGCTCGGTCGTGCTGTCCGTTGCGGCTGCGGAATCACTCATGCTCGACCCCCGCGTCGTTCCTGCTGGCTCAACTCCATACCCACCATTGTCCACCCGTTCTGCTCACAGTCCTATTCGCGACGGTTTTCGACGGTGCCCTGACGGGTATCGACGCCGGGACCGATTGCGCGTGCATTCGGACCACGCGTGCGAAAGGATCATCGACATGGCCACCAGAGCAGACGACAACAACGAGGCACCGTTCGACACATCGGCGTCGACCAAGCCGGGGTTCGACGAATCGGTGGCCCCGTCGGGCGAACTCGCCCCGATCACGACCCCGGATTCGGACGGCCATTCCGCACCGGACCCGGAGTACGTTCCGGAACCGCAGCACACGCCCAAAGACGTAGCCCACACTCGCACGGCCGCTCTCTGGACCGGATTGGTGGTCGGGGCCGTCGTCCTCGTAATCCTCCTGGTGTTCATCGTGCAGAACCTCGACTCGGTCACCGTGCAGATCTTCGCCTGGCAGCTCGACCTACCCCTCGGAATCAGCATGCTGCTGGCCGCGATCGCGGGTGCGCTGGTGATGGCCATGGCCGGCGGCGCCCGAATCCTGCAGGTCCGGCGCGCAGCGAAGAAGAACCAGCGTCACGGTTCGTGAACACTATGTACAGAAGCTGGCACCGATGCTCTGAATCGATAAGGTTGGCGGTGCCCGACTTCACTCGAGGAGCATGACGTGACTACTTTCATGGAGACACCGGTGGCATCCGGCGTTGCACCCGACCGCGCACGATCGTGGCTGTTGGTTCCGGCCACCAAGCCCGATACCTTCGACGCTGCTGTCGCGTCCGGTGTCGACGCCGTCATCCTCGACATCGAGGACGCAGTCGCTCCAGCGAAGAAGCCTGCCGCTCGCGAGACCGTCGTGCGCTGGCTCAGCGAGGGCAACTCGGCCTGGGTGCGCGTCAACGACGCGACGACCCCGTACTGGGCCGACGATCTCGCCGCGTTGTCCGGGCTGCCCGGCCTGGTGGGGGTCATGCTCGCGAAGACCGAGGGCGGCGGTCAGGTCGAGGCGACAGCCGCCCGCCTCGCCGACGGCACCCCGATCCTCGCGCTGGTCGAATCAGCAGCAGGACTCGAGGCCGCCACCGAAATCGCGCGCGCGGACTCGACATTCCGTCTCGCCTTCGGCAGCGGCGACTTCCGACGCGACACGGGCATGAGCGACGACCCGCTCGCCATGGCCTACCCGCGCTCGCGACTGGTCGTCTCCTCGCGCGTCGCACGACTGCCCGGACCCATCGACGGTCCGACACTGACCGCGAACGACAGCATCCTCGGGCGCGATGCAGCCCTGACGCTCTCGATGGGCATGGCAGGCAAACTCTGTATGCACACCGATCAGGTGGCCATCGTCAACCGCGAACTGGCCCCCTCCCCGACCGACGTGTCCTGGGCTCACGATGTCATCGACGCTCTCGGTGCCGACGGTGCTCACGTCAAGGACGGCAGCGATCTGCCGCGTCTGGCAAAGGCTCTCAAGATCAACGAACTGGCTCGAATCTTCGGAATCTCTGCCGCGTCCTGATCGCTCGCTGCCGAGCCAGGCTCAGATCGACTCGACGCCGGTCGGCTTGTATCGAACGTGGATGCGATAGCGCACATTCAGGGTGAGGCCGTCGACCTGCCGTGCCGCAGCGCGCGCTACCCGCGGTGAGAACTCGATTCCCAGCACATCCCGCAAAACCCGGCGGTCGGGAAACGCCCACCTCGTGTCGACGCGTCGCATCTCGAATCCCTGGGCATCGAAGAACGCCTCGACGGCCGCCGGATCGTAGTGCGGGAGATCCGCACGCATCCAGTCCCCGTACGGAGACGCCGTCGCGTCGAGGTCCACGACCACCAACGCCCCTCCGGGCCGCAGAACTCGCATCGCTTCGCTGATACCCGGGCCGCAGCCGGGGCCGAAGAAATACGCGGTTCGCGCGTGGACGAGATCGACCGAACCTGTGTCGACGGGCAGCGCGTCCGCTCTACCCGCACGCACGTCGACGTTCGCAAGTGACTCGACGCGCGTGCGGGCTGCGGCCACCAATGGGGCGTGCGGTTCCACACCGATGACGTACCGGGCGTCCGCAGCGAACATCGGAAGATGGAAACCGCTGCCGCAGCCCACGTCCACGACGTTCTCGGCCGTCCAATCGACGGTCGATCGAATGGTCGCGAACACAGCGCCGTCGACGTCCTGAGCCCTGTTCTCCGCCTCGTACAGATGCGGCCAGTGCCAGATGTTGGGACTGGGAATCACCCCGCCGCGATCACCGCTCATCGTCCGGCGGAGTCGGTCAGAGCAACACGGTGAAGACGAGCCACGCAACGAATGCAGAGGGCAGCAACGAGTCGAGTCTGTCCATGATGCCGCCGTGGCCGGGCAACAACGAGCCCATGTCCTTGATTCGAAGGTCGCGCTTGACCTGCGATTCGATGAGGTCGCCCAGAGTTCCCGTCACGACAAGCACGACTCCCAGCAGGACACCGATCATCGAGTTGGCCTCGAGAATCAGGGTCACCGTCAGCAGGCAACCGATGACGCAGAAGATGAGCGATCCGACCAGCCCTTCCCAGGACTTCTTCGGGCTGATGGCCGGCGCCATCGGGTGTTTGCCGAACAGCACACCGGCGATGTAACCACCGACATCCGAGCACACGACGCCGATGACGAAGACCAGGATGCGACCGGCACCGTTGTCCTGCAGGACCATCAGAACGGCGAACGAGGCCAACAGCGGTAGCCAACACGCCACCAGAACGGTGACGGAGAGTTCTTCGAGATAGTTCTTGGGAGCAGTACCGAAGCCTTGTCTCAGCAAAAGCCACACCATGCAGACCACGACGGTGCCCACAGCCGCACTGAGCACTCCGACGGCACCGAACGGCCAGCCCAGCCAGATCATGGCCTGACCACCGAGGATCAGCGGGATGCGCGGAACGAGAACACCGCCCTCGCGGAGCCGCTTGGACACCTCGTACGTCGCGACGGCCAACGCCACGGCTACGACACCGATCCATACCAGCGGCACGAACACGAGCACGAGGATCAACCCGATACCCAAACTGCCGCCGACGCCGATCGCGGCAGGCAGATTTCGACCCGCCTTGCCGGCGGACTTCGTGGCGGCGACCCCGGACGAGCCAGCGGGCGTGCCGCTGCCCTCCTGCCGATCCGGTCCCACCACTGTCGTCAACTCCTCGATATTCATCGTCGTTCCACCGTGTTGCGCAACTATCGAAGGAGGTCAGACCTCCATCAATTCACCCTCTTTGCGCTTGACCAGTTCGTCGACCGAGGCGGTGTACTTCGCGGTGGTCTTGTCGAGCTCGTTCTCGGCACGTACGACGTCGTCCTCGCCCGCCTCGCCGTCCTTCTGGATGCGCTTGAGCTCTTCCATCGTCTTGCGGCGCACGTTGCGAATGGACACCTTGGCGTCCTCGCCCTTGCCCTTGGCCTGCTTGACGAACTCACGGCGTCGTTCCTCGGTCAGCTGCGGCACGCCGATACGAATCAGGTTGCCGTCGTTGGTGGGGTTGACGCCGAGATCGGAATTGCGGATAGCGGTTTCGATCGGCCCGAGCTGATTCGACTCGTACGGCTTGATCACCACCAATCGCGCCTCCGGCACGCTGATGCTGGCCAGCTGGGTGATCGGCGTCGGGGCACCGTAGTACTCGATGACGATGCGCGAGAACATTCCCGGGTTGGCCCGCCCGGTGCGGATCGAGGACAGATCGTCACGGGCAACCGATACGGCCTTTTCCATCTTCTCTTCGGCGTCGAAGAGAGCTTCGTCAATCACGATCTGTCCTCCATCGTCTTCGTTCTCGGTTCGTTCGCGGTCGCGTCGGCGGCATTCACGACGTGACC
Organism: Rhodococcus sp. 05-2254-5; assembly: GCF_002258575.1. Lineage (NCBI taxonomy): Bacteria > Bacillati > Actinomycetota > Actinomycetes > Mycobacteriales > Nocardiaceae > Rhodococcus > Rhodococcus sp. 05-2254-5. Next base: position 280,615 of record NZ_NOZG01000026.1, on the reverse strand, counting down.
AGCGTGCCGATGTTCTCGCCCGACACGGCGCGAGCAATGTTTCCCTGAATCAGCAAATTGAACACCAACATCGGCATCTGATTGTCCATGCAGAGGCTGAAGGCAGTCGCGTCGGCAACTTTGAGGCCTCGCTCGAGGGCTTCTCGGTGGGTGATCGTGTCGAACATCGTCGCGTCGGGATCGAGCCGTGGATCGGCCGAGTAGACACCGTCGACGGCCTTGGCCATCAACAGCACCTCGGCACCGATCTCGAGCGCCCGCTGCGCCGCCGTGGTGTCCGTCGAGAAGTACGGCATGCCCATACCTGCGCCGAAGATGACGACACGCCCCTTCTCGAGATGCCGTCGCGCGCGCAGCGGGAGGTACGGCTCGGCCACCTGGCCCATCGTGATAGCGGTCTGGACTCTGGTGGCAACACCCTGCTTTTCCAGAAAATCCTGCAGCGCAAGACAATTCATGACCGTGCCGAGCATGCCCATGTAGTCCGAGCGAGATCGGTCCATCCCCCGCTGCTGCAATTCGGCACCGCGGAAGAAGTTTCCGCCACCGATCACCACGGCAACCTGAACTCCGGTGGCCACCACCTCGGCGATCTGCTCGGCAACGTTGTTCACGACATCCGGATCGAGCCCCACCTGGCCACCACCGAACATCTCCCCACCCAGTTTGAGCATCACGCGTCGGAACCCGGGACGGTCAGGGGCCGGATCGGTCATAGCTCTCCTCGGTACTCGTCGAACACTACGGTTTACTCACCGATCATCCTGCCCTATCGGCACCCGATCGGTGGACACGGCTCCGACCTGCCTCGCGCACGAACGATGCCGTCCACTCGATGAAATCGAATGAACGGCATCGCCTCGATCGGATCGAGCGCAGACTAGCTGGCGCCGACCTCGAATCGGGAGAAACGGGTGATGGTCACGCCGGCCTCGTCGAGGATGGCCTTGACGGTCTTGTTGCCGTCCTGAACCGACTTCTGCTCGGTGAGAACGACGTCCTTGAAGAATCCGTTGACGCGACCTTCGACGATCTTCGGCAGAGCCTGCTCCGGCTTGCCCTCTTCGCGCGCGGTTTCTTCTGCGATCCGACGCTCGGCGGCGACCAGATCCTCGGGAACCTCGTCACGGGTGACGTACTTGGCCTTGAGCGCTGCGATCTGCATCGCGGCAGCGCGCGCAGCATCGCCGGCGGCGTCGCCGTCACCGGTGTACTCGACCAGCACGCCGACGGCAGGCGGCAGGTCCGCGCTGCGCTTGTGCAGGTAGGTCGCGGTGTTGCCGTCGTAGGACACGACGCGGCGAATTTCGAGCTTCTCGCCGATCTTGGCCGACAACTCGTTCAGAGCCGTCTCGACGGTCTTGCCGTTCAGGTCGAGTGCCTTGAGAGCGTCGACATCAGCAGGCTCGCCTGCTGCAGCCGTCGCCGCGACGGACGCGGCGAACGTCTGGAACTCGTCGTTCTTGGCCACGAAGTCGGTCTCGGAGTTGATCTCCACGAGCACTCCACCCTCGGCGACGACGAGGCCTTCGGCGGTGTTGCGCTCGGCGCGCTTGCCGACGTCCTTGGCACCCTTGATACGCAGGTACTCGACGGCCTTGTCGTAGTCGCCGTCGTTCTCGGCGAGTGCGTTCTTGCAGTCCATCATTCCGGAGCCGGTGAGCTCGCGGAGCCGCTTGACGTCGGCGGCAGTGTAGTTCGCCATCGTGGGCGAGCCTCCTCAAAAGTCTGAATACGGGCGTTGACGAAAGTGCTGTTCTCGAAGCGTGATCGACGGGCTCGCTGTGGAGCCGGACCGATCACAACCCTGACATACCGAAGCGGCCCCGGCCCACCCTTGAGGGTGAACCGGGACCGAATTCGATCAAGCCTGAGCGGCCGGTGCTTCTTCTGCTGCCGGTGCTTCTTCTGCTGCCGGGGCGTCGGCGACCGGCGCATCGGCAGCGGGAGCCTCTGCTGCCGGAGCGTCAGCGGCCGGGGACGTCTGTGCGAGCTGCTCGAGCTCCCACTCTGCGAGCGGCTCGCCTGCGCCGACCTCGGGCTTGGCGTCGGTTGCGGTGTTCTGGCCTGCACGGGCCTGCACACCTTCGGCCACTGCGGATGCGACGACCTTGGTCAGCAGCGCAGCGGAACGGATCGCGTCGTCATTACCCGGGATCGGGTAGTCGACCACGTCGGGATCGCAGTTGGTGTCCAGGATCGCGATGACCGGGATCTTCAGCTTGCGCGCTTCGCCGACGGCGATGTGCTCCTTGTTGGTGTCGACGATCCAGATGGCCGACGGAACCTTGGCCATGTCGCGGATGCCGCCGAGGGTGCGATCGAGCTTGGTCATCTCACGCGTGAGCATGAGGATTTCCTTCTTGGTGCGTCCCTCGAAGCCACCGGTCTGCTCCATTGCCTCGAGCTCCTTGAGGCGGACCAGGCGCTTGTGCACGGTCTGGAAGTTGGTGAGCATGCCACCGAGCCAGCGCTGGTTCACGTAGGGCATGCCCACGCGAGTTGCCTCAGCGGCGATGGACTCCTGTGCCTGCTTCTTGGTGCCGACGAACAGAACGGTGCCGCCGTGGGCGACCGTCTCCTTGACGAACTCGTAGGCCTTGTCGATGAAGGTCAGAGTCTGCTGCAAGTCGATGATGTAGATGCCGTTGCGGTCGGTGAAGATGAATCGCTTCATCTTCGGGTTCCAGCGACGGGTCTGGTGTCCGAAGTGTGTGCCGCTGTCGAGCAGCTGCTTCATTGTTACTACAGCCATGGCTGAATAACTCTCTTTCATGGTTCGGTTGACGCAGAGTGTCGGTGACCTCTGCCCTGGCGACCGCCGAAGTTGTCGGACCTGAACCACAGGGGGATCAGGACCGCCGACAACCGGTTCTCGTATCGTGAACTCTGCCGAGGCAGTCGATACGATGACGCGGACGCGCGAAGTCGACCCGTGCACGCACAGGCCGCAACAAGGAGTGTAGACCTGCGGCGGCCCCCGTCATAACCAGGCCCGACTGTCAAGAGATTCCGGTGCCTGTGGACGAATCTTTCGGTTGTCCACAATTCGTGCCGGGCCTCGTTTTCCAGCACATTCACAGGCCATCGTCGACGAGTGAACACTCTTCGTACCGGCTGCATCGCCTGCGTTCTTGCCGCGATCATGCTGACCACGCCGGCCGCGGCAGCCGAATCGGACTCGTTCGCGTGGCCGATTCGGCCGCACCCTCGCGTCGTGACACCGTTCGACCGCCCGGAACACGATTGGCTCCCCGGCCATCGCGGGGTCGACCTCGCCGCGGCGGACGGCACCTCGGTTCTGGCCGTCGCCGACGGCACGGTCGTGTTCGCGGGCGTCGTGGCCGGTAAGCCGGTGGTGTCGGTGGACCATCCGGGCGGACTTCGATCGACGTACGAACCCGTGACGGCGGCGGTCGGGGCCGGAGCACGAGTACGACGCGGCCAAGTCCTGGGTTCGCTGACGTCGGGACACGACGGCTGCACGGCGACATGCCTGCATTGGGGCATCAAGCGGGGCCGCGAATACCTCGATCCGACTGCCCTGGTGCGTGCCCGTCCGATCAGATTGAAACCCGTGCCGGAGCCGGTTCGGTGACGGTCAGCGCGCAGGGCCGGAGTGACGACCGGACGCGGCAGGAAAGTCGTCCGCGACCATGGCGGCAAGCTCGACGAAAGCGCTCCTGGTCTGGGGACGCAGCTTCTCGAGATCGACCACGGCCCCCTCGGCGAGGTGCTCGTCGAACGGAACCACCAGCACCGCGCGGCAGCGTTCCAGGAAGTGCTGCTGCAACAAGTTCATGTCGACCGCGGACGAACCAGGTCGGACCGAACTGATCACCACGACCGTGCGCTCGACCAGATGGCCGTATCCGTGCAGTTCCAGCCAGTCCAGAGTCGCGGCTGCACTGCGTGCCCCGTCGACGGCCGGCGAACTGACCAGAACCAGCGCATTGGCCAGCTGCAGCACCCCGTTCATCGCCGAGTGCATGATGCCGGTTCCGCAGTCGGTGAGGATCAGGTTGTAATAGACCTGCAGCATGTCGATGACCGCGCGATAGTCCTCTTCGCCGAACATCTCCGACGCCGAGGGATCCCGCTCACCGGCCAACACTTCCAGTCGGCTCGGTGCCTGCGAGGTATGAGCGCGAATGTCGGAATACCGGCGAATGTTCGGGGCTGCGGCCAACAAGTCGCGAACAGTCGACGCGGTCTGACGCGGTACCCGCTCTCCGAGTGTCCCGAAATCCGGGTTCGCGTCGACGGCGATGACGCAATCTCCGCGCAGCGACGCGAACGTCGACCCCAGACCCAGAGTGGTCGTCGTCTTGCCGACCCCGCCCTTGAGCGACAGGAACGCGATGCGGTAGTCCCCCAGCACCGGCTGGCGTATGCGATCGACCTGGTTGCGGTAGCGCTCCTCGGCCGTCGACTCGCCGGGGTTGATGACGCCACCGGTCAACCGGTGCACACCGCGACGCCACCCCGACGACGAGGTGCGCTTGGGTCGTTTCAGCAGCGATTCGGCACCCAGGTCCTGACTGCTCGGACGATACGGATTCGGGGCACCTGCCCACGGCTGCGCGGACCAGGGTGCCTGCTGGGCCGGCTGGGCCTGCGACCGATCGTCCCCGACGGGCGGAACGGGCGGCATCTGTGCCTCGGGATAGGCGGCCGGCGGGCCCGGTCGAAGCGGCACGGGCGGGTTGTACCGCGGGGGCACGGGAGGTCGCTGCGCAGAATCGGGCGTCTGCCACGGCGGGGGCTGCCGGGGCGTAGAGCGCGGAGTGGACATCGGTTCCGACGGTGCGGATCCGGCGGCATCGTCACCCCGGCCGTCGACTGCACTGCCGTCGACTGCACTGCCGGGTCGTGCCCCGTTCACCGGCGCACTGTGGCCATGCGTCAACCACGGCTCCGATTTACCTTGCGGTCGGTCGCGGTCCACGGTCCCCCGTATTCGGTGTAGTCGATCCTGGGCAGACGCTACCAAACGATGCGCCGCCCAGCTCGACGCTCATGCTCTGGGATGCGCCTGATCGTGCACCGCCCGCAACCGTTCGACGGATACGTGAGTGTAGATCTGCGTCGTGGCAAGAGATGCATGTCCGAGCAGTTCTTGCACCACCCGGAGATCGGCACCTCCTTCCAGCAGATGCGTGGCTGCTGTATGGCGCAGGCCGTGCGGTCCCAGGCTGGGGCCGCCGGGGACTGTCTCCAGCACAGCATGCACCGCCGACCTGGCCTGTCGCTGGTCGAGTCGTCCACCCCGACGCCCGAGCAACAGGGCCGGTCCGGATCGATCGACGGCCAGGGCAGGCCTGCCGTCGGTGAGCCAGGCGTCGAGTGCCTGCGCGGCCGGCAGACCGTACGGTGCCGACCGTTCCTTGTTGCCCTTGCCCACCACCCGAACGACTCGTCGATCGGTGTCCACGTCGTCGACATCGAGACCGCACAGCTCCCCCACGCGGACCCCGGTCGCATACAACAGTTCGACGACGAGTCGATCGCGCAGCGCTATGGGATCGAGTTCGGAGGCACCCGACTCGGCAGCGTCCAGCGCTCGCGTCGCTTGATCGTGACGCAGCACTCCGGGCAGGGTGCGGTGACCCGACGGGGACGCGAGACGCTGCGCGGGACCGACCTTCACAGCCCCGACCCGTTCGAGCCACGCCCCGAACGTTCGCACCGACGAGGTGCGCCTGGCCATCGATGTCCGGGCCGCGCCGGCCGCCGAGTACCCCGCCAACCACGAGCGCACGACACGCAGATCCAGATCGGCGATCGTCGCGCCCGGTGAGGACGCGGCCAGGTGCGCCAGTAACGAACGCGCGTCGGCAACGTAGGCCCGGATGGTGTGCTCCGACCGTTCCCGTCCGAGGCGCAGGTGTTCGGCGAACTCCTCGACGTGCACCTCCAGGTGCGGCGGCAGCGAATCGGTCATCGGCTCAGCTTGGGCGCTGACGTCTCGCTCGACAACCGGACACGCCGTCGGGTGGACGTCGGTGCGCGATCAGGCGTCGACTCCCGCCTCCGCCTGTGCCAGCTCACGCTTCCAGGCTCGGAAGGTTTCCTCGGTCCGCCCCCGACGCCAGTAACCCGAGATCGACGCCCACTCGGCCCCGACCCCACGTTCCTTGCGAATGTACGGACGGAGGTTGTGCATGACGGCCTGCGCCTCACCGTGGACGAACACCTGCGCTTGCCCGGGTAACCATTCGGTGTTCTTGACGGCCTCGATCAGCGGTGCGTTGTCTCCGGCCCGGTCGTCGCCGATCTCGTTCGACGACGCGCCCCGGTGCACCCAGGTGACGTCGACGACTGCGAGAGTCTCCATGTAGATCTCGTCGTGACGATCGCCGACCTCGATGAACACCTTGGCGATGGCGTCTTCCGGGAGGGCCTCGACCGCAGCCGAGATGGCCGGGATAGCCGATTCGTCGCCTGCGAACAGGTGCCAATCGGCGTCGGGGCGAGGCGCGTATGCCCCCGACGGCCCGAAGAACGACATCTCGTCGCCCGGCTTCGCGCGTGTGGCCCACGGTCCGGCGACGCCCTCGTCGCCGTGCACCACGAAGTCGATGGCGATTTCCCGCGCGTCGGTGTCGACGGATCGAACGGTGTAGGTCCGCATGATCGGTTCGTCCTCGGTTCCGAAGAACAGCTTGACGTACGCATCGGTCTTATCGATGGCGTCGAACTCCTCGAAGCCTGGACCACCCAGATACACCCGGTGCATGTGCGGGGTCAGCGCTTCCGTGCGCACTACGGTCAACGTGGTTTTCTTACGCGGCACTACAGACCCCTCTTCGAGCGAACGACGCCGATGCTCACTGCACCGACTAAGCATTACCTAACACCCTACCTTCACCGGGCCTCGGTAGGGCCGTCACCTCAGCCGCGCACCACCCGGGCCCACCCGGTCTCGTCGTTGCTCACGAAGCCGTCCATCTCCATCACCGGTAGCGCGGCGCGGACCTTCGACAACGGAACTCCGGAACTCTCCGACAGTTCACGGGTGGACAACGCTCCCGTGGCCGGCAGCGCGTCGTAGATCAACAGTGCGGTCTCGGACAGCGCATCGATTTCCCGGAACAGATCGGGACGGGGTTCCTCCGGCGAGCCGAGCGCCCCGGCCTCGGCCACCACATCGTGCGAGCTCGACACCAGAACGGCCTCACCCTCACGAATCATGCGATGGCATCCCTTCGACGTCGGAGAAGTGACCGGCCCCGGCACCGCAAGAACGGGGCGCCCCAGTTTCGCCGCCCACGCCGCGGTGTTGCGCGCCCCGCTCCGCCATCCCGCCTCGACGACCACCACCGCCGAACCGAGAGCCGCCACCAGTCGGTTGCGCGCCAGGAACCGGTGCTTGGCCGGAGTGGTTCCGGGCGCGTATTCACTGAGAACGACACCGCTCGAGGCGATCTGACGCAACAGGCGGGAGTGGCCCGCCGGGTATGCCCGGTCGACGCCGCAGGCGAGCACCGCCATCGTCGTCCCCTCGACTCCGAGTGCCGCGCGATGCGCTGCCGCATCGATACCGAAGGCAGCACCCGACACGACGGTCCAGCCGTCCAGCGCCAGATCGGCGGAGATCTCGGCAGTGACGTGGTCGCCGTACGGACTCGACGCTCGGGTTCCGACTATCGACACCGATCGTTCGGTGTCTGCTCCGACAGACCGGTTTCCCAACGCCCACAGTGCGATCGGCGGCGATGTGTCGACACCCGCGGTGAGGCCGGACCCATCGAAGCCGAGAAAACGCCACGCAGGCCACTCGTCGTCGTCAGGGGTGATCAGCCGTCCACCGAGAGCGGCCATGTGGTCCAGATCTGCTGCTGCAGTGTCGACATGAGCCCGTGCTGCCAGTCGCTCACCCAAGTGTCCGGCGCGTACGGCTGCGGCGGTGACCTCGGGGCCGTGGGCAGCGGCGTGGTCCGTCACCGTGCGATGCGGACCCTGTGCCACCCGGGACAGATACGCCCACGCCAGCCGACGTGCGTCATAGGTCATGCCACTCCCCTGTCTCGAAAATCCAGTGCGGCACCGACCTCGTCTGCACCGGGCACGGTGCCGCCGGCGAGATCGTTCAGAGTCCACGCCACCCGAATCGCACGATCCGCGCCGCGCGCGGTCAGCGATCCATTGCGCAATGCCCGCTCGATCGGTGCCAGCGTCGACCGAGCGAGCCGAAACCGTTGACGCAGTGCGGGTCCGGGCACTTCCGCATTGGTCCTCCACCCGAACTCCGACCAACGATGAGCGGCAGCATCCCTCGCTCCCGTCACGCGGGCGCGAATATCGGCCGTTCCTTCTCCGATGTCGTCGACCAGCGCCCCGGTCGCGACTCCCATCATCTGAATTCGGAGATCGACCCGGTCGAGGAGCGGTCCGGACAGTTTTCCCAAGTACTTGCGGCGAGCAGTGGGCGCGCACACGCAGTCGGCCTGCCGCGCCGGTGCGCACGGACACGGATTGGCCGCCAGGACGAGTTGGAACCTCGCCGGGTACCGGGCCACCCCGTCGCGACGCGCAATCCGAATTTCACCGTCTTCGAGTGGGGTTCGCAACGCTTCGAGTACCCGGATGCTCATCTCGGCGCATTCGTCGAGGAACAGAACTCCGCGATGCGCGCGACTGACTGCGCCGGGCTTGGCCATACCGGTACCTCCGCCGACCAACGCGCTCACCGACGTCGAATGGTGTGGCGCGATGAACGGCGGTGACGTGATCAGCGGTCGCGCGCTCGTCAGCAGCCCCGCCACCGAATGGATCGCGGTCACCTCCAGCGCCTCGGACTCGGTGAGCGGCGGGAGTATTCCCGGAAGACGTTGCGCGAGCATTGTTTTCCCGATGCCCGGTGGCCCGGTCAACATGATGTGATGCGCACCGGCCGCAGCGACCTCCAACGCCCATCGGGCATCTGCCTGACCGGCAACGTCACTGAGATCCGGGTAACTCTCCTGATGCCAGTCGGTGGGGGTGGGCGATTCCAGCGCCTGCTCACCACGAAGCCACGCAACGACATCTGCCAGGCAATCGGCACCCAACACCTCGATACCGTCCACCAGACCCGCTTCGGGCAGACACCGACTCGGCACCACCACCCGCTGCCACCCCGCCGCCTTCACCGCGAGCACTCCGGGCAGTACCCCGCGGACCGCTCGCAACCTGCCGTCCAGAGCCAACTCCCCCAGAAACACCGTCTCCGACAGGCTTCCCCGCGGAATGGCCTTGGCGGCGTCGAGGACCGACAATGCCAGCGCGAGGTCGTACACCGAGCCACCCTTGGGCAACGTCGCCGGAGACAACGCGAGAATCACTCGACTGTCCGGCCAGGTACCACCCGAATTCTTCACCGCGGCCTTGACCCGATCACGCGATTCGTTCAGCGCGGTATCGGGCAGTCCCACCAGATGGGTCCCCGGAAGACCCTGACCGATATCGGCTTCGATCTCCACCAACACTCCGTCGACGCCGTTGACCGCCACCGAATGGGCTCGTCCCAGGGGCATCAGAACGCCGCCCTGACGTGAGTGAGAACAGGGTCGTCACCGCGACCGATCACGATGGCGATCACGTCGAATCGGATGTGGACCCACGGCCCTCCGCGAAGCGAAAGCCACTGCAACGCCAATCCTCTGATCCGAGTCTGCTTGGTGTACGTCACCGCTTCCGCCGGCGTTCCGTAACCGATTCCCGAACGCGTTTTGACTTCGACGAACACCATCGTCTCGCCCTCGCGCGCAATGATGTCGAGCTCCCCCGAACGATGCCGCCAATTCCGCTCGATCACCTCCAGGCCGATGTGCTCGAGATGGCGTGCAGCAAGGTCCTCACCGCGGGCCCCGAGTTCTTGATTGGTCGGCATGTCGAATTCCTCCACTCTGCGGCCGCACAGCACGGCCGGATCCGGTCGCCATGACGGTGACACGACCGAAAGGAGGTGATTCCGAGAAAGTGCAGGTGCCGCATTGCCCTGTGGACACGCGCAATCCTGTGGAGAGAACCGTCGAATCGCAGGGCCGACACACCTGTTTTGTCGTACCTGTGTGCTTACCGGCGTTCATGCCCTGTCGATCGCCCGACAAATGGTTCGAACATGCAAAAGCTCCGTCCGGATTACTGCACGGACGGAGCTGAAGCACGGAATCGGTAATCGAATTCGATGACCGAACTACCGCTGACCGAAGACAGCGGGCATATCAAGGCTGGGAGGCGGTCAGTGCGCAGCCTCGTAGGCGGCCTGAACTTCCTGGCTGATTCGACCTCGGGCGCTGACCTCGTGGCCGTTTTCGCGAGCCCACGCTCTGATGTCCTGCAGATCGACCTTTCCTCGAGCCGGTGCAGGCGCGGCACCGGTCTTGCGGGGGCGGCGACCGGAAATCTTCTCGGCGTGCTCGATCCAGAAAGCCAGCTGCTCGTGCAGTTCGTTCGCATGCTTGAGATTCAAGTCGATGCGGTACTGGTTTCCACCGATACCGAATTCGATCGACTCCCCCTGGCCTTCTTTGATTACCGAGCCGTCGACATCGTCGATCATCTGGACAAGCGTCTTGCGTGCCATCTCGTACCTCTTACGCGTCTGGGAGAATGTGGTAATTCAAGTTCTACCACCGATTATCGGACCGAGGCAAAGACCCAACGATGTTCACATCGGCGTAGGGTCGAAAACATTCGGTACGAAAACGTGTGAATACCGGAAGCTATTTGCATCATTAAATCGAAATACTATGTGAGACAACAGAATTCGGCGTTCACATTTCGACGATTCTCCCGCGCTCGACGTAACCCGGCAACGGGCCTCTGCTCGAAACAGAACACGCGGAATTATTCGGTCGGTTGTCCAGCTTTTCGCTGATCGGTGCGCTTCGGAACACTCCACACGGGAAATCTGCCGAGCGGATCCGTCCAGGTGCGCCCGTCAGGCACCGGGCACACCTGCCGATCCGACCCGGGTAGGACTATTCGGGGAGACGCAGATCCGGTTTGTCCAGCTCTTCGATGTTGACGTCCTTGAACGTGATCACCCGCACGTGCTTGACGAAACGAGCCGGTCTGTACATGTCCCATACCCACGAGTCGGACATCCGCAATTCGAAGTAGATCTCACCGTCGGCATTGTGCGGAATGAGTTCGACGGAGTTCGCGAGATAGAAACGACGCTCGGTTTCGACGACATAGTTGAACTGTCCGACGATGTCCCGATACTCGCGGTACAGCGAGAGCTCCATCTCGGTTTCGTACTTTTCGAGATCTTCGGCACTCATCGGTCTCTTTCATCCTCCAGTCGGGCGTGAAATTCAATCATTGCGCACCGTCGTCGGTGCAGTCCATTCGCCCCAGTGCGTCGACCTCGCTACGCGAGCGACCGGCTGCCGCGGCAGCCACGTTGGCATAGGACATTCGATGCTCTCGGCTCGGGCCGAGCGTGGTCATCGCGGTCGAATGCGCACGTGTGCTGTACCCCTTGTGCACGGCGAATCCGTAACCGGGAATGTCGGTGTCCATCTGCACCATCAACCGGTCTCTGGACACCTTGGCCAGGACACTGGCCGCAGCGATGCAGGCAGCTGTGGCGTCCCCTCCGATGACGGGTAGAGACGGCACCGGAAGTCCGGGAACCCGAAAGCCGTCGGTGAGGACATACCCGGGAGTGAGGCTCAGGCCCGCCACCGCGCGGCGCATTCCCTCGATGTTCGCCACGTGTACCCCGATGCGGTCGACCTCGGCCGCGTCGACGAACACCACACTCCACGCAAGTGCCAATTTCTTGATCCGGGGAAAGAGCTCCTCCCGGCGACGCTCGGTCAGCTTCTTGGAATCGTCGAGGTCCGCGAGGGCAGTGTGCGACCGAGAGCCCAGGATGCACGCCGCGACCGTCAACGGCCCCGCGCAGGCTCCCCTGCCTGCTTCGTCGACACCCGCAACCGGACCGAGCCCGTTGCGTTCGAGTGCCGATTCCATGGTCCGCAGCCCCGCCGCCCTCCTGATGATGGGACGAGGCGGCCACGACGAGCGGCTCAGAGATGCGCGCGCACGAGGCGCGGGACGAGGACGGGCCGTCATCGACCCTGAATGTCCGGCGAGTCCAGGAGGCCGGTTCGCGATGGCGGCAACGCGGTGGCCACGGCCTTACCTATCACGTTGTCCAGCGGAACGGTGCCGGTGAACTCGTCGGTGACGTGATACCGCGAGTCTCGCGAATTGCTGCGATTGTCGCCCATGACCCAGATGTTGCCCTCGGGCACCGTTACAGGGTCGAAGCACCGGCCCGACTTCAATTCGGTCTCGCACGTCATCGTGTCCGGAACGAACGGGAAATCCATCTGTATGTACGGCTCGTCCAACGGCTTTCCGTCCACGAGCACCCGTCCCTGAGCGTCACAGCACTCGACCGTCTGACCGCCGGTGGCAATGACGCGTTTGACCAGATCGTTCTCGTCCGGAGCGACGACTCCGATCAAAGAGCCCACTTCCTGGGCCCCGCGGATGACCGAATTGTCGGAGCGCTGCGAGACGAATTCGTCGTTCCAGGAATCGGGGCCGCGGAACACGACGATATCGCCGGGCTTCGGATCGCCGAATCGATAGCCGATCTTCTCCACGACGATGCGGTCCCCGGTGCAGCCGGCGCAGCCGTGCAGTGTCGGTTCCATCGATTCGGATGGGATGAGATAGACCCGGGCGACGAACGTCTGAAGCAGAAAACTCAGCACGAGAGCTACCAGAATGAGGATGGGAAGTTCACGCCAGAAGGACCGCTGCTTGCGATCCGCACGCTTGTTCCGGGGAGACTCGTCGTCGGGCTCGTTCGTCGAACCCTGTGGGGTCGGATCCTGTGGGGACTGCGTCACCTGGACAGGTTAGCCGGAACCGTCGCCCGCGGGCCGGTCGGTCCGCGCCTGCGGCGTTTTCACCGAGCATCGCTCGTACCGGTACGTCCGAAATGTCAGGGCGGTGGCTCCAACGCACCATGCCGCGTCACCGATGTTCGGTGACGCGGCATGGTTGCTGCTCGAAGCGGTCGATACGACCGGGTCAGCGCTTTTCTTTGATCTTGGCGGCCTTGCCACGCAGATCGCGGAGGTAGTACAGCTTCGCGCGACGAACGTCGCCGCGAGTGAGGACCTCGAACTGCGCGATGTTGGGGCTGTGCACCGGGAAAGTGCGCTCCACGCCGACGCCGAACGACACCTTACGAACGGTGAACGTCTCGCGGACGCCACCGCCCTGACGTCGAATCACGACGCCCTTGAAGATCTGAATACGCTCTTTCGAGCCTTCGATAACCTTGACGTGCACGTTCAGCGTGTCGCCGGGGCGGAAATCGGGGATGTCGCTACGCAGCGACTGATTGTCGAGAAAGTCCAGGGTGTTCATCGGTTGTGCCATCCTTGCGTTCTGCGCTTGAGCAGAGGAACCGAGCGGCTCGCCACCGGGGCGGCACAACTGGTTCGTACTCCGAGTGAGGTGTGTGCCTCGCGAGAGGCAACCCGCCTATTGTGCCAGACCGTCAGGCGTTCGAGGAAATCGCCCCGACCGAGGACTGGGCCACGGTTCCGGCCTGGGGTGCAGGCACGACGGTCCGCGCGAGCTCGTCCTCGGTGGCCTCGACCGCGTGAACAATGCTGGGCTTGCCCGCGATCGCATCCTGCAGGTAGATCTTGGCCCGTATCAACGGCCTGCGCCACTTCTTCTCTCGCCGCAGCGCACGCTCCATCTTCTTCGGTCTGCTCGTGTAGCGCCACCTCGCCCAGGGTGCACTCGGCCTGCTGAGTCGGACCGCGGCCAGAATGAGGATGGGCAGAACGAACAGCCCGATCAGCCCGGTCCAGATCTTGCCCTTGAGCAGCACGACGACGCACAGACTCAGGTTGAGCAGTGCCAGCACACCGAGTGTTCCGCGAACCCAGGGATCGGGATCGGCCCGGAAATCGGCGGGGCTGAGCAGCTCCAACGGGTGAAGTCCCAGTAGCAGGAACCCGGTGAAGGCGACGGCTGCGAATACCGCATCGACGGATGTTCGGCCCTGCTCGGACCAGTAGACGTCGCGGAGATAGAAGATGAGTGCAAATTCGTCGAGCACGAGGGCAGCACCGCTGCCGAAGATCGCCGCCAGCACGGCACCGATGGTCTGCGACCCGTCCACGTACACCGCGATGAGCCCGATCCCCGCCAACAGCATCAGCACGATTCCGAACACGACATGGTGAATGTGCTGGCCGCCAGGGGTGATGTTGCCAGGCCACCACTTCACATCCGCGCGAATCATTCTGACGCTCAGGCGAATCAGCAGAAATCCCACGAGTAGGCCGAGCAGGAAGCAGAGCAACGGAAGGCGGCCGTGCTCGACGACACCGTGCTCCAACCACCTCACGCGCTCCACGTCCTTCCCGCCGCACGCCCGAAACAACGGCTATCGCCGAATCAGCCTATTCTCGTTCTTCGCCGCCGGGGTCGGCATCGACCGGGAAAGTCCGAGCGCTACTTCCCGAAGCCCGCTTTGCGCAACGCGTCGGCCATGGAACCTGCCGCAGGCGTTGCTGCTTGGCCGCCGCGTCGGTCGCGTTGCGGGCGGTTGCCCTGGCCGCCATTGCTCTGACGGCCGTTGCCCTTGCTCGAGGACGTACCGCGGGAGCGGTCACCCTGCTGCCCACGAGGTGCGTCCTTGCCACCGCTCGCACCGGGCTCGTCGTCCAACCGCAGACTCAGGCCGATGCGCTGACGTGGGATGTCGACCTCCATCACCTTGACCCGCACCACATCGCCGGATTTGACGACCTCACGCGGGTCCTTGACGAAGTTGTGCGACATCGCAGAGACGTGAACGAGTCCGTCCTGATGCACGCCGACGTCGACGAAAGCACCGAACGCCGCCACGTTGGTCACGACACCTTCGAGCGTCATCCCCGGCTTCAGGTCGGCGACCTTCTCGATACCGGCTGCGAAAGTAGCGGTCTTGAACTCCGGACGCGGATCGCGTCCAGGCTTCTCCAGCTCGGAGATGATGTCGGTGACAGTGGGCAGCCCGAATCGTTCGTCGACGAATTCCGCGGGGTCGAGGCGGCGCAGGAGTGCGGTGTTGCCCACCACCTCGCGCACGCCCACGCCCGCCTTGCCGACGATGCGGCGCACGACGGGATAGGCCTCCGGGTGCACGCTGGAGCGGTCGAGTGGATCCTCTCCCCCGGAGATGCGCAGGAACCCGGCGCACTGCTCGAAAGCCTTGGGACCCAAGCGCGGTACGTCCTTGAGGGTGCTACGGCTGGAGAACGGACCGTTCTGGTCGCGGTACGCCACGATGCTCTCGGCGAGCGAACCGGCGATACCGGAGACCCTCGACAGCAAGGGCACCGACGCTGTGTTGACGTCGACACCCACCGCGTTCACCGCATCCTCGACCACGGCCCCGAGAGAACGGGCGAGCAGAGTTTCGGAGATGTCGTGCTGGTACTGGCCGACACCGATGGACTTGGGGTCGATCTTGACCAGCTCGGCCAACGGATCCTGCAGCCTGCGAGCGATCGAGACCGCGCCGCGGATGGAGACGTCGAGTTCGGGCAGCTCACTCGAGGCGTACGCCGACGCCGAGTAGACCGAGGCACCCGCCTCGGACACCACCACCTTGGTCAAATTCGCCGCCGGGAATTTTGCTATCAATTCTGCTGCCAAAGAATCGGTTTCGCGAGACGCCGTACCGTTTCCGATGGCGATGAGCTCCACCTTGTGCTTGGCCGCGAGCCCGGCGAGTGTGGCCACGGCCTGGTCCCACTTGCCCTGCGGCTTGTGGGGATAGATCGTGTCGTAGTCGACGACCTTGCCGGTGTCGTCGACGATCGCCACCTTGGTTCCGGTACGAAAGCCCGGGTCGAGTCCCATCGTGGTGCGGTTTCCGGCGGGTGCGGCCAACAAGAGGTCTTTGAGGTTGCTCGCGAACACGTCCACGGCGTCCTTCTCGGCCGACTGGCGCAGTCTCATGCGCGTATCGAGTGAGACTGTGACCAGCATTTTGGTGCGCCATGCCCAGCGAACGGTATCGAGCAGCCACTTGTCGGCCGGGCGACCGCGATCTGCGATTCCGAACTTGGTTGCGATACGCCCCTCGTAGACACTGGGCACACCGGGAGTCGGCTCGTCCCGCTCGGGTTCGAACCCGAGGGACAGAATCTCTTCCTTCTCACCGCGTAGCGTCGCGAGGATGCGATGCGAGGGCAGGCTCGTGAACGGTTCGGAGAACTCGAAGTAGTCCGAGAATTTCGCGCCTTCCTCCTCTTTTCCCTTGCGCACGGTGGCGACCAGCTTGCCGGAGGTCCACATCAGTTCACGCAGCTCACCCACCAGGTCGGCATCCTCGGCGAAACGCTCGACGAGAATCGCTCGTGCCCCGTCGAGCTGCTCCTGATCGAACTGCGCCGGGTCGGTGGACGGATCGGTGAACAGCGCGTCTGCGACGGGTTCGTGGCCGGCCTCGCGCGCAATCTGTGCCTTCGTCCGACGCTTGGGCTTGAACGGCAGGTAGATGTCTTCGACGCGGGCCTTGGTCTCGGCCAGCATCAGCGACTGTTCGAGCGCGTCGTCGAGTTTGCCCTGCGAACGAATCGATTCGATGACGGCATCTCGCCGCTCGTCGAGTTCTCGAAGGTATCGAAGTCGCTCGTCGAGTTGGCGCAATTGCGCGTCGTCGAGTGTGCCGGTGACCTCCTTGCGGTAGCGCGCGATGAACGGGACCGTGGACCCGCCGTCGAGGAGTTCTACAGCGGCACGAACCTGTTCTTCGCGAACATCGAGTTCTTCGGCTATGCGCTTGTTCACAGATTTCAGAGCAGTGGTCACGGCGATGGACCCTACCGCTAGTGTGGGACAGGTCGGTCAGCGGTTCTATGTGCGGGAGAGTTCTGTAGATGGTCAGGGGGGCTCGGTTACTGACCGCCACCTGCGCCGCACTGTTGGTCCTGAGCGCGTGCTCCGTACCGCCCGATGATCAAGCCGGCGATCCCGGTGGCAGGGATTCGGCCGAGACATCGGCATCACCGTTCCCTGATATCCAGAAGGTCGACGGCGTGGCCTTGGAAGCGCGTATTCCGATGGCGGTGGAATCGGCGCGAGCCCGCGGTGCCGATGTGAATTTCGCGTTGCTGGATCGAGAGACCGGCTCCTACTACAGCAGCGATGCCGACGAGCCGATCGAAACGGCGTCGGTCTCCAAGCTCTTCATTGCCGACGAGGTGATGTTCGAGGCGCAGTCGCAGAACCGCCCCGTCTCCGCCGACGAGCTGGCCACGATGACCAGCATGCTCGAGTTCTCCGACGACAATGCCGCATACACGCTCTGGTATCGATACGGTTCGTCCGAGATCGTCCGCGCAGTCGCGGCGCGATATGCCCTGAGAAACACCGACGCTCCCGGCGACGACCAGTGGTACAACACGGAAACGACTCCCAGCGACCTGGTCGGCTACTACGCCGGGCTGCTGAACGGCAGCGGCGGTCTGACCACCGCGTCGACCGACATCATCATCGGAATGCTGCGACGCTCGGCCCCCGTAGCTGCCGACGGCTACAAGCAACACTTCGGGATCGTCGACGGCTTACCTGGCGAGACCGTGCATGCAGTCAAGCAGGGCTGGATGTGCTGCGTGTCCGATCGGTGGGTCCATCTGTCGACGGGAACCATCGGCGCGGACAATCGCTACGTACTGGCCCTGTCGTCCCGTGAAGACATCTTCTACGCCGACGACATGGAAAGTTACCCGGACACGGCCGTCGTCGACGTGAGCGACGACGCCAGCGCACTGCACGCGCGAGACACTCTCACCGGCTTCGTGTCGATGTTGTTCCCCGACGGCAGAATCAGCTGAAAACGTCAGTCCGCCAGTAGATCCGGGCGTCGGTCCGCTGTTCTGCGCAGAGATTGTTCTCGACGCCAGGCGGCGATCTTCGCGTGGTCGCCGGACAACAGAATCTCGGGGACGTCGAGTTCTCGCCATCGGGCCGGCCGGGTGTAACTCGGACCTTCCAGCAGCCCATCGGAGAACGAATCCTCTTGGTGCGACTGCTGATTTCCGAGTACGCCCGGCATCAATCTGACGACGGCCTCGGCCATGACCAGTACTGCCGCCTCGCCGCCGATGAGAACGTAGTCTCCGATGCTGACTTCCTCGACCCGAACGCGGCGTGCAGCGTCGTCGAACACGCGTTGATCGATGCCTTCGTAGCGACCGCACGCGAACACGAGATGCTGTTCGGTGGACCATCTTTCGGCCGTACGTTGCGTGAACGGCACCCCTGCGGGAGTGGGGACGACGAGGAGCGACTCGTCGGTCAGCACGTGGTCGAGTGCGTCACCCCAGACGGTCGGCTTCATGACCATTCCCGGCCCGCCGCCGTACGGGGAATCGTCGACGGCCTTGTGCACGTCGTGGGTCCAGGAGCGCAGGTCGTGAACGTCCACCGATACCAGCCCGCGATCGATCGCCTTACCGAGCAGAGCAGTACGCAGTGGGGTGAGGTATTCCGGGAAGATGGTGACGACGTCGAGGCGCACGAACTACTCCGGATCCAGCAAGCCCTCGGGCGGATCGATCTCGATTGTCTTGTCTGCCAACGACACAGAGGTCACGATGGCCGAGACGAAGGGTACGAGTATCTCGGAACGACCGGATTCCTCGTCAGCACTCGGCGTGATGGACAGCAGTTCGCCTGCTGCCGAGTGCAGGACCTCGCGGACGGTACCGACGACCGAACCGTCGGTGAGTACCACGGTGAGGCCTTCGAGTTCGTGATCGTAGAACTCGTCCGGATCGTCGGACGGCGGGAGATCGGTGGATTCGACGACGAAGAGAATCCCGCGCAGTTCGTCCGCTGCGGTCTTGTCGTCGATGCCGTTCAGACGCAGCAGAAGCCGCCCGGAGTGTTCCCGGACGGCGTCCACCGTGTGTGTCACGGGCTGTGCATTCGATCGTGGCTTGCGGCCACGCAGAACAGTGCCGACGGCGAATCTGTCGTCGGGGTCGTCGGTGCGAACCTCGACAACCACTTCACCTTTGATGCCGTGCGACTTGGCGACACGACCGATGACCAGCTCCATGATGGGTTACGTGACCTATTGGTCCGTGTCGACGACGTCGACTCGGATGCCGCGACCACCGATTCCGGAGACGAGAGTGCGCAGCGCCGTAGCGGTGCGACCACCGCGTCCGATGACCTTGCCCAGGTCGTCGGGGTGCACGTGAACTTCCACGGTGCGTCCACGACGGCCGGTGATCATCTCGACGCGAACGTCATCGGGATTGGCGACGATGCCGCGAACGAGATGTTCGACGGCATCGGCGACAACGGCACTCACTTCTCAGCAGCCTCGGCGGCCGGCGCGTCTGCCGTCTCGGTTGCTGCAGCGTCGGTGGTGTCCGCGGCAGCGGAATCGTCCGACTTCGGTGCCTTCTTCTTCTTGGCGGTGGTGGCCTCGCCCTGGGGCTCGGAATCCGCCTGCGCCAGCGCAGCGTTGAAGAGGTCGAGCTTGGACGGCTTGGGCTCGGCGACGCGGAGGGTGCCCTCGGTGCCGGGTAGGCCCTTGAACTTCTGCCAGTCGCCGGTGATCTTCAGCAGTGCCTCGACGGGCTCGGTCGGCTGCGCGCCGACGCCCAGCCAGTACTGCGCACGCTCGGAGTTGATCTCGATGACGCTGGGGTCCTGCTTGGGCTCGTACGTCCCGATGGTCTCGATTGCACGGCCGTTACGGCGGGTGCGGGCGTCGGAAATGACGACGCGGTAATGCGGGGTGCGGATCTTGCCGATACGCATGAGCTTGATCTTGACGGCCATGTTCTGGTGAAGCCTTTCGAGGAGTGGTCACTGCGCAATTCAGCGGTTCGCACGGCATGCGAACCCGGTTTTGCGTTGGAGTTGTCGTGACCGCCGCGCGGTACGTAACCGGAGACGGGCGAACAGCGGTCCATTCTGCCAGACGACCACCCGATACCCTCAATCGCCCGGTCAGGCCAGCAGAATCACCAAAGCCGGAAAGGTGTTGTTGACGGAGTGAGCCGTGGTCGACGCGACGATCGAGCCACTTCTCATTCTCGCGATGCCGATGGCGAGTCCTCCCCACAGCAGGACGACGAAGCGCCACCATTCTCGGTGCCAGATCGCGAACATCACCGCCGTGATCACCAGGACCACCCAGCGGTTGCCCAGCCACGCCATCGGCATGGGTCGAGTGCGCTTTTCGAGAGCTCCCCACAACATGCCGCGGAACATCGTTTCTTCGCAGATCGGTGCGCCGATCCAAATCCACACGGCGAAAACGACTTTCCACCCCACGGCGATGTCTGCCATACCGCCCAGCGGTGCCTGATCCTGAAAATCGATACGCGAGAGCAGCACGAGTGCGAGCAGCACTCCACCGACGAGGGCGACTCCGCCCCAGGCCAGACCCGATCGGATATGACCGACGAGTTCGTGAACGGATCTCGGTAGCCCGAAGTCGACGACGGGGCCGTTGCCCCTCGACATCGTGACCGCAACCGCCAGTCCTGCGGCGAGCAGGCTCGGGATCATGATCCCCACGACGAACAGCGGCGAGGACTCCGAGGACACGACCAGGCCGAGGAGCAGGAACCCGGCAAGATTGAGGCCGAGCACGAGGGCGGCCGCCGGCAGTCCCCACCGTTGGCCGGGTCTGCGCTCCTCGGCCGCTGCTTCGGCACGCCAGTAGGTCTCGGACAGTCCCGAGCCCTGCTGTTGCACGTGATTCATCGGTGCCATTCCCGCCCAGCTGGGCCGGTTCACGTCGAATTCCCCCGCGCCTCCTGGTGTGCGGCCGAACTGGTCGGCATCGAATCGGTCCGGGCCTTGCCGCGGATCAACCATCGACGTATCCCGATCCACTCGCGGCGCGTCCACGACGATCGGTCACGCGGCCGCGCAGAATCACCAGCTCGGGGTTGGACAACACGTCCGCTCCCCCGCGCGGGTCGTCGGAGTACACGACGAGATCGGCGGGCGCACCGTGCTCGAGCCCGCCTCGCCCCAGCCACGACCGGGCGTCCCAGCAAGCAGCACCGAGCGCGTCGGTCGGTGACAATCCGACGCGTCCCAGAGCGTCCACCTCGTCGGCGATGCGGCCGTGCGCGATGGATCCGCCGGCGTCGGTTCCGGCGAAGATCGGGATACCTGCGTCGTGGGCACGGCCGACGGTATCGCCGACTCGCGCATGCAACGCGCGCATGTGCCGGGCGTAGACCGGGTAGCGGGTGGCCGAGTCCGCGATGCCGGGAAAGGTCTCGATGTTGACCAACGTCGGCACCAACGCTGTCCCGTGCTCGACCATCATCTCGATGGTCTCGTCGGTCAGGCCGGTGCCGTGTTCGATGCAGTCGATGCCTGCCGCGATCAGTCCGGGGAGCGCGTCTTCCCCGAAGACGTGCGCGGTGACGCGTGCCCCTTCCGCATGGGCCGCGGCAATGGCGTCGACGAGGATCGCGTCGTTCCAGAGGGGCCGGAGGTCTCCCACCGAGCGGTCGATCCAGTCACCGACGAGCTTGACCCACCCGTCGCCGAATCGCGCTTGTTGCGCCACCGCCTCGGGAAGTTGTGATTCGTCCTCGATGTCGATCGCCAGGCCAGGGATGTATCGCTTCGGGGAGGCGATGTGCCGCCCCGCCCTGATGATGCGTGGCAGATCGTCGTGGTCGTCCAACGCCCGCGTGTCGACCGGAGATCCCGCGTCACGCAGCAGCAGAGCCCCGACGCCTCGTTCGGTCTCGGCCTGCGCGATCGACCCGGCCAGGTCGGTGTGTCCTCCGCCGTACTCGATGCCGACATGACAGTGCGCGTCGACGAGCCCGGGCAGTATCCACCCGCCGTCGTGGATGAAGTCGGCATCGGCGATGGGCTCCGTGGACAGGACGCCGCCGTCGATCCACAGGTCGATCGGGGACTCGTCCGGCAGCCCGCGTCCCCGCACCCGCAATGCCGACACCGCAGGCCCGCTTACTTCTTCGGCAGCTTCAGCTGCGAGAGATCGATTCCCTCGAGTCCCGGCGGCAATTGATCGAGGCCCTTGGGCATCGACGACAGGTCGGGCATTCCGGCAGGCATTCCACCCGGCATTCCGGGGAACCCGCCGCGGATCTTCGGCTGTGTGGGCCCGCGAGCACCCTTCTTGCCTTTCTTGCCCTTCTTGTTGTTGCGCACCTGCTTTCGCGCACCCGGCATGCCCATCCGACCGGCCATCGCCGACATCATCTTGCGTGCCTCGAAGAACCGATCGACCAATTGGTTGACGTCGGAGACCTTCACGCCCGAGCCGTTCGCGATCCGCAGTCGTCGGGAGGCATTGATGATCTTCGGGTCGGTGCGCTCCTGCGGCGTCATGCCGCGAATGATCGCCTGCACCCGGTCGAGCTGCTTCTCGTCGACATTGGCCAGTTCTTTCATCTGGCCCGCGCCGGGCAACATTCCCAACAGATTTCCGATGGGCCCCATCTTGCGGACGGCCATCATCTGCTCGAGGAAGTCGTCGAGCGTGAGCTGGCCGGAGCCGATCTTGTTGGCGGTGGCCTCGGCCTGCTCGGCGTCGAAGTGCTGCTCGGCCTGCTCGATGAGGCTGAGCACGTCGCCCATGCCGAGGATGCGACTGGCCATGCGGTCGGGGTGGAAGACGTCGAAATCTTCGAGCTTCTCGCCGGTCGACGCGAACATGATGGGCTGCCCGGTCACCTCGCGCACGCTCAGTGCTGCGCCGCCGCGGGCATCGCCGTCGAGCTTGGTCAGCACGACACCGGTGAAGCCGACTCCGTCGCGGAACGCCTCGGCGGTGCTGACGGCGTCCTGGCCGACCATGGCGTCGAGAACGAACAAGGTTTCGTCCGGCTCGACCGCGTCGCGAATCCCGGCGGCCTGGCTCATCAGCTCGGTGTCGATACCGAGACGGCCTGCGGTGTCGACGATGACCACGTCGTACTGCTTGCTGCGAGCCTCGGCCACTCCGGCGCGGGCCACCTCGACCGGGTCCGCGGCCGACACGCCGAGCGCGTTCTCGCCACCGCCGATGGACGTGCCCGGGTGCGGGGCGAAGACTGCCGCGCCTGCCCGTTCGCCGACGATCTGGAGCTGGCTGACGGCACCGGGACGTTGCAGGTCACAGGCGACGAGAAGCGGGGTGTGACCCTGACCCTTCAGCCACTTGGCGAGCTTGCCCGCCAAGGTCGTCTTACCGGAACCCTGCAGGCCGGCCAGCATGATGACGGTGGGCGGGTTCTTGGCGAACACCAGTCTGCGTGTTTCGCCGCCGAGGATGCCGACCAGTTCCTCGTTGACGATCTTGACGACCTGCTGAGCCGGGTTGAGTGCGCCCGATACTTCGGCACCCTTGGCGCGGACCTTGATGCGGTTGATGAACTCCCGCACGACGGGCAACGCCACGTCCGCCTCGAGCAGGGCCAGTCGGATCTCGCGGGCTGTGGCGTCGATATCCGCACCGGACAGTCGACCTTTGCCACGCAGGTCCTTGAGAGTCCCGGTCAACCTGTCGGAAAGGGATTCGAACACCGATTGCACTCCTGAGCTAGCCGATCACCGAAAACGAGCCGAGTCCGGCACTGTCACCAGACCGAGTCCGGCGTTGTCACCAGACTAACGCCAGCCCACCTTATCCTCGCTCAGGGCGTCGGGCAGTGAGTCCGTTCGGTGCGGTGCGACCGGTCAGGCCTTGCTTGCCGAATCGCTCCACGTCACAGCGACGCCGCGGGTGGAGAGCCACTGTGCGGGATCGACTTTGACGCCGGCGGGATCGTGCACCTCGAAATGCAGGTGCGGGCCGGTCGACTGACCGCGATTGCCCACAGTTGCGATCTGTTCTCCGGCTGTGACCCGCTGACCGGGCTGCACCGAGAAGTCGTTGACGTGTCCGTAGATGGTCTCGGTGCCGTCGTCGTGCAGAACCTTGACCCAGAGCCCGAAACCGGACGCCGGTCCCGCATCGGACACCGTGCCGTCGGCTGCAGCGTAGATGGGCGTGCCGATCGGGGCGGCGATGTCCAGCCCGCTGTGCTGAGTGCCCCACCGCGAACCGAAGTTCGACGTCAACACTCCGGCGACGGGCTGGACCGTCGCCTTCTTCAACGAACGCAAACTCTCGAGCGGCGACGCCGGCCCGGCACCCGTTCCACCGAGTCCGACGTCGTCGAGCCACTGCTGGGCCGCGGCGTCCACCTCGGGGCCGAGAGCGGCGAGCGGTCCCGGAGTCGGTGCCTGTGTCGAGGCGTCCGACGGGACTGCCGAAGGATCGGTCTGTGGGGCCGGAGCCAAGTCCGGTGCGGCCTGCGGCGGCGCACCGAAAGGCGGCGCGAATTGCGGCAACTCGAACTGTGGTGGCACGAACTGCGGTGGCACGAACTGGGGCAGCTCGAATCCGGCAGGCAGCAAACCCTCCGGGACGGCGAAGGGGAATCCGGCCGCGGGCGGTTCCGGGACGGGTGCCGCGCCTGCGGTGCCCGCGCCCATGGTGGTCGCGCCGACGACGATGGCGCCGGTTGCGGCGACGATGGTGGCCGCACGCCTGCCGGTGTCCTGAACTTCCTCCGCGGCGCGATGCTTGCCACCGGGCGTACCCGATGCCGTCTCGGCCGGTACGTAGATGTTCGACCGTCGGTGTGATCCCACAGTGCGCGCCTCTCGAAATGTCAGAATTGGAGCCTGCAGGAACGACGAGACGTTCGAGCAGCGGAGCCGGCAGTTCGGCCCGAAGGGCCTGCTGCGTCAGGTGACGAACATAACAAATCGGTCTCGGGGGTAAACCCATCGGCCGGAAGTTCGTGAAATGTCACCACGGCATGTCGGTTTCCGACGAACTTCCGACCAACGGTCAAGTGCCCTCGGGCTTTTCCGGGGGTTTGGGCGGTTCCGGCGATGGCACGACGGCGAGGAGCGCGCGTTCGAGATCCTCGCGCACAGCCCGACTGTCCGCGGCGGCCAAGTCGATGCAGAAGGAATCGACCACAGAACTACCCAGCGTCGATACCCGCGCCCAGCGAATATCGAATCCCTGCTGCTCGATTGCGCTCGCCAATCGACACAGCAGGCCGAGGCGGTCCTCGGCTCGCAGTTCGAGCACGACCTGACCCGGTTCGTTGTCGTCGAACCACAGCACCCGAGGCGGAGCCTGGGCGTACAGGACCGGCACAGCCGAATCCTCGCCGTCCTCGTCCGAGGTCTCGACGCGGGCGTCTCGTTCCTTCGCGTCGAGTACGGCGACCAGGTCGAGCTCGCCCGCCTGCGCACGGATGATCTCCTGCCGGATCAACCCCGCCTGCGGCGGGGCACCGAACAACGGTGCGACATCGAACGAGTTGATCGCCGAACCGTCGTGACTGCCGAGCGAGGCCGACAGCACCCGCAAGGAATGCAGTGCCAGCACTCCGGCCGCGTCGGAGAGCAGTCCTGGAGTGTCGGGTGCAACCACGGTCATGACGAAGGTGTGCAGACCGTCGGTGGGCGTGATGTCGACGTGCACTCCCCCGCGCGAGGCCAACTCGATGTGCGCCGGGTCGAGCGGATCCGGCGACGGCAGAGTCTCTCCCGCCATCACCAGCCGACAACGACGAACGAGTTCACGGATCAGCGACGCCTTCCAGTCCCCCCACACGCCGGGTCCGGTCGCGAGAGAGTCCGCCTCGGCGAGCGCATGCAGAAGCTCCAGCAGAACGGTGTCCGCACCGAGCGCATCCACGACGGTCTGCACGGTTGCCGGGTCGTCCAGATCGCGCCGGGTGGCAGTCTCCGGCAGCAGGAGGTGATAGCGGACCATTGCCGTCAGCAGGGCCACGTCGGAGGGCCACAAGCCGAGCCGGTTACCGATCTGAACGGCGAGATCGGCACCGACGACGCTGTGGTCGCCGCCGCGTCCCTTTCCGATGTCGTGGACGAGCGCGCCGAGCACCAGCAGATCGGGACGAGCGACACGTGTGGTCAATGCACTTGCGTACGCGGCAGTTTCGACCAGGTGTCGATCCACCGTCCAGGTGTGCACCGCATCTCGAGGCGGCAGATCTCGAACCGCACCCCATTCCGGAATCAGCCTGCCCCACAATCCGGTTCGATCGAGCGCCTCGATGGCCGCGATGGCCTTGCGGCCGGATCCCAGCAGCACCAACAGATCGTTGAGTGCTTCCTTGGGCCACGGCTCACGGAGTTCGGGGGCGCTGTCGGACAGGCGGTTGAGCGTGGAGGCAGACATCGGCATGCCGGTCTGAGCCGACGCTGCCGCAACCCGCATGATCAGACCCGGATCCTTGTTCGGTCGTGCGTCGCGTGCCAGCACCACCTCACCCGCGTGCTCGACGACTCCCTCGTCCAGCGGACGGCGAACGGGTACGCGACGTAGACGCGAAAGACCGCGTCGTGGAAGCGAATTGCCGGCGGTACGCAAACCCACATCGACGGAGTAGCTGATGGTGCGTGCCGAATCGCTGAGCACACGAGCGAGATCGAACCGATCGCCGATGCGAAGCGCAGCACCGATCTCGTCGGCGTCCTGCGCACGTAGCTGATCTCGCGCACGACCGGCCACCCGGTGCAGTTCGGTTCGCACGTCGAGAAGTCGCCCGTGCGCGAATGCCAAACCGCCGCCGGGTGATTCGGGTCCCAACCCGGGCATGCCATCGGTCAACTGAGCAATCGAGAGGGCGTCGAGCAGTTGCACGTCGCGCAGCCCGCCGCGGCCGCTCTTGAGGTCGGGTTCGGCACGGTGTGCGATCTCGCCGCTCCGTGCCCAGCGCCCCTGAGTCTGGCCGATCAGCTCGTCGAAACGACCGCGAATTCCGGTGCGCCACTGCCGACGTATGCCACCGATCAACAGGTTGCTCAATTCCACGTCACCGGCGATGTGGCGTGCTTCGAGCATGCCGAGTGCTGCGGTCATGTCCGCCGCGGCAACCTGCAGGGCCTGCGGCACGGTACGCACACTGTGATCGAGCTTGATGTGGGCGTCCCACAACGGATACCAGAGCTTGTCGGCGACGTCGGCCACGATGCGGGGGTCGAGATCGTCGTGCAACAGAATCAAGTCCAGGTCGGAGTACGGCAGCAGTTCGCGACGCGCCAGACCTCCTACTGCGACTATCGCGAAACCGGAATCCGGCTTCACGCCCAGTTCTGCGCCCTTGGTGGTCAGCCAGAACTCGTGAAGATCGACGAGCGCCTGCCTGAGCGAGGGCGCATCGAGGCGGCGGTTGCGGGTGCCGCCGTCGAGCAGTTGCTTTCTGGCCCGAGCGAGATCCGCAGCTGCATCGCTCGTGCCCTTCGATGCGGAGCCCGTAGAGACCGAAGGCCCCGGTTCTGGCGCGCGTGCGCCAGAACCGGGGCCCCCGGACCGAGACCCTGTGGGGTCAGAGCGCATCGGCGCCACGTTCTCCGGTACGGACTCGGATGACCGAATCCACCGGGGAAACCCACACTTTGCCGTCACCGATCTTGCCGGTGCGGGCTGCTTCGACGATGACCTCGACGACCTTCTCCACTGCGGCGTCGTCGACGACTACCTCGACACGCACCTTCGGAACGAAATCGACCGAGTACTCCGCACCTCGGTAGACCTCGGTGTGGCCCTTCTGGCGGCCGTAGCCCTGAACCTCACTGACGGTCATTCCGAGCACGCCGGCCTGTTCCAGCCCCGTCTTGACGTCCTCCAGGGTGAACGGTTTGACGATTGCCGTGATCAGCTTCATTTTTGCTTCCCTTCACAAGACCTCGAGTGCCCGTTGTCGTACGGTGCAGCGTTCATCTCTATCTCTACCTTGTCAGGCGAAATCATATGCAGTCTCGGCGTGCTCGGCCTCGTCGATGCCGTTCGCCTCTTCCTCGTCCGTCACGCGCCAGCCCAGCGGCTTCAGAGCGAAGGCGATGACCGCGGTCACGATTGCGGTGAAGACCAATGCGAACAACGCGATGACGATCTGCACGACGAGCTGCTTGTAGTCACCACCGTAGAACAGGCCGGTCTCGGATCCGAGGAAGCCGATTCCGATGGTGCCCCACAGGCCTGCGACCAGGTGGACGCCGACGACGTCGAGCGAGTCGTCGTAACCGAACTTGAACTTCAGTCCGACGGCGAGAGCCGACAGCACGCCGGCGATGACGCCGAGGATCATGGCTCCGACCGGGGTGAGCGCACCGGCGGCCGGGGTGATGGCGACCAGACCTGCGACGATGCCCGATGCGGCACCGAGGCTGGTTGCGTGTCCGTCGCGGATGCGCTCGGTGATGAGCCAGCCTGCGATGGCCGCTGCGGTGGCCGCGGTGGTGTTGACCCAGGCCACGCCTGCGATGCCGTCGGCGGCGAATGCCGAACCGGCGTTGAATCCGAACCAGCCGAACCACAGCAGCGCTGCGCCGAGCATGACGAACGGGAGGTTGTGCGGACGGTAGGCGACCTTGCCGAATCCGGCTCGCTTGCCGATGATGATCGCCAGGATCAGGCCTGCGATACCGGCGTTGATGTGCACGACGGTTCCACCGGCGAAGTCGATCGGTGCGACGTTGGCGACGGTGTCACCGTCGTCGTTGACCATCGTTCCGAAAATCTTTGCAGCCAAGCCCTTCTCGGAGCCCGACAGCAGTCCACCGCCCCAGACCATGTGTGCCAGCGGGAAGTACGCGAGGGTGACCCAGATTCCTGCGAAGGCGAGCCAGGTGCCGTACTTGACTCGACCGGCGATCGAGCCGCTGATCAGGGCGACCGTGATGATGGCGAACGTGACCTGGAACGCTACGTCGATGACGTTGGCGTAACCCCATGCGCCGGCGATGTAGTTGCCGTCCGCGTCGGTGATCGAATCCTTGAGTCCGAAGAACTCGAACGGGTTGGCGAAGACACCGCCGATGTCCTGGGTGCCGTAGGACATCGACCATCCCCACAGGAAGTAGATGATCGAGACGACGGCCATAGCTCCGAACGACATCATCATCATGTTCAACACGGACTTCGACTGCGACATACCGCCGTAGAAGAACGCCAAGCCCGGCGTCATCAGCAGTACCAGCGATGCTGCCATCAGCATCCACGCGGCGTTGCCGGAGTTGGCCAACATATCCTCGGGACTCACGTACACCCTCCATTCTCCTGCACACCGGTTGGCGCGCCGTTACGCAAGAAGAGTGGTTTCACGAAGTTTCATCCGTGACACTCGGGTGTTTCGGGCATGTGAACGCATGACCGAATTCTGTTGCTAAAAGGTTTCGTGCTGGCGTTTGTGCTTTTTACCCGGTTCGCCGGAGCCCGGCGAGGTCGATCAACCGAGCAGTGCGTCGACGAACGCCCCTGGCTCGAACGGAGCCAGATCGTCGGCACCTTCGCCGAGACCGACGAGCTTGACGGGTACCCCGAGTTCCCGCTGTACCTGAAAAACGATGCCGCCCTTCGCGGTTCCGTCGAGCTTGGTCAGCACGACACCGGTGATGTCCACGATCTCGGCGAAGACGCGCGCCTGAGTCAGTCCGTTCTGGCCGACCGTCGCATCCAGAACGAGCAGCACGTCGTCGACGTGGGCCCGCTTCTCGATGACGCGCTTGACCTTGCTCAGCTCGTCCATCAGACCGGACTTCGTATGCAGGCGACCTGCGGTGTCGACCAGCACCACGTCGACTCCGTTCTCGATTCCCTTGCTCACCGCGTCGAAGGCAACGGCGGCCGGGTCGGCGGCTTCCTTACCGCGCACCACTTCGGCACCGACTCGCTCGGCCCAGGTCTGCAGCTGATCCGCGGCAGCAGCGCGGAACGTGTCGGCCGCACCGAGGAGCACTCGCCGGCCGTCCGCGACCAGGACACGGGCGAGCTTGCCGGTGGTCGTGGTCTTGCCGGTGCCGTTGACTCCGACGACCAACAACACCGCAGGCGCGCCGTCGTGCGGAAGCGCGCGAATCGAACGATCGAACTCCGGATGCAGTTGCGCCACCAGAATTTCCCGCAGCAGGGCTCGCGCATCGGCTTCGGTACGAATACTGCGAGCTGCCATCTGCTCGCGCAGCGTGCGCATGATCTCCGTCGTCGTGGCCGAGCCGATGTCGGCGATCAGCAGCGTGTCCTCGACTTCTTCCCAGGAGTCCTCGTCCAGGTCTCCGCCGCCGAGCAATCCGAGCAGGGACTTGCCCACCGCGGACTGGGAACGAGCCAGACGTCCACGAAGACGGTCCAACCGACCTTCGGTCGGATCGATGGTGTCCAGTCGAGGAGCAGGTGCCTCGGCGTCCGGGGCGGGTTCCGGCACCGCAGGCGCGGTGGGCTCGGCCGGCTCGGCGGGCTCGACAACCGGCACCTGAGGCTCGACGACCGGAACCTCGGGGTCGAGGACCTCCGGCTCGTCCCGAGTGTGGGTGGGTGGCACCGGCGTCGGCTCGACCGGGAAGGTCTCGACAGGCTTCGGGGCAGGCGGGACGGGCTTCGGGGCAGGCGGGACGGGCTCGGCGGTCGCAGTGCCCTGACTGAACGAGAAACCGCTGCCGGCGGTGTAGCCACCGGATCTGTCCTTGGTGGCCGCGTCCTCGATTCGGGCGGCCTCGTCCGACTTGAGGGACACTCTCCGGCGACGGGACAGAACGAACCCGGCGACGAGGACGACGAGCAGGACGGCAGCGATCGCCGCGACGATGATCCACGCTTGATTACTCACGTGACCATCCTCTCAGGTGGTCACGACCGAGCGCATCGGTGGTGCATCGCCGAAATGGACTGTCCGCCGTCCGGGTCGTGTCGATAGCATCGTCGCCATGACGTGGACCGCGGTGCGCGACGCCGACCAACTGACCGCCATGTTCGGCGAACCCAGCTTCCGGGCGGCCAACAAGGATCGCCGGACCCTGCATCCACTCGACGTGCACTGGCTCGCGGCCTCGCCTTTCTGCCTGATGGGAACCTCGGACGCGAGCGGGCGGTGCGACGTCTCCCCCAAGGGTGATCCGCCCGGCAGCCTGGTCCACGTCGTCGACGAGGCCACGATCGCACTGGCCGAACGGCCCGGTAATCGTCGAATGGACGGCTACCGCAACATTCTCGAGAATCCGTTCGTCGGCCTGAACTTCTTCGTGCCGGGGCGCGGCGACACCCTGCGCATCAACGGTCGCGCGTCGCTGGTGACCGACGCACCGTTCTTCGACGAACTGCAGGTCAAGGGCCACCGACCCATCATGTGCCTCGTCGTCGACATCGAGCAGGTGTTCCACCACTGCGCCAAGGCATTCATGCGGTCCAAGTTGTGGCAGCCGGACACGTGGGATGCGGACTCCATTCCCGATGTCGCGTCCTTGACGAAAGCGTTGATTCCGCAGGCACCCGAAACGGTGGAAGAACTCCGCGAGTACTACGGGCCCTCCTACGCCGAGCAGCTCTACCCCGAGAAGTAGCGCAGCCTCACGTCGCGGAATCGGTGTCGCTGGGCACCGACACGTCCGGTTCGGCGGCCTCGACGGCAGGTTCGACTGCATCGACGGCGACGCGCTCGCGATTGAGCCGCTGCGAGATGACGGTGGTGATGCCGTCACCGCGCATACTGACGCCGTAGAGGGCGTCGGCCACTTCCATCGTCGGCTTCTGGTGCGTGATGACGATCAGTTGCGACTTCTCGCGGAGTTGCTCGAACAAACCGATGAGTCGCCGCAGGTTGGTGTCGTCCAGCGCTGCTTCGACCTCGTCCATCACGTAGAACGGCGACGGTCGAGCACGGAAGATCGCCACGAGCATCGCAACGGCCGTCAGCGACTTCTCGCCGCCGGACAGCAGCGACAGCCGCTTGACCTTCTTGCCGGGCGGCCGTGCTTCCACTTCGATTCCGGTGGTGAGCATGTCCGACGGGTCGGTCAGAATCAGCCGTCCCTCGCCCCCGGGGAACAGTTTGGCGAAGACACCGGTGAATTCACGCTCGACGTCCAGCCAGGCCTCGGTGAACACCTGCAGGATGCGGTCGTCCACGTCGGCGACGACCCCGAGCAGGTCCTTGCGCGCGGACTTGACGTCCTCGAGCTGGGTGGACAGAAAGTTGTATCGCTCTTCCAGTGCCGCGAACTCTTCCAGAGCCAGCGGGTTCACCTTGCCGAGCGTGGCCAGATCCCGTTCGGCGCGTTTGACACGCGCCTGCTGAGTGGCGCGGTCGAACGGCATCGGGGCGGGTGCCACCACCTGCTCACCGCGTTCCTTGGCCGCCTCGTACTCGGCCATTTCGAGTTCGGTCGGAGGCAGCGGGACGTCGGGGCCGTATTCCGCCACCAGATCGTCGAGCCCGATCCCGTGCTGTTCGAGAATGGTCGTCTCGAGTTGCTCGATGCGCAGAGCGGCCTGGGCACGCGCCACCTCGTCGCGGTGCACCGCGTCGGTGATCGAGGCCAACTGTCCCTGCAGTGCCCGAACCTGCTCCTTCACCGTGTCGAGTTCGGCTGTGCGCGTTGTCCGTTCGGCCGAGAGCTCGTCGCGCCGTCGTGCGGCAGCAGCGACGACCGCCCCGAGACGAGTCGCGAGCTCTTCACCCGACTCCGCCACTGCGGCAGCGACCGCGGCAGCATGACGCCGAGCCGCGCTCTCCCTCTCGGCCCTGGCTCTGGCCTCCCGCTCGGCTCGCGCCGCCCGGCGTAGCGAATCTGCCCGTCCCCGGACCGACTGCGCACGCTCCTCCGCGGTGCGCACGTTCAGCCGAGCTTCGACTTCCACGGCGCGAACCTCGGTGAGCGCGGCCGCCGCCATTTCACGCTCCATCGTGGTGGCCGCGTCGCCGCTCTCACCGTCTCCCACGAACCCGGATTGTTCGTCCTCGGCGGATCGCAGGCTGTCTTCGAGCTCGGCCAGCCGAGCGACCGCTTCCTCGCGACTCGTCTCTGCCGAATCACGCTGCGTCGTCAACCGTGCCGACTCGGCATGAGCAGACCGCGCCAATTGACCGAGCCTGCCCAGCTGCTCGTACACAGCTGCCATAGCGGCATCGGATTCGTTGAGGGCAGCCAGAGCCTGCTCCGCCGATTCACGTCGGTCGCGCTGTTCCGCGAGTGCACCGGAGAGCGCAGCATCGAGTTCCTCGGCCCGGCGCACGGCCGCAGCCAGCTCGACGGTCGAGGTGTCGATGGCGGATTGCACTTCGAGCGTGCTGGGCCGTCGGTCCGATCCTCCGGTCACCCACCCGGGTTCTACGACGTCGCCGTCCTTGGTCACCGCGCGCAGTCGGCCGTTGTCGGAGACGAGTCGGTGCGCGGTGTCGAGCGAGTCGACGGCAACCACGCCGTCGAGCAATGCCGTCATGGCACCGGCCAGGCGGTCCGGGTAGTCGATGAGATCGAGCACCCACCGCGCGCCATCAGGAAGTTCGGGACGTGAGAGTGGTTGCACTGCAACGGAACTGCTGTGCACTATGGCTGCGCGACCACCGTCCGCGGCGCGGAGCGCCAGGACTGCATCGCGGGCAGCGGCGAAGGACTCTGCATGGGCAGCGTCGGCCGCCGGTCCCATCGCGACTGCGACCGCGATCTCGTATCCCGGCTCGACCGTCAGGTGCCCGGCCAGCAGTCCCGACAGTCCGTCCTGTTCGTTCTCCACCAACCAGCCGGCACCGTCTTTTCGTTCGAGGCCCATCGTCAGCGCCTCGATCCTCGCTTCGAAGGACGCCACCCGCTTACCCGCGGTGCGTTCCTCTGCCTGCAATTCCGAGACACGCGCATCGGCATGACGTAGCGCAGCCACTGCGCGCTCGTAGTGGGTGTCCAAGCTCAGTTCGCTGGCGTCGAGGGTACCGACCTGGTCCTGCACGCTCTCGAACTCGCGCTGGGCCGCCTCGCCCCGTTCACGGGCCTCGTCGATGGCCACCGACAGGCGTGCCACCTCGGCGTCGATCGATTCGACCTTGGTCCGGAAAGTATCGACCCGCCCGGACAAGCGTGCAAAGCCCTCCCTGCGATCGGCCACCGCACGCACGGCCGCCAGGTGCGCCCGTTCCGCAGCCGCAGCCGCCGACTCTCGTTCGGCCAACTGTTCGCGGGCCGCTTCGAGGGTTTCCCGCGCCATCTCCACGGCTTCGACGAGTTCCATCTCTTCTTCGGCAACCCGCTCGGCTTGTGCCTCCAGCTCGTCTGGGTCCTGCCCTCGACCGGCGCTCTGCACGGAGTCGAGGTGCCGGGCCCGCTCGTGCGCGATGCGAACAGTCGCGTTGACTCGTTCGGCCAGCGCGGAAAGTCGAAACCACGTCTGCCCGGCGGCTTCGGCGCTGGGCGTCAGGCGAGCCACGGCTTGCTCGTGTTCGGCGAGGGCTACGGTCCCCGCCTCGAGGGCGTCCTGCACCATCGCATACTGCTCGCGAGCCGCTTCCTCGTCCTGCGTCTGGTTGGCGAATTCTTCTCGCCTGGCCACCAAATCGTCTGCCGCCAGCCGGAGGCGGGCGTCGCGCAGGTCTGCCTGCACCGTCTGCGCTCGACGTGCGACCTCGGCCTGCCGACCCAACGGCTTGAGTTGCCGACGCAGTTCGGTCGTCAGATCGGTCAGTCGCGCGAGATTGGCCTGCATCGCGTCGAGTTTGCGGACCGCCTTTTCCTTGCGTTTGCGGTGCTTGAGAACGCCGGCAGCTTCCTCGATGAATGCTCGCCGGTCCTCTGGGCGGGATTCGAGAATCGCCGCCAGCCGGCCCTGCCCGACGATCACGTGCATCTCGCGCCCGATACCGGAGTCGCTCAGCAGCTCCTGGACGTCCATCAAACGGCAGGAGCTTCCGTTGATTTCGTACTCGCCCGCACCATCGCGAAACATGCGGCGGGTGATCGATACCTCGGAGTAGTCGATCGGCAGCGCTCCGTCGGAGTTGTCGATCGTCAGCGTCACCTCGGCCCGACCCAGCGGCGCTCGACCCGAGGTTCCCGCGAAGATGACGTCTTCCATCTTGCCGCCGCGCAGGGCTTTGGCACCCTGCTCGCCCATCACCCAGGTCAGAGCGTCCACGACATTCGATTTACCGGAGCCGTTCGGTCCGACCACGCAGGTGATACCGGGCTCGAATCGAAGAGTCGTCGCCGAAGCGAAGGACTTGAAGCCCTTGAGCGTCAGACTCTTCAGATACATAGCGTCCGTACTTTACCGGCCAGGTGCCCACCCGCGCGCCCAGCCTCCGGTAGTGCAGGTCAGCGCTCGACGAAACCGCTCAGATCACCGCGGGCCGACCCCCAACTCTCGACGACGAGCGTCACCGTGCCGGGGGTTCCACCGCCGCGTAGCAGTTCGAGAAGCGCGTCGAGACGATCGCGCGGTCCCTCGGCGATCACCAGCACCCGTCCGTCGGCGTGGTTGGTCGCATGACCGACGAGACCGAGTTCGAGAGCACGCGATCGAGTCCACCACCGAAACCCGACGCCCTGCACCAGGCCGTGCACCCACGCCGTCAGACGCTCGTCGTTCATGCCGGGCTCAACTCTCGGACGGATCCGTCGAAACTCGTTGCGTACAACGACGTCGGGTCGAATCCCACCCCGCCGAACGCGACCGCGGATGTCAGCGGCACACCTGTCGCCACGGCACACGACGACCCCGACGTCGGGTCGATGCGAATAACTCGTCCCGCGAGATTCTGTGCGAGATAGATCATTCCGTCGACACCCACGGTCAGGTCGTCCGACATGGTGAGTGGTCCGAATCCGTCGACGCGAACACGCGAGACCGAACCGGACGGATCCTGCTCGTCGAGGACGTACACGACGGGCTCGACATCGAACGTGTTGCCCACGTAGATCTTTCCGCGCGCAATCGCAATCCCGTTGGCAGACCCCAGATCCGTACGTACCGTCGACACGGTGCGATCGGTCGCGATCCGGCTCAGGCCTGCAGCGACACCCAGATTACGGGTGGTGAAGAGATCACCCGTCTCCGATCTCGCCAGTCCGTTGGGCATCGCCAGGCCCGACGCGTACGTCGAGCGACCACCGGTATCGAGATCGAGCGCGTCGATCGTTCCGGTCGAGGAATCGAAAAGTCCTGCGGCCGCACTGTTTCCGGTGGTGAAGTACAGGGTGTCTCCGTCCCGCACCAAGCCGCCGGGTGACTCGACGCCCGACACCAGAGTGCCCCGGTCTCCGTTCGGCGCGACGCTACGTAGAGCACCCGGTCCGATCGGCGACGTCTCGGAAACGATCATCGAGCCGCGGCCGTCGAACTCCAGATTCTCGAGCATCCCGAATCCCGACGCCACTGTGCTCACCGACCACGGAGTACACGCACTCGACGCCTGTGCGGCCGGGGCCGCGGCGATCGACGCGCCGCAGAGCAACGCCGCGGTGAGGATCGCCCGAGACTTCATCAGGCGTCCACGTCGATGTCCAGGTTGATCGTCGTTCCGGCCTTCAAGGTCCGCCCGACCGTGCACACCTTGTCGATGGCACGCTCGACGACGGTCAGCAGGCGTTGCTGCGCCTCGGGGTCCATCGCGCTGAGGTCGACTCGAAGGATCTCGTTCAACTCGGGATAGAGCTCGTTCTCGCGGTCGGCGGCCCCGGACACCTCGACGGTGGCGGAGTAGTCGTCACCGAGTCGACGAGAGAGCGGGACGTCGGAGCTCATGCCCGTGCACGCCGCGAGGGCGATCTTGAGCAGCTCCCCCGGAGTGAAAACACCCTCGACAGATTCGGACCCGATGAGCACCTCGGCTCCCCGCGAACTGCGACCGGTGTATCGACGTGTGCCTGTGCGCTCGACCCAGAGGTTGGTCGGCGTGCTCTGTTCTGCCATGACCGAAATACTAGGCGGGCGGTTCAGGAGTGGAGCCTGCGGAATGAGGTCAGGTCCGGAGGTGTCGCGGCCGCGGCTGGCAGGTGGGGCAGCTGAACGAGGAGCGGTTCATGAATTTTTCGCGCCGGATCGGTGCGCCACACCTCGAACAGGGCAGTCCTTCCTGCCCGTAGGCATCGAGCGACCTGTCGAAGTAGCCGGACTGCCCGTTGACGTTGACGTACAGCGCATCGAAGGAGGTTCCGCCTTGAGCGAGGGCCTCCCCCATCACCGCGTGGACCCCGGTCAGCAGACGCCGAAGCGCGGGACGCGTCAGTGTTTCTGCGATTCGATTGCCGTGAATCTTCGCGCGCCACAACGCTTCGTCTGCGTATATGTTGCCGACACCGGACAGCACTGTCTGGTCGAGCAGTGCCCGCTTGATCTCGGTGTGCTTGCCGCGCAACACGTTCACCACCGATTCGGCATCGAACAGTGGGTCGATAGGATCGCGGGCGATGTGCGCGACCGGTTCGGGTACCTGGGTTCCGTTCACCGTCACGATCGGAGCGAGTGCCCAACCGCCGAAGGTCCGTTGGTCGACGAAGCGGAGGTCGCTACCGTCGTCCAGGCGAGCTCGAATTCTCAGGTGCTTCTCGTCCGGGGCAGTGGGAGGCTGCACGAGCATCTGCCCGCTCATACCCAGGTGGACGACGGTCGCGAAAGCGCCGGGTTCCATCACCAGCCACAGATACTTGCCACGCCGCTGAGCCGAGGCGATGCGCTGGCCACGCAACTGGCCGATAAGATCGAGGCCGCCGAGGTCGTGTCGCCGAACGGCGCGAGGGTGCAGTACCTCCACCGAGCGCACCGTCTTGCCGACCACGTGAGATTCCAGGCCGAGCCGGACCACCTCGACCTCAGGCAGTTCGGGCATCAGGAAGAGTCGGATGCGGAGTCGGCAACGACAGGAGTCTCGTTGTCCGACAACGAGTTCCACGCCGTGCTGGCAGCCTTCTGCTCGGCTTCCTTCTTCGACCGGCCCACCCCGACGCCGCGCGGGAATCCGCCGACGAGCACGGTGGCCGTGAATTCCTTGTCGTGGTCGGGTCCGGTGGACGAGATCTCGTACGCGGGGACACCCAGTGCACGTTCCGCAGTCAACTCCTGCAGGCTGGTCTTCCAATCCAGACCCGCACCGAGCTTGGGAGCCCGATCGAGCAAGCCGGCGAACAGTGTCAGAACCACGGTGCGGGCAACATCGATTCCGTGTTGCAAGTGGATGGCACCCAGCAAGGACTCCATACCGTCGGCCAAGATGCTGGGCTTGTCGCGCCCGCCGGTCTGCTCTTCGCCCTTCCCCAACAACAGATGACGACCGAGGCCGCCGTCACCGAGATCACGAGCCACCTCGGCGAGCGCATGCATGTTGACCACACTGGCTCTGATCTTGGCCAGCTGACCTTCGGACTTGGTGGGGTGCACCGCGTACAGGTGCTCGGTGACCGCCAAGCCGAGCACGGAATCGCCCAAGAACTCGAGCCGTTCGTTGGTCGGCAGACCACCGTGCTCGTAGGCGAACGACCGGTGCGTCAGAGCAAGCGTCAACAAGGGTTCGGATAGAGAAACACCGATAGCGGCGAGGAGCGACTCTCGGTCGTCCCCGCCGCTGACGGCAGTGGAGCTATTGTTCTGTGGCCCGCCGTTGTGTCGGTCCACTACTTCGTTTGTCACCTGAGCGGGAATCAGACCGCTGCGACGACCTGGCGGCCCTTGTAGGTACCGCACGAAGGGCACGCGATGTGGGGCAGCGTCTTCTCGCCGCAACCACGGTTGGGGCACGTCACGAGGGTGGGCGCAGTGGTTTTCCACTGTGCACGACGCGACCTCGTGTTGGAACGCGACATTTTGCGCTTCGGGACAGCCACTTACTTCTCCTCGGCTTCGTTGTTCACAAGTTCTGTGCTCGGTTCTGGATCCACGCCAAATTTGGCTGCAAGTCCAGCCCAGCGAGGATCAATTGTATCGTGACTGTGGCCGGATTCAGCAATCGCCAGGCGAACGCCGCATTCTGGGCACAATCCCTCGCACTCGTCACTGCAGACGGGGTGGAGTGGAAGCTCCAGACCGACCGCGTCGACGATGACGGGTTCGAGGTCTATCAGGTCGTCGACGATGCGGTGAATTTCGTCCGCATCCGTCGTCTCCTCGGTGATGCTGTTCGGGTAAGCGAACAGCTCGGTGAGGTAGACGTCGACATTGCCAGTGACCGGGTCGAGGCAGCGCGTGCACTCACCGGCCGTGGCAGCTCGTACGGAACCGGTGACGAGAACGCCCTCGGATACCGCCTGCAACTGCAGATCGAGCGAAACCGGTACACCGGCTTCGATGGCGATGGCATCGAGGCCGATTCGGGAAGGAGCCGGAACCGTCCGCTCGATGGTTTTCGTCGACCCGGGTCGACGACCGAGGTTGAGAATGTCCAGAACGAATCCTGCGTCCAGTTCGGGACGCGTCGTTCTCTTGGGCGGGGGCACGGCTGATCTTCCTTACTGTCGGTGTGCCTACTGTCGGTAAGCAACCACACAACGATACGCATCTGCGCATACGTGAGCAAATCGTGACGGGTCAGTGCCGACTACGACGTCCCTGGTCTGCACTTCCGTAGGAGGTGTCACCGTACGGTTCGTTGCCGTAGTCCGGGACGCCCGAGCCGGTGCGCAGCTGCTGCCGACCGCGACCCACCGACCGAATGGTGCCGCTGAGGAACTCCTCGAACTCTGCAAGCTTGGTGTCGACGTAGACGTCGCACTCGCTGCGCATCCGATCGGATTCGGCGTGTGCGCTGTCGATCACCCGAGCCGACTCGGCGTGGGCCGCCTGAACGACCTCCGTCTCCGAGACGAGCCGGTTCTGTTCGGCGGTGCCGTCTGCGACCGACCGCTCGTACGACGCCGTACCGGACTCGATCATCCGATCGGCCTCGGTGCGAGCGCGAACGGTCAGCGCCTCGTACTCACGCTGGCCTTCGAGAACCGTTCGCTCGGCCTCGGCTTCGGCATCGGCCACGAGCTGATCGGCATGCGCCGACGCTTCGGACACCATGCGATCGGCCTGGGCTTTGGCGTCGGCGAGAATGCGGTCCGCCGAGTCGCGTGCGTTCTCCACCGTGTCCTGAGCTTCGGCGTTCGCACTGGTGACGGTCTTCTCCGCCGTCGCCCGCGCGTCACCCACCAGCTTGTCGCGATGATCCAACACGTCCTGCGCGTCGTCGAGCTCGCCGGGGATTGCGTCACGGACGTCGTCGAGCAGTTCCAGGACATCGCCGCGAGGGACGACGCACCCGGCAGTCATCGGAACGCCGCGCGCCTCCTCGACAATGGCGACGAGCTCGTCGAGCGCCTCGAATACGCGGTACACCGGTTACCCCAATCGTCGAATCTGCCACCGTGAACGCATCTGCTCCGCAGACGACACCCACAGTTCTTCGCTTCTCAGTCTGCCCGCCGATACGCCGGTCTGCGCTATACCCACCCGGTGTGTCGCCCTTTCGAACTACTGGGCCATCGAACTACTGCGCCATCGAACTACTGCGCCATCGAACTACTGCGCCATCGAACTACTGGGCGGCACGCTCGGCGATACGCGACATCAACCGGTCCTGCACGAACGGCGGCAACATACCGGTGACGTCTCCCCCGAACGTGGCCACCTCCTTGACCAACGAGCTCGACAGAAAACTGTGCGCCGGATTCGCAGGGAGGAACACCGTGTCCACTCCGGTCAGCGTCCGGTTCATCTGCGCCATCTGCAACTCGTAATCGAAGTCGACAGCACTCCGAAGACCCTTCACGATCGCCGAAAAGCCCTCTTGCCGTGCGTAATCGACCAGCAGGCCGTACCACGAACCGACCCGAACGTTAGGCAGATGCTCGGTCGCGACCTCGAGCATCTCGATCCGCTCCTCGACGCTGAACATGCCCTTCTTGCTCTTGTTCACCATCACCGTCACCACCACCTCGTCGAAGGCGGCCGCCGCGCGCTCGAAGATATCCAGGTGACCGATGGTCACCGGGTCGAAGGATCCAGGACACAGTGCGCCAGTCATGCCCGCGAACCTATCAGCTGAGACAGCTCATTCCGCCGGCTCCACTCCTGACCACTTCGGTCATTCCGCAGGCTCCACTCCTGACCCAACCCGGTCATTCCGCCGGCTCCACTCCTGACCCAACCCGGTCATTCCGCAGGCTCCACTCCTGACCGGATTGCGATCTCGATTCGGCTCTCGCCGTACTTCTTCGACTTCTCCGGCACGAGCCCGGTCGGCCATACGGTCTCCGGCGAACGCGACGACCGTTCGAGCACGACCACCGCGTCGACCGAGAGCCATCCCCCGCTCACGAGCCGCTCGAGGAGGCCGGCCACGGCGGTATCCGTGACGGCGTACGGCGGATCTGCCAACACCAGGTCGTAGGCCGCGTCGGCGGTGCCGGCCAGGACCGAGGCCACCGGCGCGCATTTGACCGAAGCTCCGGTCAGGCCGACCGATTCGATGTTCTTGTGCACTACCGCGGCCGCCCGTGCGTCGGATTCGACCAGCACCGCCGACGCGGCCCCACGTGAGAGTGCTTCGAGTCCGAGCGCACCCGACCCTGCGAACAGATCCAACACCGCGGCCCCGTCGAGCTCCATCCGACTTTCGAGCGCACTGAACAGTGCCTCTCTAACCCGCTCCGACGTGGGCCGGGTGCCTTGGCCGGGGACCGCCAATCGACGACCCCCGGCAACGCCCGCGACGATCCGGGTCATTCGCTCCCGGCCTCTTCGCCCGTCGACCCCCCACCGATGACGACGAGCAGATCGCCGCCCTCCACCTGCTGTACGCCCGAGATCGCCAGACGAGTGACCGAGCCGCCCCGCGGTGCGGTGATCGCTGCCTCCATCTTCATCGCCTCGATCGTGGCAATGGTGTCGCCGGCCGAAATCTTCTGGCCCTCCTCGACTGCCAGGGTGACCACCCCGGCGAACGGAGCCGGAATGTGTCCGGAATTGGAGCGGTCTGCCTTCTCGACGGTGGGTGCTTCGCTCGCGATGGACCGATCGCGCACCGACACCGGACGTAGCTGCCCATTGAGGATGCACATGACGGTGCGCATACCGCGTTCGTCCGGGTCGGAGATCGCTTCGAGTCCGATGAGCAGTTCGACGCCCTTCTCGAGCGTGACTCGATGCTCCTCGCCCTGACGCAGACCGTAGAAGAACTGGTTGGCCGACAATCGGGTCGTGTCGCCGTACTTCTCTCGATGAGCTTCGAGTTCCGCTGTGGGGCCGGGGAAGAGCAACCGATTCAGAGTGGTACGGCGTTGCGCCGACGTCCCGTCGAGGTTCTTTTCGTCCTCGTCGGTCAGCGGCGTCACCGGCTTGCCCGCACCTCGGCCTTCGAGCGCCTTGGTGCGCAGCGGCTCGGGCCAGCCACCGGCGGGTGTTCCGAGATCGCCGCGTAGGAACCCGACAACGGAATCGGGAATGTCGTACCGGCTGGGGTCCTCGGCGAATTCCTCGGCGGACGCATTCGCACCCACGAGCGCAAGAGCCAGATCGCCGACGACCTTCGAGCTCGGCGTCACCTTGGTCAATCGACCCAACATGCGGTCGGCCGCAGCGTAATTGGCTTCGACCGTCTCGAAGCGATCACCGAGACCGAGCGAAATAGCCTGTTGGCGTAGGTTCGACAGCTGGCCGCCCGGAATCTCGTGGGTGTACACGCGACCGGTCGGTGCCGGCAGCCCGGACTCGAAGGGCGCGTACACCTTTCGCACGGCCTCCCAGTACGGCTCGAGATCGCAGACGGCCTGCAGGTCGAGACCGGTGTCGCGCTCGGTGTGCGCGGCCGCGGCGACGATCGCCGACAGCGCGGGCTGACTGGTGGTTCCTGCCATCGCAGCACAGGCACCGTCGACCGCGTCGGCTCCGGCTTCCCAGGCAGCGAGATAGGTAGCGAGCTGTCCGCCGGGAGTGTCGTGGGTGTGCACGTGCACCGGCAGATCGAAGTTGGACCGCAACGCCGTCACCAGCGTCTTGGCCGCGGGGGCACGCAACAGACCCGCCATGTCCTTGATGGCCAGCACGTGCGCGCCGGCATCGACGATCTGCTCGGCCAACTTCAGGTAGTAGTCGAGCGTGTACAGGTTCTCGTTCGGATTGGACAGGTCGCCGGTGTAACTCAGTGCCACTTCTGCGATGGCCGTACCGGTTTCGCGCACTGCATCGATCGCCGGACGCATCTGATCGACGTTGTTGAGCGCATCGAAGATACGGAAGATGTCGATTCCGGTGTCGGTGGCCTCGGCGACGAAGCTACGGGTGACCTTCTCCGGGTACGGGGTGTATCCGACGGTGTTCCTGCCGCGCAGCAACATCTGAATCGCTATGTTGGGCACGGCTTCTCGCAAGCTCGCCAACCGCTCCCACGGATCCTCGTGCAGGAAGCGCAACGCCACGTCGTACGTCGCCCCTCCCCAGGCCTCGATCGAGAGTAACTGCGGCGTCGTTCGCGCCACGTACGGCGCTACGCCGAGCAGACCACTGGTGCGCACACGCGTTGCCAACAACGACTGATGGGCATCACGGAACGTGGTGTCGGTGACACCGAGCGCCTTCTGATTGCGCAGATCGCGGGCGAACCCCTCCGGCCCGAGCGCCAGCAGCCGTTGCCGGGAGCCGTCGGGAATGGGAGCCGAGAAGTCGACCTCGGGCAGCTTGTCGTGCGGGTACACCGGCGAGGGACGTTCCCCGTGCGGCTTGTTGACCGTCACGTCGGCCAGGTAGGTGAGGATCTTGGTGCCACGGTCACCCGAGGAACGCGACGTCAGCAGTTCCGGACGTTCCTCGATGAAGGAGGTGGTGACGCGTCCTGCGGTGAAATCGGGGTCGACCAGAACCGCCTGCAGGAACGGGATGTTCGTCGCGACACCGCGAATTCTGAACTCCGCCACCGCACGTCGAGCGCGCGCCACGGCAGTGTCGAAGTCGCGGCCACGACAGGTGAGCTTGACGAGCATCGAGTCGAAGTAGGCACCGACCTCGGCACCCAACGTCGTGCCACCGTCGAGGCGCACGCCGGCACCGCCCGGGGTGCGGTAGGCAGTGATGCGGCCGACGTCGGGCCGGAATCCGTTGGCGGGATCCTCGGTGGTGATGCGGCATTGCAACGCTGCACCGCGCAACACGATGTTCTCCTGCTGCAATCCCAGGTCCGCCAACGTCTCACCGGAGGCGATACGCAGCTGCGACTGCACCAGGTCTACATCGGTCACTTCTTCGGTGACTGTGTGCTCCACCTGAATTCGCGGATTCATCTCGATGAAGACGTGATTGCCGCGGGTATCGAGAAGGAACTCGACGGTACCGGCGCAGGAATAGCCGATCTGCTTGGCGAACGCCACGGCGTCGGCGCAGATCTTCTCGCGTAGTTCCTGAGGAAGGTTGGGTGCCGGTGCCAACTCGATCACCTTTTGGTGTCGACGCTGCACACTGCAATCGCGCTCGAAGAGATGGACGACGTTTCCTTGGCCGTCGGCAAGAATCTGTACCTCGATATGACGGGGGTCGATCACTGCCTGCTCGAGGAACACGGTCGCATCGCCGAACGCCGACTCCGCTTCGCGCGCAGCAGCTTCGATGGACTCGCGTAGCTGCTCGGGCTCGGCCACGCGGCGCATTCCGCGACCACCGCCACCTGCCACGGCCTTGACGAACAGC
The DNA here is from genome assembly GCF_002258575.1 of Rhodococcus sp. 05-2254-5. NCBI lineage: Bacteria > Bacillati > Actinomycetota > Actinomycetes > Mycobacteriales > Nocardiaceae > Rhodococcus > Rhodococcus sp. 05-2254-5. The sequence goes on along the minus strand of NZ_NOZG01000026.1, from coordinate 236,136 downwards.
GGGAAAGTCATCGACTCCGATGCCGCGACCAATTCGTCGATATCGGACGACGGTTCCGACGACGCCAACACCGGTAGTCCCGCGGCCTTCGCAGCGGCGATCGCACGCGCCTTGTTACCGGTCAGCTCGAGGACATCGGCGGAGGGCCCGACGAACGTGATGCCCGCCTCCACACAGGCTGCGGCGAGATCCGGGTTCTCGGAAAGGAATCCGTAGCCGGGGTACACAGCATCGGCACCGCTACGCTTGGCGGCGGCGACGATCTCGTCGACCGAGAGATACGCCCGAACGGGATGGCCCTTCTCCCCGATCTGATACGCCTCGTCGGCCTTCGTTCGGTGCACCGAGTTTCGATCCTCGAACGGGAACACCGCCACCGTCGAGGCACCGAGTTCGTAGGACGCACGGAAGGCGCGGATAGCGATCTCGCCGCGGTTGGCAACCAAAACTTTGGAGAACATTGGCTCAACTTACCCGGCAGACAGAGCCCCGGAGGCGTACTGATCCCACGATGCGGGAACTTTTGTTCAATTTCGGCTACTGAAACGGTGCAGTGCGGACTGCGACGGGGTCAGGACTTGTCGAGGTAGTCGATTCTGTCGGATCGCCACGCCGAACGCATCATCGACGCGATGCCGGGATTGTCGGCCAGAGACGGGTCCCGCGCGAACAACGACCGGGCACAATCCTGGGCGTCGGAAATGATGTCCTCGTCGTCGATGAACGAGAGCAACCGAAGTCCGGTCACCGTGCCCGACTGCGCGGCTCCCAACACGTCACCTTCTCGGCGGGTCGCCAGGTCCAGTTTGGCGAGCTCGAACCCGTCGTTGGTGGCGGCCACAGCCTCGAGCCGAGCGAACGACCCACCGCCCGGGCTGAGCCAGCTGATCATGATGCACAGCCCCTGATGCCCGCCGCGGCCGATTCGCCCACGCAGCTGGTGGAGCTGGCTGACGCCGAAGCGGTCGGCATCCATGATCACCATGACCGTGGCATTGGGTACATCCACGCCCACCTCGACCACCGTCGTGCAGACGAGCACGTCGATCTCACCCGCGTTGAATTCCGACATGGTGATGTCCTTGTCGTCACCGGACAGTCGACCGTGCAGCAGCCCCACACGCAGATCGGCCATCGGCCCGGCGGAGAGCGTCTCGTAGAGATCCACGGCAGCCGTCGTCTCCGGCCCGTCCTCCACTTTCGGCGCAGCCTTCTTCGCCGCTCCGCTCTTCTTGCCCGTGTCCGCATCATCGCCGTCACCGATACGAGAACAGACCACGTAGGCCTGTCGGCCGGCCGCGACCTCCTCGTGAATCCGTTGCCAGGCTCGATCCACCCATCCGGGTTTGGATCTGGCCGGGACGACGTTGCTGACGATCGGCGACCTGCCGCGCGGAAGCTCCGTCAGTACCGACGTCTCCAGGTCCCCCAGTGTCGACATCGCGATCGTGCGCGGAATCGGTGTCGCCGTCATCACGAGGAGATGCGGGCTGGTGTTTCCACGAGCCTTCGCGCGCAAGGCATCTCGCTGCTCCACACCGAATCTGTGCTGCTCGTCCACGACGACCATCGCGAGGTCGAGAAACTCGACCCGATCCTCGATGAGAGCGTGGGTGCCGATGACGATCCCGGCATCACCTGTCACGGCATCGAGCAGGGCCGATCGCTTTGCCGCAGTGGACATCGACCCCGTCAGCAGAGCCACCTTGGTGGCCAGCTCGTGCGATCCCAGCTCGCCACCGGCGGCCAGCGTGCCGAGCATCGATCGGATCGATCGCGCATGTTGGGAGGCAAGCACTTCCGTCGGTGCCAACAGTGCGCACTGGTGTCCGGCGTCGATCACCTGCAGCATGGCACGCAACGCGACGATGGTCTTACCCGAGCCGACCTCGCCCTGCAACAGACGCGACATCGGATGCGGACCCGACAGGTCGTTGGCGATCTCCGCAGCAACCTGGTGCTGACCGACCGTCAACTCGAACGGCAACCGGCGGTCGAACTCCGCCGCGATGCCGTCGGTGATCGGTGGGCACCGCGCAGCTACCCGGTCGGACGCGTCGCGTCGTCGGTCCGCGAGTACCAATTGAACAGCCAATGCCTCGTCGAACTTCAATCGTTCCCGGGCGGCGTCCTTGTCCGCCGCAGTATCGGGAAAGTGGACCGAACGCAGCGCGGCGTCGATGTCGATGAGGCCACGCTCGCGGCGCACCGATTCCGGCAGCGGATCGACCACGTCGTCCAGCTGATCGAGTACCTGCCGAACGCAGCGCATGAATGTCCAGCTCTCGACATCTTTCGCCGCAGGATAGATAGGTACGAAGGCGCGGTCGAACACCGACATGTCGACGGCTCCGGACGAATCGACCGAGCCACGCGCCAGGCCGGCCAGCGTGCCACCGCCGACGATGCGACCCGCGGGGACGATGGCCCCGTCGTTGTCGTCGCCCCCGAGGATCACGTAACTGGGGTGGGTGAGGTTCCACCGCCGACCGAAATACTTGACCTTGCCCGAGAACATGCCCCGCCGCCCGGGCACGACCACGTGTTTGAGCTTGTGCGGGCTGAAGAACGTGGCTTCGATCCGCTGCCCGTCGGCCGCAAGGGTGACGGCAAGGAACTGACCGTTGCGGTTCTTCATCGAACGCAAGGTGGCCGATTCCACGGTGGCGACGATGGTGATGTGTTCCCCCTCGGGGGGTTCCTTCTCGCCGAGCTCGGAACCGTGCGTCATGTAGCGATGCGGGTAGTGCCGCAGCAGGTCTTCGACGGTATGGATGCCGAACACCTCGGCCAGCGGTGCCGCAGCCGCCGCTCCGAGGACATCGTCGAGCCGATCCACCAGCGTTGCCATTGTTCCGAAATTCCCTATTCCACTCCGAATTGCACGAGATCCCCGGGCTGCCCGCCCGGGTAGACCACCACGTCGACGCCGGGATGAGCACCCGCCACATAGTCGGCGAGCCGACCTCCGAGATCCACGGGAGCCAGTGCCCCGAGCAACATCGTCACCATCTCACCGCCGGTGGCCAACAGCTGGTCCAGCAGTCTGCATCCGGCATCGAGCGGATGCTCGGCAACGATCACCACTTCCTGCCCGGCCAGACCGAGACAGTCACCCGGCTCGCACATGCCGACCCAGGTCAGCGAGCGTTGCTCGGCGATGCGCAACGAACCCCACCTCGTCCCCGCTGCAGCATCGGACATCGCGAACGCATCGTCGACGGCTGCTCTGGCCGCGTCGTGCACTGCAAGCGCAGCCAACCCCTGCACCATCGCCGAGCACGGCAACATCGACACGTCCTTACCGTCGGCCCTGGCCGCAGCACCGACGGCAACGAGCTCCTGAGCGGACAGCGCCCCGTTCGGCAGCACCAGAACCTCGCGGTGCTTCATGCCCACGATGGCGCGATGCAACACCGACGAATCGATGGGCTCGTCGCATCGCACCACCGTCGCACCTTCCTGTACGTAGAGAGCCGCGGCACCGTCACCGGCGACCAGGGCCAAAATATCGCGACCCACCGACATAGCCTCGGGCTCGTGCTCACCGACGTTCGCGTCGACGGCGTACTCGGCCAGTCCGAAACACGAGATGCGCACTCCTCGAATACTTCCCGCCGCGATCCCGCACTCGACGGCACCGCCCGGGTCGGTGGTGTGCACATGAGCGGAGTACGCCCCGGAGCCGTCTCCGGCAACCACGACCGAATCGCCGAGGTCCGACAGCGCTGCACGCAGCGCTGCCGCGCGGGTGTCGTCGATGCCGGGGATGACGTAGAGAACCTCGTAGCCGAGCGGCCGGGACTGCGAACGAGCCGCCGCCCCGTCGGAGGCTCCGGGTGCGTTCGAAACACCGACTTCGATCACCCGTTCGTGGTCCTGAGGACGGCGATAGCGTCGCCTCGGCGGGGTGCGGCCGGTCACGACCTCGACCAACGCGTCGAAGATCACCGACAACCCCAGCGCCCCCGCATCCACGACGCCCGCCTCTCGCAACGGTGCGAGTTGGTCCGTCGTGCGATCGAGAGCGCGAGCGGTGGCCTCCGCGATATCGACCACCAGCGTGGCCAGATCGACGTTCGCGTCGTGGGCAGCGGCCTCGTGGGCAGCGGCTTCGAGCACCGTGAGCATGGTGCCCTCGGCGGGGACACTGACCGCGCCCGCCACCAGAACTCGTGCACGCCGCAACATGGCCTGGATCGACACGGTGTCCAGCGGACCGTCGGCTGCGGCCTCACCCACGGCGCGCAGGAGTTGCGAGACGATGACCCCGGAATTTCCTCGCGCGCCCGATACGGCTCCCACCGCCAGAGCCCGTCCGATCGCACCCGCGCCTGCGGCCGGCCCGGCACTGCGCATGGACTCGACCGCAGCCCGGAACGTGAACATCAGGTTGGTGCCGGTATCGGAGTCCGGAATCGGGAAGACGTTCAGTGCGTCGATCTCGTCGCACCGAGCAGTGAGGGAATCCACACAGCGATAGGCCCACCGGCGCAGGTCCGAGGCATCGATGGATTCGAGTACGTTGACCACCTCGAGCGCCTCCCCTGCGTTCCGTCCGTACCTGCGCCCGGGCCCGACGATGTCGGCCGCGGACAGTGCCCGAAGCTTAGTCGGGCAGAATCGTCAGCGCGGCGCGCGTGAGCCGGTACACCTCGTCTGCGGTGGCGGTTTGGTGATTGGGTGGGACGCCGCTATTCTTGCAGGGTTGCCTCGAGGCGATCTTCACGCATTGCAATCCTTGCATCTGCTCGTAGTTCGTTTCGATGTCTTCGACCACATGTAACGCTCAACATCTAACAAGGAGTTCGCGACTATGGCTGCCGTCTGCGACGTATGCGCCAAGGGGCCCGGCTTCGGTAAGTCGGTCTCGCACTCGCACCGACGGACCAACCGTCGTTGGAACCCGAACATTCAGACCGTTCACGCTCAGGTTGCGCCTGGCAACTCCAAGCGCATGAACGTGTGCACCTCCTGCTTGAAGGCAGGCAAGGTGGTTCGGGGCTGATTTCGGCCCCGCTCTTCGATTTCCTCCACGGCCTCGACCGCGTGCGAGAACTGTGCCCCGCATCCAATCGGATGCGGGGCACAGTTGTCTGTCGATGTTCCTGCGCATTCGGGCAAACAGTTGGACGTCCGATAGAGTGCCGAACGTGACTCATTCGGACAGCGAAAGCTCGAGCAAGGTCAGCATCGAAGACGGAGTGCTGCACATCGTCGTCGCCACCGAGGCGGGCGGTTCCTCTCTCGACCTGGACGGCATCACCTCGGGAACGCAGGCACTGCACGAGGTGAACACCGGTGCCACATCTGTAGGAAGCGTCCTGCTCATCGGCCGCGGGCCGAACTTCTGCGCCGGCGGCAACGTACGGGACTTCGCCGGTGCCGACGATCGCGGTGCCTTCGTCGGCTCGGTTGCCGATGCGTTCCACGCCTTCGTTCGCGAACTGGCAGCAGTGACGGTTCCCATCGTCGCTGGTGTACACGGCTGGGCGGCCGGTGCAGGCATGAGCCTGGTGTGTCTCACCGATATCGCCATCGGCGGACCGTCGACCAAGCTTCGACCGGCCTACCCCGCCATCGGGTTCACACCGGACGGTGGCATGTCCTGGACCTTGCCCCGCATCGTCGGATCCGGCCACGCGATGGACATCCTGCTGAACGATTCGATTCTCAACGGTGAGGATGCGGTGCGTCTCGGAATCCTCAGCCGCCTCGTGGGCGACGACTTCGTCGACAGCGAGGCCGAACGACTGGCCCGAACCCTCGCCGTCGGACCCACCTCGGCGTATCAGGGAATCAAGAAGCTGCTCGCGGCGTCCGACACCGCTACTCTGGCAGAGCAATTGGATGCCGAGGCCGCCTCGATCTCGGCGGCCGCAGTCTCACCTGCAGGAGTGGAAGGCGTCGACGCATTCGTCGAGAAGCGTCGTCCCGATTTTTCCTGAGCCGGTCACGGCAACGTCCAGTCGATCGGTTCGTCTCCGCCCTCGACCAACAATTCGTTGGCGCGACTGAAGGGCTTGGATCCGAAGAATCCCCGTGATGCGGACAGCGGTGACGGATGGGCCGACTCGATGTACGGCACCGATCCCAGCATGGGTTTGAGCGTCGCCGCGTCACGGCCCCAGAGAATCGCCACCAGGCCAGGAGCCCGGGGATCCTCGGCTCTGGCAACAAGAGCACGAATTGCCTGCTCCGTCACCGCCTCCCAGCCCTTCTTGCGATGCGACGCCGCTGCGGACGGCTCGACCGTGAGCACTCGGTTGAGCAGCATCACACCCTGCTCCGCCCACGGCGTGAGATCACCGTTGCTGGGTGTCGGCAGACCGAGATCGTCCGAATATTCCTTGAAGATGTTGGCCAGACTGCGTGGAACGGGACGCACGTCGGGGGCGACCGAAAAGCTCAGCCCCACTGCGTGTCCCGGCGTCGGGTACGGGTCCTGGCCGACGATCAGCACCCGAACCCGGTCGAACGGGTACCGAAAAGCACGCAGAACGTTCTCACCGGCGGGGAGGTAGTGCTTTCCGGCGGCGAGCTCGGCTCGCAGAAAGTCGCCCATCGCAGCAACATTCGTCTCGACCGGAGCCAAGGCACGGGCCCAACCCGGATCTACGCTCTCGGCGAGCGGGCGGGCCGTCATCGGTCGATCCGGCGCAGCGCGTCGCGGTAGTACGCGGCGTTCGCGGAATACATCTGCACGTTGATGTCCACGTGCCCCTCCGGAACCTCGAAGCCCTCACGGATTTTTGCGGGAACACCGAGCGCCATGCTGCGTTCGGGAACGACGAACTTGAACGGCACCACCGCACCCGCACCCACGATGGAACCGGCCCCGATCCTCGAGCCGTTGAGCACCACAGAACCCGACGCAATGAGGCAGTTGTCGCCGATGGTCGCACCCTCGACATGCGCGTTGTGACCGAGAACGCATCCGGCACCGATCACGGTCGCGTCGATGGGGGTGCAGTGGATGACGGTCCCGTCCTGGATGTTGGTGCCCGCACCGACGGAGATCGTGCCGTAATCGGCTCGGAGCACGGCCGTCGGCCACACCGACGACCCCGCCGCCAAGGTCACCGCTCCGATGACGACTGCATCGGGATGGACATAGGCGTCCGGGTGAATATCGGGTTCGCGGTCGCCGAGCGCGTAGATAGCCATCCTTGCAACTTAGCCGACTCCATCGACCCGGTCGGAGCTCACTCTCGGTCGAAGCTCGACCAACCGGATCTGCCCACCCGGCGGTGCCCGGCGACGGTGACGCCACCGTCGGTCGCGCTCGACGCCGGCTCGACGCGGCCGATCACGATCCACCCCGTCGGAACGGTATCGAGACCGGGGAACGTGCCGGCGAGAGCATGATCCTCACCGCCGGTGAGTACCCACTCGAGGGGATCTACCCCCAACAGCTCTGCAGCCGAACGGACTTCGTCGGCGATCGGAAGACGCTCCGGTTCCAGAACCATCGATACGCCGGATGCGTCGGCGATATGCCCCAGGTCGGCCGACAACCCGTCGGACACATCGGTGAGTGATGTCGCGCCTGCCTCGGCGGCCTCGATTCCGGCACGGTACGGCGGGGCGGGCACGCGGTGTGCATCGAGAACCGCGTCGTGCCCGGAGCGATCGCCGCCCGCGAGCAACAGAGCGAGTCCGGCCGCGGACCACCCGAGCCGCCCCGCGAACGCGATCACATCACCGACCTGCGCACCCGATCGCAGTACGGGAGCCCTGCCCTGTAGGTCACCGAGCGCAGTGATCGAGATCACCAGCTGATCCGATTGCACCACATCACCGCCGACGATCGCCGAACCCGCAGCCGACGCCTCGCGCCACATGCCCTCGTTCAGACCGTCCGTCACGCTCACCGGTGTGTCCGCCGGGCAGCCGAGAGCAACCAGGAATGCCGAGCACTGCCCACCCATCGCGGCGATGTCTGCCCCGTTCTGCGCGATCGCCTTCCGGCCGATCTCCACCGGAGTCGACCAATCGAGCCGAAAGTGCCTGCCGTGCACCAACATATCTGTCGTGGCGGCCACCCTGCCGTCGGATGCACTGACGACGGCAGCGTCGTCGCCGGGGCCGACGATGGTCGACGTCGGTTGCACTCGATCGGCGACGGCCCGGGCGATGACGTCGAACTCGCCGATCTGGGCCACCGTCGGTTCGGCGGCGGTGGTCCCCGAAGGGCCGGTGTCGTCGATGATGTTCCTCCCTCAGAGCGCAATTCGGACGTCGGTCTCCCGCGGAACCGGCACCGCGCCTGCGGTACCTTTAGCGGTGCCCGGGCCCGGTCCGGCGCAGCCGGTTTCGTGCTGTGAGTACGCAACCGACTCAACGTACAGTCGACTCAACTTACAGTCGATCGTCCCAGCAAGGAAAGGGACCACCGATGGTGCAAGCCTTCGTTCTCGTTCAGACCGAAGTCGGCCGTGCCACGACCGTTGCGCGGCAGATCGAGTCGGTCGACGGCGTCGTATCCGCAGAAGCTGTGGTTGGACCCTACGACGTCATCGTCAGGGCCGACGGCGCATCCGACACCGAGATCGCGGACATCGTCTCCCGAATTCAGAAGGTCGACGCCATCACGCGTACCCTCACCTGTCCCGTCGCCCCGCAGTCGACCTCGGCGGTTCGGTAGCGCATGAACTCTGCCGACCACGACCACGACAAAGACAACGGCGACGACGCCGGCACCCGGTCCGAGAATGCAGCAGCGGCCGACGAGACCCGCGAGCAGCGCCACCCTGCGGTCATAGCCACCGCGATCGCCCTGCCGGTCGCGTTGGTGGTGGGAGTTCTCGTGGCCGCGATAGCGGTGAACAGCTCCCCCGCCCACGATCCGGTAGCGCTGGGGCCGGTCGACGCACCCGACGCCGCGGGCGCACAGTGCTCGACCCTTCTCGATGCGCTGCCCGACGAGCTGGGCGACTACAGCCGCGCCGACCTGGCCGACCCGGCACCTGTCGGAGTCCGAGCCTGGGTATCGGCCGAGGAGAACGCCGAGCCGGTCGTGCTCCGCTGCGGGCTGCCTCGCCCTGTCGGATTCGACGTGGCCGCACCACTTCAGGTGATCGACGGCGTCCAGTGGTTCGAGGTGTCCGGCGAGAACGACGGCATCGACGCCAGCACATGGTTCGTCGTCGATCGCGGCACGTACATCGCTCTCACCATTCCCGGCGACTCCGGCCCGACTCCTCTGCAGGATGCCTCGTCGGCAGTGTCGGCAGCACTACCCCAGCAGCCCCTCGACCCGGCACCGTTGCAGTAGAGCCGGGTCAGCGCAGGCCGGTACCGCGTGCGAGAGCGGTGTCGATCAGGGTGCTGATCAGGGTCGAGTAGTCGATTCCGCTCTCGGCCCACATCTTGGGGTACATCGAGATCGACGTGAATCCGGGCATCGTGTTGATCTCGTTGATCACCGGGCCTTCCTCGGTGACGAAGAAGTCGACCCGCGCAAGTCCTTGGCAGTCCAGTGCGCGGAAGGCCGAGACTGCGAGTTCGCGAATACGATCGCTGATGTCGTCGTCGAGTGCGGCAGGAATGTCGAATTCGCTGACATCGTCGAGATACTTGGTGTCGAAGTCGTAGAAGGCGTGATCGTCACTGTCCGCGTCGGGGAGCCGGATCTCGGCGATCGCGCTGGCGCGCACGCTGCCGTCGGGGAATTCGAGCACGCCGCATTCGACCTCGCGGCCGTGGATCATTCCTTCGACGATCACCTTGGGGTCGTGCTCGCGGGCAACGCCGATCGCCGACTGCAGGTGATCCCACGAGGTGATGCGCGAGATTCCGATCGACGATCCGCCTCGCGCGGGCTTGACGAAGGCAGGGAGACCGATGTGGCCGCGTTCGGCTTCGGTCAGGTCATCGGTGCCGCGTCGCAGCACGACCTGCCTGCCGATCGGTAGTCCGTCGGCTCCCAGAAGCTTCTTGGTGAACTCCTTGTCCATGCCTGCGGCACTGGCCAACACTCCGGGACCCACGTACGGGACACCGGCGAGTTCGAGCATTCCCTGCAGGGTGCCGTCCTCGCCGTACGGCCCGTGCAGCACCGGAAACACGACGTCGACCGCAGCCAGGACCTGTCCGGCGTCGCCCTCACCGAGAGCGATCAGCGCGCCTGCACGTCCCGGATCGGTGCTCAGCGCGAGTGCGGCACCGGACTTGTCCACCGTCGGAAGTACTCGATCACGAATCGTCAGCGCATCCGGATCACTGGAGCCGAGCACCCAGGCACCGTCGGGGGTGATTCCCACCGGGACCACCTCGTAGGTATCGGGGTCCAGATTCGCGAGCACGCTACCCGCCGAGACACAGGACACCGCGTGCTCACTGCTGCGGCCACCGAAGACGACGGCAACTTTGATTCGGGGAGTACTCACGGTGACAAACCGTACCGCCGTCTCCCCGCGAACGCGGATTCGCCCTGTTCGAGCACACGTCGAGAACGTGACCTCACTCGGGCTTGATTCGACGCCCCAGCAGGTGGCCCACCGCGTCCGGAACCGACATTCCCCCGTGGCACACACGGTGCACGGCATCGGTCAACGGCATCTCGACGTCGTAGCTCTCGGCGAGCGCGCGCACCGACGTACAGGACTTCACGCCCTCGGCCACCTGCCCGTGCGCTGCTTCCTGCGCGCTCTCGAGGGAGCCTCCCGAACCGAGCCGCTCACCGAACGTACGGTTGCGCGAGAGCGGCGACGAGCAGGTGGCGACCAGATCTCCCACGCCGGCGAGCCCGGACAGCGTCGACGGTGTGGCCCCGAGCGCGACACCGAGCCGGATGATCTCGGCCAGGCCTCGGGTCATGATCGACGCGAGGGTGTTCTCGCCGTAGCCGACTCCGCTGGCCATTCCACAGGCGAGGGCGATGACGTTCTTGCACGCGCCACCGATCTCGGCACCGATGACGTCGGAGTTGGTGTACGGCCTGAAATATCCTGTGGCGCAAGCTTTTTGAATCTCGAGCGCTCGTTGCGAGTCGGAACACGCGATGACGGTCGCGGCCGGCTGCCCCTCGGCGATCGGGCGCGCCAGATTCGGCCCGGACAGGCAGGCCACCCGGCTGGGATCGGCCCCGGTCACCTGTGAAATCACCTGGCTCATGCGCATGAGCGTTCCGGTCTCTATGCCCTTGGCCAGAGACAGCAGTGTCGCGTGCGGTGCGATCGCATCCGTCCACTCCCCCAGGTTCGCGCGCAGACTCTGCGACGGCACCGCGAGCACCACGATGTCCGCACCGTCGAGGGCCATCGCCGGATCGCTCGTGGCGCGGATCGACGACGGCAGTTCGATTCCGGGGAGGTAGTCCGCGTTCTCGTGCCGTTCGCTGATCGAGGCAGCGAGTTCCTCTCGGCGCGCCCACATGGTGACATCGGTTCCGGCATCGGCCAACACTTTGGCGAATGCGGTACCCCACGACCCGGACCCCAGTACCGCTGCTCTGCTCATGCCGCCAACCTCTCACCTACTCGCCGATGCCCTGCCTACGCGCGCATCACCCTAACGCGCAGACCTGCCCGGGCGGTCGGAGTCGGCAGACATCGGTGACGCTGGCAGGATCGAACACCATGGGCGCAATTCGAAGCAGCGACGACGACCGCGAGGGTCGGCCGTCCGATGCGCTGCGCCGCGCGGTCGGAGTCGTCATCGCGGTCAAGGACCTGACAGCGGCGAAGTCCCGTCTGGCGTCCGAGTTCTCCGGGGCCGACCGGACCCGATTGGTGCTCGCCATGTTCGTCGACACGGTCACCGCGGCCGGTTCGGTGTCGGTGGTCGATTCGGTCACCGTCGTCACACCCGATCCGGTCGTCGCCGACACCGCGCGACAAATCGGTGCCCGGGTGCTGGACGAACCATCGGCTTCCGGCGCTCGAGATCCCGAAGCCCGTCTCAATGCCGCATTCTCCGCTGCTGCGGCCGCACTGCGAGTCGATCACGCACCACGCGATCGCCACGGGAACCCCGGCGCGGCCCCGGCCGATCGGATCGACATCGTTGCGCTGCAAGCGGATCTGCCTGCGCTTCGTCCCGCCGAACTCGCGCAGGCGTATGCGACGGCAGTCTCCGGCGGCAGGTCGGTCGTGGTCGACCATCACGGCACCGGAACCGCAGCGCTGATCCTGAAGAATTCTGCCGACGAGCTCGCGCCGCTGTTCGGATCGGATTCCGCACGCCGCCACACCTTGTCGGGAGCGCGACCACTGGACGGCACGTGGCCGGGACTTCGACTCGACGTCGACACCGTCGACGACGTACGTCGGGCTCATCGACTCGGGGTCGGACCGGAGACGACAGCCGTACTCCGCTCACTCGGTTGGAGCGACGAGGAATCCGCAACCACCGCGTGATTCGGTGAACGTGCGAACAAGTTCGGTCATCGGAGTTTCACCGACGGCGGGTATGGGGGATGATCGTGCTGTGAGCACAGACGACGCGCAGCCAGCGACCGAAGATCCGGCGATCGAGACCGCGGAGAGCAACGGTGCGGACAGCAACGGTGCGGAGCCGGTGTGGAGTGCCCCGGTGACCGCAACGATGCCGAGCATTCCCTCCGCCCTTCCTGCCGCCACTCCGGAATCGGTGGATGCCGCCATGGTGCTTCCCGAAAATCGGTACCTGAACCGGGAATTGAGCTGGTTGGATTTCAACTCCCGCGTTCTCGCGCTCGCAGAGGACTCGTCCCTGCCGCTACTCGAGCGTGCCAAGTTCCTGGCCATCTACGCGTCCAATCTGGACGAGTTCTACATGGTTCGCGTCGCAGGGCTCAAACGCCGCGACGAGACCGGACTGTCGGTTCGATCGGCCGATGGCATGACCCCGCGCGAGCAGCTCGCGGTCATCGGGCAGCGCACTCAGGAGCTCGCTCTCAAACACGCCCGAGTACTGCTCGATTCGATCTTGCCCGAGCTCACGGCCGAGGGCATCGCAATCATCCGGTGGTCCGATCTCGACAGCGACGAGCGTGCGCGTCTGTCCGACTATTTCACCGAACAGGTCTTCCCGGTCCTCACCCCGCTGGCCGTCGACCCGGCGCACCCCTTCCCGTACATCAGCGGCCTGAGCCTGAATCTCGCTGTGACGGTGAAGGATTACTCCACAACCGGCGAGCACTTCGCCCGTGTGAAGGTACCCGACAACGTCGACCGATTCGTGCGCGTCAAGCGCGGTGAGGGGAGCCATCGCATCGACGCCTTCCTGTCGATGGAGGAATTGATCTCGGCGCACCTCGACGTGTTGTTCCCCGGCATGGAGGTGGTCGAGAGCCACGCGTTCCGCATTACTCGCAACGCCGATTTCGAGGTCGAAGAGGACCGCGACGAGGATCTTTTGCAGGCACTCGAACGAGAGCTGGCGCGTAGGCGTTTCGGTTCTCCCGTCCGCCTCGAGATCGCCGACGACATGACCGAGCACATGCTCGAACTGTTGCTACGCGAACTCGACGTCGATCCGGGCGACGTCATTCAGGTTCCCGGTCTGCTCGATCTGTCGTGCCTGTGGCAGGTCTACAGCGTCGACCGCCCCAATCTCAAGGACGCTCCCTTCGTCCCGGCAACACATCCCGCGTTCGGTGAGCGCGAAACCCCGAAGAGCGTGTTCTCGACGCTGCGCGACGGCGACGTTCTGGTGCATCACCCGTACGACTCGTTCTCCACCAGCGTGCAGCGCTTCATCGAACAGGCTGCGGCCGATCCGCAGGTCCTCGCGATCAAGCAAACTCTGTACCGCACCTCGGGTGACTCGCCGATCGTCAACGCACTCGTCGACGCGGCCGGGGCCGGCAAGCAGGTGGTTGCACTCGTCGAGATCAAGGCACGATTCGACGAGCAGGCGAACATCGAGTGGGCACGCAAGCTCGAAAAGGCCGGGGTGCACGTGGTCTACGGCCTCGTCGGGTTGAAGACTCACTGCAAGACCTGCCTCGTCGTCCGCCGAGAAGGATCGGTCATCCGCCGTTACTGCCATATCGGCACGGGCAACTACAACCCGAAGACGGCGCGTATCTACGAGGACGTCGGGTTGCTCACGTCGTCGCCCGAGATCGGTGCGGACCTCACCGACCTGTTCAACTCGCTCACCGGATACTCGCGAAAGTCCAAGTACCGCAATCTTCTCGTGGCCCCGTACGGCGTGCGACGCGGCATCGTCGAGCGCATCGAAGCGGAAGTCGAGCACCTCAAGGCGGGTCGCGCAGCCGGAATTCGCCTCAAGGCCAACGCTCTTGTCGACGAGCAGGTGATCGACGCTCTGTACCGCGCATCGGTCGCCGGGGTCCCCGTCAAGGTGGTCGTACGCGGGATCTGCGCGCTCAAGCCGGGCGTACCGGGCCTGTCGGAGAACATCGAAGTTCGGTCCATTCTCGGCAGGTTCCTCGAACACTCACGGGTTCTGCATTTCCAGGGTGCCGACGAATTCTGGATCGGCAGCGCCGACATGATGCACCGAAACCTCGACCGGCGAGTGGAAGTGATGGCCCAGGTCAAGGATCCGAAGCTGACCAAGCAACTCGGTGACATCTTCGACTCGGCCCTCGACCCCACCACCCGCTGCTGGGAACTGGGGCCGGACGGTGGCTGGGTCGCGTCGCCTGCGCAAGGCGAAAGTGTCCGAGAACACCAGGTGGAATTGATGCGCAGCCGGAGGAATCAGGCGTCCTGATGGGCACTTCCGATGGCTCCCCCCGCGCCAACATCTTCGCGGCCGGATCGATTCTGTGGCGACGATCACCGGAGAACGACTCGGTGGTGGAAGTAGCTCTGGTACACAGGCCGAAGTACGACGACTGGTCTTTTCCCAAGGGAAAGCTCGATCCCGGGGAGACAGCGGTCGACGCGGCTGTCCGAGAAGTCAAGGAGGAGACGGGCTTCGACTCGACTCTCGGACGGTCGCTGTCCTACGTCACCTACCCGATTCCCGGCCACCGTCGCATGAAGAAGGTGCTCTACTGGGCTGCCGAGGCAACCGGCGGAGAATTCGTCCCGAACGACGAAGTGGACGAACTTCGCTGGATCGCACCCGACAAGATCGGCGGCGAACTCTCGTATCCCATGGACCACAAGATTCTTCGACGATTCGTCGCCAAGCCGGCCGCTACGTCCACCGTGCTGCTGGTCCGGCACGGCAGTGCCGGCTCGCGGTCGCGATACAAGGGCAACGACGCCGATCGCCCCCTCGACAAGACCGGTAGACGTCAGGCCGAGGCACTCGTCTCACTGCTGGGCGCGTTCGGCGGTGACTCGGTGTATGCGGCCGACCGCGTCCGGTGCGAACAGACGGTCGCGCCGTTCGCCGAATCACTGGGCGTGCAGGTCGAACCGGAGCATCTGCTGTCCGAGGAGGGGTACGCCGAGGACCCCCGAAAGGGCCGCCACCGGGCTCGCGACATCGCCGAGTCCATGAGCACACCGGTGATCTGCAGCCAAGGCAAGGTGATCCCCGATCTCATGCGATGGTGGGCCGACAAGGACGGCATCACGTTGCCTGCCAACAGAAATCGAAAAGGGAGCGTGTGGGTGCTCTCGCGCCACGACGGTCGGCTCGTCGCGGCCGACCACATCGCCAGCCCGCTACCGAACCTGGTCGCCGACGACTGAGTCGCATCCGAGGATCCTCGGATCACGAACACGGCAGAAGGCCCCGACCGAAATTTCGGTCGGGGCCTTCTGTGGAGTGCGAGAACGGCCCGGTCCTGGATGACCGGTGCCGGTCGAGCGCTACTTCTTTGCAGCGCGCTTCGCGGGTGCCTTCTTGGCCGGAGCCTTCTTGGCGGGGGCCTTCTTGGCGACGGTCTTCTTGGCCGCTGTCTTGGCCGGAGCCTTCTTGGCAGGGGCCGTAGTGGTTGCGGCCTTGCGTGCGGTCGTCTTGGCCGGAGCCTTCTTGGCAGCAGCCGTCGTGGTCTTGCGTGCGGTTGTCTTTGCGGGAGCTGCCTTCTTGGCGGCGGTCTTTGCGGGAGCTGCCTTCTTGGCGGCAGTCTTCGCCGGAGCCGCCTTCTTGGCTGCCGCGGTGGTGGCCTTGCGGGCGGTCGTCTTCACCGCTGCCTTCTTGGCGGCCGTCTTCTTCGCTGCCGCAGTCTTCTTGGCCGGAGCTGCTGCCGAACCGCGCTTGACGGCAGGTCCGGTTGCGGGCAGCTTCTGTCCACCGGCGATGACGGCCTTGAACTGCGCGCCCGGACGGAATGCCGGTACGTTGGTCGGCTTGACGCGAACGGTCTCACCGGTGCGGGGGTTACGGGCGACACGCGCCGCGCGACGACGCTGCTCGAACACGCCGAAGCCCGTGATCGTGACACTTTCGCCGCGGTGGACCGCGCGCACGATGGTGTCGACGATGTTCTCGACAGCCTCTGTGGCGCTCCGCCTGTCAGACCCCAACTTCTCGGTCAGGGCGTCAATCAGCTCTGCCTTGTTCATGGATTTCCTCCGCTATATTGTGGCCCATCGTCGGACCGACTACTACAACGGTAAACCCCAAGTCGTCAAGAGTCTATGCGCCACGCCAATTTTCATTTCGGTGTCGCGGAATGCTTCACGGCCGCAAAGCGTGTCGGACCCCCCGTCCGTCAGCTTTTCGAAGGCTCCTCGATCCTTGCCGGAAGGGTGAGGGGTTTGTATGAAGGCCTTGACTTTTCGTACTCCGTAATGGCCTCTACCTGGCGTAATGTCAGTCCGATGTCGTCCAGACCCTCCAGCAGACGCCACCGCGTGTAGTCGTCAATCGCGAAGCGCACCACCAAGGTTCCAGCCGTGACCGTCTTGTCGACGAGGTCCACGACGAGCTCCAGACCGGGCTGTTCTTCTAAGGCTTTCCACAGCAATTCGACGTCCGATTGCTCCACCTCGGCCGCCACCAAGCCGGCCTTGCCCATGTTTCCGCGGAAGATATCGGCGAATCTGGATGCGATGACGACCCTGAAACCGAAGTCCGACAGCGCCCAGACAGCGTGCTCGCGTGACGATCCCGTGCCGAAGTCCGGCCCGGCCACGAGAACCGATCCGCGGTCGTAAGGCGCGAGGTTCAAGATGAAGTTCGGATCGGATCGCCAACCGGCGAACAATCCGTCCTCGAATCCGGTGCGAGTCACGCGCTTGAGATAGACCGCCGGAATGATCTGGTCGGTGTCGACATTGGACCGCCGGAGCGGAACGCCGATGCCTTTGTGTCGAGTGAAAGCTTCCATCGAAATTTCTCCTGTGAGTTCGATCGATCCGGTCGGAGGGCTCGCTGCTACGCGAGATCCGCCGGAGAGGACAGGGTTCCGCGAACTGCAGTGGCCGCCGCAACCAGAGGCGACACGAGGTGAGTGCGACCACCCTTGCCCTGACGCCCCTCGAAATTGCGGTTGGACGTGGATGCCGAACGCTCTCCAGAGGTGAGCTGATCGGGGTTCATTCCCAGACACATCGAGCAGCCGGCCTGCCGCCACTCGGCCCCTGCTGCGGTGAAGATCTCACCGAGTCCCTCCTCTTCGGCCTGCGCGCGCACCCGCATCGACCCGGGTACCACCAGCATTCGCACGCCGTCTGCGACGCGGCGGCCCTCGAGGACGGACGCCACCGCACGCAGATCCTCGATGCGGCCGTTGGTGCAGGAGCCGACGAACACGGTGTCGACGGAGATCTCGCGGATCGGTGTACCGGCTTCGAGACCCATGTACTGCAAGGCCTTCTGGGCCGATACGCGCTCGCCTTCGTCGAGCATTGCCTCGGGATCGGGCACGGCATCCCCCAACGGAGCACCTTGACCCGGGTTCGTTCCCCAGGTGACGAACGGCGTCAGAGTGCTCGCATCGATGTGTACCTCGTTGTCGAACACCGCATCCGGGTCGGTTGCCAGTTCGTTCCAGGCGGCCACCGCCGCATCCCACTCCGCCCCCTGGGGCGCATGCGGCCGTCCCTTCAGGTATTCGTACGTGATCTCGTCGGGTGCGATCATGCCCGCGCGCGCCCCGGCCTCGATCGACATGTTGCAGATGGTCATTCGGGCTTCCATCGACAACTTGCGGATGGCCTCACCGCGATATTCGAGCACGTATCCCTGACCGCCGCCGGTGCCGATCTTGGCGATCACCGCGAGAATCAGATCCTTGCTCGTCACACCGGGAGCCAGTTCTCCGTCGACGGTGATGGCCATGGTCTTGAACGGTCGCAGAGACAGAGTCTGGGTGGCCATCACATGCTCGACCTCGCTGGTGCCGATTCCCATTGCGATCGAACCGAATGCACCGTGCGTCGAGGTGTGGCTGTCTCCGCACACGATGGTCATACCCGGCTGGGTCAGACCCAGCTGCGGGCCGATGATGTGGACGATGCCCTGATCGAGATCTCCCATCGGGTACAACCGAACTCCGAATTCCTCGCAGTTGCGGCGAAGAGTATCGACCTGGGTGCGTGAGACGAGATCGGCGATCGGCGCGAAGATGTCGGCCGTCGGGACGTTGTGATCCTCCGTTGCGATCGTCAGGTCCGGGCGACGAAGCTCGCGGCCGGCCAAACGCAGACCGTCGAATGCCTGGGGGCTGGTGACCTCGTGCACGAGGTGCAGATCGATGTAGATCAGATCCGGCTCACGTGCACCGCCTTCTCCCCCACCGGGGACGACCACATGTTGGTCCCACACCTTCTCCGCCAGCGTCTTCGGCGCTTGTGCTACGGACGCATCGGATTTCGTCGTTTCGGACATCGCTGTCGCAGACCTCGTCTTCCCTGTCGTCGCGCCGGCGGACGGGCTGGTCCACCTCGCGTGATCGTCTCGACATCGTCCCCCGCGGCACGCTGGACTTCTCGCGGTTGTGCAATCTCAGCATTCGGGAGGCTAATATCGTTCTATGAGACAGCATAGCCTGAGCGGCGCCGTCGACAAATCGAGCGGTATCGGTGTCCTCGACAAGGCCATGGCCGTGTTGCATGCAGTGGCCGAGACACCCTGCACTCTCAACGACCTGTGTGCCCGCACAGCGCTCCCCCGCGCCACTGCGCATCGGCTCGCGGTCGGACTCGAAACCCACCGCCTCCTCGTGCGCGATTCCGACGGATTGTGGCGCACCGGTCCGGGGCTGGGGGAATTGGCGGCGAGCGCGTCGGATGCGCTGCTCGACGCCGCAGCATCGGTACTGCCTCGGCTTCGCGAAATCACCGGAGAGAGCGTGCAGATCTACCGCCGCGAGGGGACCGTTCGCGTCTGTGTCGCATCCATGGAGCCCCCGACCGGTCTCCGAGATACCGTGCTCGTCGGGGCCCGGCTACCCATGACAGCCGGCTCCGGTGCGAAAGTTCTTCTGGCGTGGGCAGATTCGCAGACTCAACGCACAGTGCTGCCGGACGCCGAATTCGGCGAACGGGTGCTGCTGGAGATCCGCAGGCGAGGGTGGGCGCAGAGCGCAGGTGAACGTGAGCCGGGGGTCGCGAGCGTCTCGGCTCCCGTTCGCGACAGCAACGACACTGTCGTGGCGGCGATCTCGGTGTCCGGCCCGATCGACCGCATCGGACGCAAGCCGGGCGCACGCTGGGCGGCAGACCTGCTCGCCGCCGCCGACGCGCTGCACAAGCGCCTCTGAGCGCCGAACCGAGGCCGATCGAGCGGCACCCCACCAAAAACCGGCTGAAGAGGCCGCAGAAGTGGAGTACGTTCGTCTCGAACGGCCCACCCGGCCGGTCGCCGACTGCAAGGAGTGCCCCATGTCAGAATCCGGCAGCGAAGAGTTGAAGAAGAAGTTCCGCGAGGTTCTCGAACAGAAGAACAGCAAGTCGCACAATTCCGTCGACCACAAGGACGGTGGCCCCAAGGTGAACAATGTCCACGGTCCGGCCGATTACCAAAAGATGTTCCGCCGCAAGAGCGTCTGACGCGAAGCGACACCACCGCACGACAGCAACGACGGTCACACCGAAACGACAGAACCCCCTCGATCCGGAGATCGAGGGGGTTCTGTCTTCGTAGCCCCGACGGGATTCGAACCCGCGCTACCGCCTTGAGAGGGCGGCGTCCTAGGCCGCTAGACGACGGGGCCAGGAACTTCACCTGCATTGTTGACGCTGTATCGAACACGTGATGCTGAGGTAGCTTAACTGCCTCGGCATCGGCGGCAAAATCGCCACTCACCTGCTCGCTGGGGTACCAGGACTCGAACCTAGAATGGCGGTACCAGAAACCGCTGTGTTGCCAATTACACCATACCCCAATGGACTTGAATCGAAGTACGCATCCGATCGATGTGCACTGCGTTTCGAGCCGGGATAGAGACTATCAAAGGTCACTACCCATTCTCCAAATCGGCTGCTCAGAGCCCTGATAACCGCCCTCGACCGCCCGCGAGGCCCGCTCGGACACCATCGCGTGAACGCAGAACCCGCGCATCGTCGGCCGCAGAGCATGCAGCAGACTCCTGTTTCGTGAGCGTTCTCGAACTTCGCAGACGCCGATGAAGGTGCTGCTCGTTCCCCAGGGCAACCGGGCCGTGCTGATCCGCCTCGAGGAGGACGGCTCCCCGTCCGGCGGCAGTTCCCCTGCCGAGGAGGTGACCGACGATCTGGTGGGCTCCGTGGCCGCTGTCGAGCGAGAGCACGCTCCCCGCTGGGTGTGGGAGGACACGAGCCGCATCTACCCGCGACTGCTCGACGCAGGGGTGCGGGTCCGGCGCTGCCACGATCTCGCCCTCGTCGGTGCCATTCTGGCGATGCGAACGGGGCGCACCACGACACCGTCCACACCCGCAGACCTGCGACCCGGATTGTTCGACGCCGACCCGCATGCCGATCCGGTGGCAGTGCTCGCCCACTACCGCCGTCAGATCGAGGAGATCGGTGACGATCGGGGGCTGCAGCTGTTGGCGGCCGCCGAGTCGGCCGGAGGTCTGGCCGCGGCGGAGATGACCTTCGACGGATTGCCGTTCTCGGCCGCTGCGCATCGGCGGCACCTCGACGCGACCCTCGGTGCGAGGCCGGTCGACGGATCGACTCCTCCTGCGTTGGTGAAGCTCGAGAACGAGATCTCGTCGGTGTTCGGGCGCCGCGTGAACCCCGGTTCACCCGCAGAGGTGGTCGCCGCGTTCGCGCGCGCCGGTATCGAGCTCACATCCACTCGAGCACACGTGATCCGAGACATCGACCATCCTGCGGTGCCGCTGTTGCTTAGCCACCGAGATCTGTCGAAACTGCACAGCACCAACGGGTGGACGTGGCTGGACGCGTGGGTTCGCGGAGATCGTTTCCGGCCGGTCTACGTGCCGGGGGCCGTCGTCTCCGGCCGCTGGGCGAGCCGGGGCGGTGGGGGTCTGCAGATCCCGAAACCGCTGCGCGCCAGCGTGATCGCCGACTCGGGGTACACCTTCGTCGCCGCCGACGCCGGCCAGCTCGAGCCCCGCATTCTCGCCGCGATGTCGGGTGACCCTCGCATGGTCGCCGCTGCGGGAACAGCGGATCTCTACGCCCCCGTCGCCGCCGAGTCGTTCGACGGTGATCGTGCGCACGCCAAGGTCGCTGTTCTCGGAGTGCTGTACGGCGCGACGTCGGGTGAGGCTCGTGCGTTGCTGACCCGCCTACGCGCCAGATTCCCCGACGCGGTGGCGGTCGTGGAAGAGGCGGCGCGGGCCGGTGAGCGGGGCGAGGTGGTCCGGTCGTGGCTGGGCCGAGCGTGCCCTCCCCCTACGCCGCAATGGTGGTCCACCGGTGACGCCCACGCGCGTGGCCGATTCACGCGCAACTTCGTGGTGCAGGCGACCGCAGCCGAGTGGGCGCTGTGCCTGTTGGCAGATCTGCGCGGGCGATTGCGGTCGAGCAGAAGTGAGTTGGTGTTCTTTCAGCACGACGAAGTAGTCGTGCATTGTCCACTCGGAGACGCACCGTGGGTGTCCGAGGCCGTTGCGGCGGCGGCAGAGTCGGCCACGCGTCTGATGTTCGGCGACACGGCAGTGCTCTTCCCGATGGAGACCAGGATCGACCGCTTCTACGGTGCCCCGGCTGCCGAGCCGGAGTTCGGGCCGGAGTCCGACTGAGCGCTCGGTGGGTCCTCGAACGTCACGTCTATTTCCTCGAACGCAGTACTGCGCTGCGCTTCTGCCTGTCCGGTGTAGGTGAGTTTGTCACCTTCGGTCAGGTCGACGTCGTCGGTGAACGGGGCCAGAAGGGCCCGCGGGAACAGCCTGTCGACACGAACCACGTTGATCTCGATGCAGATCACGATCGATACCGAGGTCACGTACAGAAAGGCCAACAGCCCGAGCACGACCGCAAAGACACCGTTCGTCACCGTCGCACTTGCAGCGACGTACTTCACGTACACACCGCCGAAGGTCTGCAGCAGCTGCCACGTCAGACCGGCCGCTATGGCTCCCGGGAGTACCTGTCCGATCGACACCGCTCGCACTGTGGCGAGCCGAAACGCAACGACGAACACCCCGACGTACAGCAGCGTTCCGATCACGAACACGACGAGACCGGATTCCGGACCGAAATATCCTGCGGCACTGAGCACATTGAGTGCGGTGATCGCCAGTACCGCCAGACCCACGGTGCTCAGCAAACCCAATCCCCGCACTCGGGCTCGAATGGGATCGGGCCGAAGATTCTTCGGTACGGCCCATGCGGTGTTCATCGCGTTCTGCAGCGCAACGGACACGCCGAGTCCGCCGTACAGCGACCCGAGGATACCCACCGTCAGACCGACCGTGCCGCCACCTATCCGTTCGGGACGCCCCAGTTCTTCCCCGATCGCCGGGATCTGACCGAGTGCCGAGTTCAGGATCTGTTGTTGCAACTCCGGGTTGCCCATCAACACGATGCCCAGAATCACGGAGAAGAGCAGCAGCGCAGGAAAGAGCGAGACGAATGCGTAGTACGTGATCAGCGCGGCCAGGTAACCACCCTGATCGTCGACGAACTTGTAGACCACCGCAATCGGAAATCCGAGAACCGGACGCCTGCGCTGCAGTCGATCCAGTCGGTCGGCGACGCTCATGTGCGAGAGTCTCCGACCGACCTCGACGGCCGACGTCGCACCGCCGTCACGCGATAAGGGTACGTGCGGCGGTCAGACGAGCGAGTGTCCTCTCGCGGCCGAGAAGTTCCATGGACTCGTACAGCGGCGGGCTGATGTGGGAGCCGGTGACTCCCACCCGAACCGGCGCGAAGGCCTTGCGGGGCTTGAGTTCCATCTTCTCGATGAGCGCGTCCTTGAGGGCGACTTCCAGCTCGGCTGTCGACCAATCCGTCACTGCGGTCAGCGCTTCGATGGCGGCGTCGAGTACCGGCGCCGCGTCTGCGCCGAGATTCTTGGCCGCCGCCGCAGGATCGATCTCGAACTCCGCGTCGTCGACGAAGAGGAACTTCAGCAGGCCCCACGCATCCGACAGCACGACGATGCGCGTCTGCACCAGATCCGCCGCGACAGCGAACATCTTCTCGTCGACCGGCTCGGCAAGATGCCCTCGAGCAACGAGGAACTCGCGTAACCGTGCCGCGAAGTCGTCTGCAGCCAACATCCTGATGTGCTCGGCGTTGATCGCGTCGGCTTTCTTCTGGTCGAAGCGCGCAGGGTTGGAATTGACCGACGAGATCTCGAACGCCGCCACCATCTCGTCGAGCGAGAACACGTCGTGATCGTCGGAGATGCCCCACCCGAGAAGCGCCAGGTAGTTCAGCAGCCCCTCCGGGACGAAGCCTCGGTCGCGGTGGATGAAGAGGTTCGATTCGGGGTCACGCTTGGACAGCTTCTTGTTGCCCTGGCCCATCACGAACGGCAGATGTCCGAACTCCGGGGTGCGGTCGGCCACACCGATTCGGATCAGGGCCTCGTACAGTGCGAGCTGTCGAGGCGTCGACGACAACAGGTCCTCGCCGCGCAGCACGTGCGTGATCTTCATCAGTGCGTCGTCGACCGGATTGACCAACGTGTACAGCGGAACTCCGTTGCCGCGAGTCAAGGCGAAGTCCGGTACGGTCCCCGCCTTGAACGTGGTCTCGCCGCGTACGAGGTCGTTCCACGTCAGATCGTGATCGGGCATGCGCAGCCGCACGACGGCCCCGCGTCCCTCGTCGAGGAATCCCTGCCGCTGCTCCGGCGTCAGGTCGCGGTCGAAGTTGTCGTAGCCGAGCTTGGGGTCACGCCCGGCGGCCTTGTGCCTCGCTTCGACTTCCTCGGGCGTCGAGAACGACTCGTAGGCTTCGCCTGCATCGAGCAGTTGCTGTACGACAGCCACATGCTGGTCGCGTCGCTGCGACTGGCGGTAGGGCTCGTAGGGACCGCCCACCTCGGGGCCCTCGTCCCAATCCAGACCGAGCCATCGCAGCGCGTCGAGCAACGCTGCGTAGGACTCCTCGGAATCGCGAGCGGCGTCGGTGTCCTCGATCCGAAAGACGAAGGTGCCGCCGTGATGTCGCGCGAACGCCCAGTTGAACAGGGCGGTGCGGACCAGACCGACGTGCGGTGTGCCGGTGGGCGACGGGCAGAACCGAACGCGGACATCTGCTGCTGTGGTCATCGTTGTCCTACTTCTTCGCTGCGACTGGGTTGGTCAAGGTACCGATTCCCTCGACGGTGATCGACACACTGTCTCCGTCGGTGATGGGGCCGACACCCTCGGGCGTTCCGGTCAGAATGACGTCTCCGGGCAGCAGGGTCATCACCGCGGACACCCACTCGATGATCTTCGGAATATCGTGCAGTAGAAGCGAAGTACGACTCTGCTGCTTGACGACGCCGTCGACCTCGGTCTTGATCTCGAGGTCGGAAGGATCGAGGGACGTCTCGATCCACGGCCCGAGGGGGCAGAACGTGTCGTGCCCCTTCGCCCGGGTCCATTGCCCGTCGTGCTTCTGATGGTCGCGTGCCGAGACGTCGTTGGCGACGGTGTATCCGAGCACCACGTCGTACGCCTTGGAGGCGGGCACGTCCTTGCACGGACGACCGATCACGATGGCGAGTTCGCCTTCGTAGTGCACCTCGTTCGACGACGGAGGCAGCACGATGGCCGCACCCGGACCGACGATGGAGGTGTTCGGCTTGATAAAGATGACGGGAGTCTCCGGCGCTTCACCACCCATCTCGGCGGCGTGCGCGGCGTAGTTCTTACCGATGGCGATCACCTTGCTGGCGAGGATCGGTGCGAGCAGTCGCACGTCGGCCAGTGGCCACGATCGACCCGTGAACGTCGGTGTGCCGAAAGGATGTTCGGCAATTTCCTTCGCCGTCCGGGCATCCCCCTCACCTTCGATACTCACGAATGCCACACCATCAGGACTTGCAATTCGACCGAGACGCATGTCGAAAGTCTATCGACCGCCGTTCTCCGCACGCCGATGCCGTCCTGTCCGTCGATCTTTCGCCGGTGTAATGTTTCGATCTGTATCCAGATAGCAAGATTATGGGTTCACATAGTGAGACGAGAGGCCGGAATGAGCGCCACGAAGCAGCTGTCCAGTATCGGCGAGACGCGACGGTGGTTCATGCTCGTGCTCGGGATGCTCGCGCAGACTGCCGGTGCCGTCTTCATCAACGGTGCTGCATTTCTCATTCCCGCCCTGCACGACGACCGGGGACTCGGACTTGCGACCGCAGGATTCGTGGTTGCGATGCCGACCGTGGGCATCATGCTGACCCTCATCGCATGGGGCGTGCTCGTCGACCGCATCGGCGAACGTCTCGTTCTCGTGATCGGGCTCGGGCTCACCGCTGCCGCGAGCCTGGCTGCGGTGGTCAGCACGTCCATTCCGGCGCTCGCCGCCCTGCTGTTGATCGGCGGTATGTCTGCGGCCAGCGCGAACAGCGCGAGCGGACGCGTCGTGGTGGGCTGGTTTCCGCCGCACCGTCGTGGGCTGGCCATGGGCATCAGACAAATGTCGGTTCCCCTCGGCGTGGCCGTCGCGGCACTGACCATCCCGCCTGTCGCGCGTGACCACGGCGTCGGCGCGGCCCTGCTCGTGCCTGCTGCCGTCTGCGCTGCGAGCGCTCTGCTGTGCCTGGCCGTGGTCGACCCTCCCCGTCCGAACCGCACCGATGCGGCGGCGCAGGGTCTGCTCGACAATCCGTACCGCAACAGCAGCCAACTGTGGCGCATTCACGCCACGTCCATCCTGTTGGTGGTGCCGCAGTACGTTGTGTGGACGTATGCGCTCGTGTGGCTGATGACCGACCGAGGCTGGACGGCCGCGGCCGCGGGTGTCCTCGTCACGCTGACCCAGATTCTCGGCGCACTGGGTCGGATGAGCGTGGGCGCGCTGTCCGATCGTGTCGGTAGCCGCATGCGGCCTTTGCGGTGGGTGGCCGTGACAGCCGCTGCCAGCATGCTCGGGCTCGGCATCGCCGACTGGTTCGACTCCCCCGCCGCCATCGTCCTGCTCGTCGTCGCGTCCGTCGCCACCGTTGCCCCGAACGGCCTCGCGTTCACTGCTGTCGCGGAAATCTCGGGACCGTATTGGAGCGGACGCGCTCTCGGGGTACAGAACACGAGCCAGTACGTGTTCGCCTCGGCTGTACCGCCGGTGTTCGGGGCGATCGCGGCCATCAGCTTCCCCGTGGCGTTCCTGGTCTCGGCGGTCTTTCCCGCGCTCTCCGTACCGATCGTGCCCGACGATCCGGCACCCGAGCCCACGGACGAGACGTCCGACACCGGTGCAGACCGCGCCCGCTGACGTGCCCAAGGGGTGACCTGCCCGTGATACACGACATGCCACGGTGGGCTGTCGGCCCACCGTGGCATGTCGTGGCGTGAGAGTTACAGGCGAGCGGCGATCCGAGCGCCGATCTCTTTCGTCGACGCGGTCGTGGTTCCCCGCTCGGCGAGATCCGCTGCGACAGCGGCTTCTACTCGCGCGGCCCCCGCCGCGTCGCCGAGATGATCGAGTAGCAAGGACACCGACAGGATGGCAGCGGTCGGATCGGCCTTCTGCTGTCCCGCGATGTCGGGCGCGCTACCGTGTACCGGCTCGAACATGCTGGGGTTGGTACCGGTGGCGTCGATGTTTCCACTTGCGGCCAAACCGATTCCGCCGGTGACGGCAGCCGAGAGGTCGGTCACGATGTCGCCGAACAGATTGTCGGTGACGATCACGTCGAACCGGCCGGGATCGGTGACGAGGTGGATCATCGCGGCATCGATGTGCTGATACGCGACCTCGACGTCCGGGAAGTCCGCCGAGACTGCCTCGACCGTGCGGGCCCACAGGCTACCGGCGAACGTGAGCACGTTGGTCTTGTGCAACAGCGTCAGGTGCTTCCTGCGGGTCAGCGCCCGCTCGAAACCGTTGCGCACCACCCGCTCCACGCCGTAACGAGTGTTGACGCTGACCTCGGTGGCCACCTCGTGCGGTGTACCGACGCGCAGTGCACCACCGTTGCCGGTGTACGGCCCCTCGGTACCCTCCCGAACGACGACGACATCGATCTGCTTGTCCCCGGCCAGCGGACCGACCACGCCCGGGTACAACTTGGCCGGCCGCAGATTGATGTGGTGATCGAGCTCGAATCGCGCCCGCAGCAACAGCCCACGCTCGAGCACACCGCTGGGCACCGACGGATCGCCGATGGCTCCCAACAGAATTGCGTCGTGCTCACGCAGTTCTGCCAACACCGAATCCGGCAGCAACTCTCCGGTGGCGTTGTAACGCCGCGCCCCGAGGTCGTACTCGGTCTTCTCGGCTCCGGGTGCGACCACGTCGAGAACGGCAAGCGCTTCGGCGACGACCTCCGGTCCGATTCCGTCCCCGGCGATGACGGCCAGCTTCATTTCACTCCTCGTAGTTCGTGTCGGTCCGATCGGCTGCGAGCGATCAGGACAGGTCGACCAGCTCGATGGTGGAGGCACCCACGGCGGTAGCGATGCTCGCACTGAGCTCGGCCGGAACGTCCTTGTCGACGCGCAGCAGAATCGTTGCGCCGTCGCCCTCGGAGTCCTGGCTCAGTGCTGCGGCCTGGATGTCGATTCCGGCGTCGCCGAGCAGAGTGCCGATTCGACCCAGGCTGCCGGGCTGATCCGCGTAGTTGACGATGAGGTTCTTGCCCTCGGCGCGGAGGTCGAAGTTGCGGCCGTTGATGTTGACGATCTTCTCGACCTGCGAGGTGCCCGTCAGAGTGCCGGCAACGTTGAGGACCGATCCGTCACCGTAGACGGCGCGAATGTCGACGACACTGCGGTGGTTCTCGCTCTCGGGAGCGGTGGTCACTTCTGCTGTGACACCGCGCTCCTCGGCCAGCGACGGAGCGTTGACGAACGTGACCGAATCCTCGATGACGGCCGAGAACAGTCCGCGCAGCGCGGACAGTTTCAGGATCTGCACGTCCTCGCTGGCGAGTTCGCCGCGAACGTCCACCGACAACGAGGTGGGAAGTTCGTCGGACAGGGCTCCGAGCAGCACACCCTGCTTACGCACGATTTCGAGCCACGGCGATACCTCTTCGCCGACGGCCCCACCCTTGACGTTGACCGCGTCGGGCACGAATTCGCCTGCGAGAGCCAGCAATACGGACTTGGCCACATCGGTGCCCGCTCGGTCCTGCGCTTCGGTGGTCGATGCCCCGAGGTGGGGAGTGACGACGACCTGCGGCAGCTCGAACAACGGGCTGTCGGTGCACGGCTCGGAGGCGTAGACGTCGATGCCCGCGGCGAACACGTGACCGGAGGTGATGGCGTCGGCCAGTGCCTGCTCGTCGACCAGTCCACCGCGTGCGGCGTTGACGACGATGACCCCGGGCTTGGTCTTGGCGAGGGCTTCCTTGCCGATGATGCCCTTGGTCTCCGGCGTCTTCGGCAGGTGCACCGAGAACATGTCGGCCCGCTCGAGCAGCTCGTCCAGGCTCACCAGTTCGATTCCGAGCTGCGCCGCGCGCGCTGCCGAGACGTAGGGGTCGTACGCGATGATGTGGGTCTCGAACGCGGCCAGACGCTGCGCGAACAGCTGGCCGATACGGCCGAGTCCGACGACGCCGACGGTCTTGCCGAAGATCTCGACACCGTTGAACTTGCTGCGCTTCCACTCGTGCTGACGCAGAGTGGCGTCGGCAGCGGGGATCTGGCGCGCGGCCGCGAGAAGCAACGTCACCGCATGCTCGGCGGCCGTGTGGATGTTGGAGGTCGGTGCGTTGACGACGAGGACGCCGCGCTCGGTGGCTGCGGGTACGTCGACGTTGTCCAGGCCGACACCGGCGCGGGCGACGATCTTGAGGTTGGTCCCGGCAGCGAGCACCTCGGCGTCGACCGTGGTCGCGGACCGCACGAGAATGGCGTCGGCCTCGGGAACTGCAGCGAGCAACGCGGGGCGATCCGGACCGTCGACCCAGCGAACCTCGACGCCGTCGCCCAGTGCCTCGACGGTGGACGGCGCAAGTTTGTCGGCGATCAGAACGACAGGACGGCCTGGCTGGCTCACGTGAAAAACTCCCTATATCGGTTCGAGACGTGGTCGGAAAAATTCGGCGGGCTGTGCAGCACGAACAGTTTAGAGGTCCGAGACGTCACACGGTGACGCCACCGGACTCACGCACCGAAGGGCACCCCCGGCAATCCAGGGGTGCCCTTCGATCAGATTGCGTGACAACGCGATTCGATGAGAATCAGGCCGTCTCGGTGATCGGGCGGTCGACCCAGCTCATGAGGTCGCGCAGCTTCTTGCCGGTGACCTCGATGGGGTGCTCGGCGTTGGCCTTGCGCAGGCCTTCGAGCTCGGTGTTGCCGTTCTCGACGTTGGCGACGAGGCGACGGGTGAATTCGCCCGACTGGATGTCGGCCAGGATGGCCTTCATGCGTTCCTTGGTGCCTGCGTCGATGACGCGCGGTCCGGAGAGGTACCCACCGAACTCCGCGGTGTCGGACACCGAGTAGTTCATGCGGGCGATGCCGCCCTCGTACATGAGGTCGACGATGAGCTTGAGCTCGTGCAGCACCTCGAAGTACGCCATCTCGGGTGCGTAGCCGGCCTCGACCATGACCTCGAAGCCCGTCTTGACGAGTTCTTCGGTGCCGCCGCACAGCACGGCCTGCTCACCGAACAGGTCGGTCTCGGTCTCTTCCTTGAACGTGGTCTTGATGACGCCTGCGCGGGTGCCGCCGATGCCCTTGGCCCACGACAGCGCGAGGGCCTGACCCTCACCCTTCGGGTCCTGATCGATGGCGATGAGCGCGGGAACACCCTTACCGTCGACGAACTGACGACGCACGAGGTGGCCGGGGCCCTTGGGGGCAACCATGCCGACGGTCACGAACTCCGGAGCCTTGATCAGGTCGAAGTGAATGTTGAGGCCGTGGCCGAAGAACAGCGCGTCGCCGTCCTTCAGGTTGGGCTCGATCTCCTCGGAGAAGATCTTGGCCTGAGCGGTATCGGGTGCGAGCACCATGATCACGTCGGCCCACTCGGACACCTCTGCGGGAGTTCCGACCTTCAGGCCCTGCTCCTCCGCCTTGGCACGGGACTTCGAGCCTGCCGCCAGGCCGATGCGAACATCGACGCCGGAGTCGCGCAGGCTGAGCGAGTGCGCGTGGCCCTGGCTTCCGTAGCCGATCACAGCGACCTTGCGGCCCTGGATGATCGACAGATCAGCATCGTCGTCGTAGAACATCTCGACTGCCACTGGTTGTTACCTTTCCTCTTGGGTTTTACGCATGTTCGTCACCGGGGCCGCTAACGCGACGCAGTGATCGATTTCGGTCCACGTCCGACGGCAACGACTCCCGACTGAACTATTTCTCGAATTCCATAGGGGTCCAACATCTTCAGCAACGCGTCGAGCTTGGAGCGGGTGCCCGTCGCCTCGACCGTCACCGCCTCGGGAGAGACGTCGATGACCTTGGCGCGGAACAGATTCACCGTTTCGATGACCTCGCTCCGAACGCTGGCATCGGCGCGGACCTTGATCAGGACCAACTCGCGCGCCACCGAGGAATCGTCGTCCTGCTCGACGATCTTGATGACATTGATCAGCTTGTTGAGCTGCTTGGTCACCTGCTCGAGCGGGAACTCGTCGACCGTCACCACGATCGTCATGCGCGAGATATCGGGAATCTCGGTGCCGCCGACCGCGAGTGAGGAGATGTTGAAGCCGCGGCGCGAGAACAACGCGGCCACGCGCGCCAACACACCTGGCTTGTCCTCGACGAGAACGCTGAGGGTATGGCTGGTGCTCACAGGTCCGTGCCTTTCGC
This sequence comes from Rhodococcus sp. 05-2254-5, assembly GCF_002258575.1. Classification (NCBI taxonomy): domain Bacteria; kingdom Bacillati; phylum Actinomycetota; class Actinomycetes; order Mycobacteriales; family Nocardiaceae; genus Rhodococcus; species Rhodococcus sp. 05-2254-5. The sequence continues at coordinate 205,001 of NZ_NOZG01000026.1, read as the reverse complement.
GTCGTTGTTCATCGGGTGCGGCGCCTGCTCGCGCTCCATCGCGTCGTCGAGTCCTGGCTCACTGCCCACGGTCTCGTCCTCGTCGAACAGCGGACGGATGCCGCGGGCGGCCATGATCTCGTCGTTACCCGTTCCGGCGGCCACCATCGGCCACACCTGGGCGTCGGCACCGACGATGAAGTCGATGACGACCGGACGATCGTTGATGGCGCGTGCCTGAGCGATCACCGCATCCACGTCCTCTTCCCGCTCGCATCGCAAACCGACGCAGCCCAAAGCCTCGGCCAGCTTGACGAAATCGGGGATGCGGACGGCACCGTGAGTTCCGAGATTGGTGTTGGAGTAGCGCTCCTCGTAGAACAGGGTCTGCCACTGCCGAACCATGCCGAGGTTGCCGTTGTTGATGAGCGCGACCTTGATCGGGATTCCCTCGACCGCGCAGGTAGCAAGCTCCTGGTTGGTCATCTGGAAGCAGCCGTCGCCGTCGATCGCCCACACCTCGGCGTCGGGCAGGCCCATCTTGGCTCCCATGGCGGCCGGAACCGCGTACCCCATCGTGCCCAGACCACCGGAGTTGAGCCACGTGCGCGGCTTCTCGTAGTTGATGAACTGCGCGGCCCACATCTGGTGCTGGCCGACGCCGGCGCAGTAGATCGCGTCGGGACCGGCGAACTTGCCGACCGAGGAAATGACGAACTCGGGAGACATGGAACCGTCGGACGGACGGTCGTAGCTCAACGGGTACGTCTTGCGGATGCCGTCGAGGTAGACCCACCACTGCTCGAGGTCGAGAGTCGTTCCGGTGGCGCGATCGGCCCGCAGGGCCTCGATCAGCTCGGTGATGACCTCGCCGCAGTCGCCCACGATCGGCACGTCCGCGTATCGGTTCTTGCCGATCTCGGCCGGGTCGATGTCGGCGTGGATGACCTTGGCATCGGGAGCGAAGGACGAGAGCTGACCGGTGACGCGGTCGTCGAACCGGGCACCGAGCGTGATCAGCAGGTCGCTGCGCTGCAGAGCGGCGACCGCCGCGACGGTGCCGTGCATACCGGGCATGCCCAGGTTCAGCTGGTGGGTGTCGGGAAATGCCCCGCGCGCCATCAGCGTCGTGACGACCGGGATGCCGGTCAGTTCGGCGAGCTCGAGCAGTTCTGCCGAGGCGTTGGCCTTGATGACGCCGCCACCGACGTACAGCACCGGCTGCTTGGCATCGGCGATGTAGCGTGCCGCTTCGCGAACCTGCTTGCCGTGCGGCTTGGTGACCGGGCGGTAGCCGGGCAGACGCATTTCCGGCGGCCACGAGAACGTGGTCTGCGCCTGCAGCACATCCTTCGGGATGTCGACGAGGACGGCACCGGGACGACCCGACGCGGCGATGTAGAACGCCTCGGCCATGATGCGCGGGATGTCCGCACCGTCGGTGATCAGGAAGTTGTGCTTGGTGATGGGCATCGTGATACCCGAGATGTCGGCTTCCTGGAAGCCATCGGTACCGATGAGGCTGCGGGCGACCTGACCGGTGATCGCGACGATGGGAACCGAGTCCATCTGCGCGTCGGCCAACGGGGTGACGAGGTTGGTCGCACCCGGGCCGGACGTCGCCATGCAGACGCCGACCTTGCCGGTCGCCTGGGCGTAGCCGGTGGCGGCATGACCCGCACCCTGCTCGTGGCGAACGAGCACGTGGCGCACCTTGACGGAGTCGAAGAGCGGATCGTAGACCGGGAGAACCGCGCCACCGGGAATGCCGAATACGGTGTCGACGTCGAGTTCTTCGAGAGCTCGTACGACCGACTGTGCGCCGCTGACCTTCTCGGGTGCGACGTGGCGTCGCGATCCGTTGGTCGCCGCGTCTGCGGACGGGTTGCTGGTCGACGGGCTCGTGGCTGTCCCCGACTTACGTGTCGTGGGCCCTGGGCGTGCGGTTGGTGCGCTCACTGATTGCTTCCTCAGGAATGTGAAAGTGCTGGGCGATCTCTGGGCAAGAAAAAACCCCCGTCAGCGTGAGCTGTACGAGGGTGGCGCGTCGATGCGAGTTTGAACAACCGGCTCAGGCGTTGACGCGCCGGCCGATTACGAGTATCCAATTCCGCTTCACGCACTGAACGGTAGGCGCGCGCACAGGGAAGAGTCAAACTCGTCACGACGCAATCCCATTATGTGAGATCGCGTAGATGCAATGCGAAGATGAATGGGTGTCGTCTTCGCAGCAGTCCGAACCACCTCGGCCATCATCCCACACCGGTTCCGAGCAACCGAACAGTGCCGACGGGCCACCGCCGTCGAGCAGGCAGGTCATCCGCCTCCCGCGTCTGGCCCTGATCGGCGTCGGGTTGCTCCTGTTCAGTACCTCTCTGCCGGCGGCGAGCTGGCCCGCCGCACTGGGTTGGCTGCTGATTCTGCCGATCGTCGCGTGCATCTGGGTGCTGCGTGTGCGCACCGTCATCACTCCCGAGGCGATCACGGCCCGCCGATTCATCGGCTCCGACGTCATCGAGTGGGAGTCCGTGGTCGGACTGCACTTCCCCGATCGCCGCTGGGCACGCGTGGTGCTCACCGACAAGACGGAGAAGTCACTTCCGCTCGTGCGGTTCGATCGGCTCCCCCAACTCGCGGCCGCCAGCGGCGGTCGCATCACCGACCCCTATGCCGCGGCAGCTGCGGCGGAGGATCAGGCACGCGCAGAGGCCGAGAATGCCGAGCACGACGACGAACAGGCACCGAAGGATCGCTGACGAGCGGCCGAGTAATCTCCTCGTTGCGATCACCGCTGCAACGAACGAGGAACTGCACTATGCCGCCGCTACGCTCACGGGTCACCACTGTCGGACGCAATGCTGCGGGCGCGCGCTCGCTGTGGCGCGCCACCGGAATGACCGATTCGGATTTCGGTAAACCGATCGTCGCCATCGCGAACTCGTACACCCAGTTCGTACCCGGCCACGTTCACCTGAAGAACGTCGGCGAGATCGTCGCCGACGCCGTCCGCGCGGCAGGCGGAGTCCCTCGCGAGTTCCACACCATCGCCGTCGACGACGGAATCGCGATGGGGCACGGGGGCATGCTGTACTCGTTGCCCAGCCGCGAGATCATCGCCGACTCGGTCGAGTACATGGCCAACGCCCACACTGCGGACGCACTCGTGTGCATCTCCAACTGCGACAAGATCACCCCCGGCATGCTCAACGCGGCCATGCGATTGAACATCCCGGCGGTGTTCGTCTCCGGTGGGCCGATGGAGGCCGGTAAAGCGGTGGTCGTCGGAGGGGTCGCGCAGGCACCCACCGACCTGATCACCGCAATCTCCGCCAGCGCGAACGACGCCGTGTCCGAAGAGGGCCTGGACGAGGTCGAGCGCAGCGCGTGTCCCACGTGCGGGTCCTGCTCGGGCATGTTCACCGCCAACTCGATGAACTGCCTCACCGAAGCGCTCGGCCTGGCATTGCCCGGCAACGGCTCCACGCTGGCCACCCACGAGGCCCGCCGCGCCCTGTTCACCCGGGCCGGCACGACCATCGTCGAGGCGGCGATCAAGTACTACCGGGACGAGGACGAGTCGGTGCTGCCCCGCAACATCGCCACCCCGGCGGCATTCCGCAACGCGATGGCACTGGACGTGGCGATGGGTGGCTCGACCAACACCGTGCTGCACACTCTCGCGGCGGCGCAGGAGGGCGAGGTCGATTTCGATCTCGACACCATCGACGCCATCAGCCGCAAGGTGCCGTGCCTGGCCAAGGTGTCGCCCAACTCGGACTACCACATGGAAGACGTGCACCGGGCGGGTGGAATTCCCGCTCTCCTCGGCGAACTGCGGCGTGCGAATCTGCTCGAGACCGACGTCTCGACCGTCCACACGAAGAGCTTCGACGAGTGGCTCGACACGTGGGACATCCGCTCCGGTGCCGCATCCGACGAGGCGATCGAGCTGTTCCATGCCGCTCCCGGCGGCGTCCGAACCGTCGAACCGTTCTCCACGAGCAATCGCTGGTCCTCCCTCGACACCGACGCCGCGGGTGGTTGCATCCGCGATCTCGAACACGCCTACACGGTCGAGGGTGGCCTGGTGGTGCTGCGCGGCAACATTGCCGTCGACGGCGCGATTCTGAAGACTGCGGGCATCGACGAGGACCTCTTCTCGTTCCAGGGACCTGCGCTGGTCGTCGAGTCTCAGGAAGAAGCCGTCTCGGCCATCCTGCAGAAGAAGATCCAACCCGGTGACGTGCTCGTCGTGCGGTACGAGGGACCCAAGGGTGGACCGGGAATGCAGGAGATGCTGCACCCGACGGCGTTCCTCAAGGGTGCCGGTCTGGGCAAGGTCTGTGCCCTGATCACCGACGGACGGTTCTCCGGTGGTACGTCGGGCCTGTCCATCGGACACATTTCCCCCGAGGCTGCGGCCGGCGGCGTGATCGGCCTCGTCGAGAACGGCGACCAGGTCCGCATCGACGTTGCCACGCGCACGCTCGAGATCCTCGTCGACGAGGAAACTCTGGAGACTCGACGCGCGAAGATGCTCGCGTCCGAGCGGCCGTGGCAGCCGGTCGACCGACAGCGCACGGTCACGACGGCGCTGCGCGCCTACGCCGCACTGGCGACATCCGCGGACAAGGGTGCTGTGCGCTACGTGCCCTGAGCAGAAAAGCATGTGAGTGGTTCCTCGTAGCAGGGTACGAGGAACCACTCACATGGTTGGTTGTCGACCGGATCAGCGGACGACCGGATTCGCTCCGTTGAGGAAGATCCAGATGCACACGCCCGCAGCGATTCCCACCGCGAGTGCGAGGAACGATCCGATGCGCGGGCGGGTCGCCCAACCGCGGCGGCCGTCGAACGCGATCTTTCCGGGTCCGGTGAGAATGATGGCCGCGGCCGCGAAGCCGAGAACGGTTTCGTACTCCACGCCGGTGGCACCGGAGAACTGCAGCCCCGGCTCCGCCACCTGCTTGAAGCACCAGGCGTTGATGATGGTCGCCAACACAGCTGCACCGGCCAGCGGCGTCGCCAGTCCCAGGATCAGCAGTGCGCCGCCGAGGGTTTCGCCGGCCGCGGCCGCGATGGCGAGGATCTCCGGGTATCGGAACCCGGACTCCTCCAGGAGATTCTGAAATCCGTCCAGCCCGGGACCGTTCCACAATCCGACGAGCTTCTGCAGTCCGTGCCCGAGGAACACTGCTCCGATGGCGACGCGTAGGACGAACAGGCCCAGATCGGTGGTGCCGCGTCGGGCCGGAACTTCCACGGTCTCGGTGCGCACCGGGGCTGCCGGGGCAGCGACCGTCGAATCGGAGGACTCACCGAGATACTCCGTCGGACGATCCGAGTACGCGTTCGAGGTGGCACCGGCCGTCGTAGCCGTCGTAGGCGTCTGGGTCGGCGAGTCGGCGAAAGCCGACGGACGGTACGTCGGGATCTTCTCTGTCGGTGCCGCATCGGTGCTCCGCTTGTCGGATGCGGAGGAATGCGGGAAGTCCAACTCGTCGTCGGTTCGGGGCAGACGATCCGAACGCTGCGCACCGAACGCTGTGGTCGATGCACCGGACGCGTCGGAACCCGAACGCGTGGGCGAAATCTTCTCGGTGGGGTTGTCGTACGGGCTCTCGGCCGGTTCGTACGAGGGATCCTGCTGGTTGGGGTCACGCGGTGTATCGGTCACCTCCCCACACTAAGGCCGACAACCCCGCGCCACCGACGTTGACGCTCACGGCCGCGTGGCGCGTCGGACTCGACGTTCCGTAACGTTCGAACCATGAAGCCGCTCGGAGCATCGTCACGAACTGCCCGCGCGGCTGTCGTCGCCCTGTCGACGACGGCTGTTCTGCTCGCCGGGTGCGCCCGATTCGACGACTCCAACTCGTCCCCGTTCACTCCCGCGCCGGATGTCGGAGCTGCCGAACTCAAACCCACCACACCCAGCGAGACCTCGCCCCCGGCGGGTCCGAACGCCCCGCAGCCCGTATCGGGACCGTGCGTGGATCCCGACCCGGCAGTGATCGCCACCTGCCTCGACACCACGGGCGGACTCGTAGCTCTTCCCGACGGCCAGAGCAGCCTCGTGGCAGAACGCAGGACCGGCCGCATCATGGAGGTCACCGCAGGCCGGACGCCACAGCAGGTGGCCACGATCCCCGTCGACGGCACCGGCGACGGGGGCCTGCTGGACATCGCGCTCTCGCCCACGTACGCCGAGGATAAACTGCTCTACGCGCTGATCACGACGGCGTCGGATACGCGGGTCGTTCGGCTCGCGCAGGGGGACGTACCCAAGGACATCTTGACCGGGATCCCCCGCGGGGCCGCGGGAGTCCGAGGTTCCCTCGAGTTCTACACGCCGAACGAACTTCTGGTGTTGACCGGCGACAACGGCGATGCCGTGGCCGCCGCGGATCCGAACTCGTTGTCCGGCAAGCTGTTACGCGTGACGTCACTGTCGCCGACTCCTACTCCCCCGCGGCCGGGGATCGCGCTCAGCGGTATCGGCACAGCGGGCGACGTGTGCACCGACGGCAGCGGAAACATCTACGTCACCGACCGCACCGCCACCGAGGATCGCCTGCAGCGCATCGACAAGCTGGGAGCAGTGTTCTCCCCGGTGTGGACCTGGCCCGACCGTCCGGGTGTGGCCGGGTGCGCCGCCGGTCAGAGCGGCGTTGCGGTTGCCCTGACCACAGCGAAAGCTGTTGCAGCACTGGCCACGGACCCGAACACCGGAGCGGTGTCCGCCGAGCCGACCCTGTTGATCCAGGACAAGTACGGGCAGTTGAACGGGGCGACCAGCACGAGCGACGGTCAGATTCTGGTGGGGACGGTGAACAAGAACGGCACTGCCGTCGGCCCCACCGACGACCGCGTCGTCAAGGTGCCGTTCCCTGCCGGCGGTGGTGGCGGCTTCGACTGATCCGACAGCTCCTTCGAACGCCAAGGGCGGCCGGGCAGCAATCGCTGCCCGGCCGCCCTGCTCATGCGTCGATCAGGACTGACCGCACGCCGCCAGCACGAGTTCCTTGACTCGGGCGGCATCGGCTTGTCCCCGCGTCGCCTTCATCACCGCGCCGACGATGGCACCGGCGGCCTGGACCTTGCCACTGCGAATCTTGTCCACCACACCGGGGTTCGCGGCAAGTGCTTCGTCGACGGCGGCTTGGAGCTTGGTGTCGTCCTTCTCCAACACCAGATTCCGCGCCGACATCACCTCTGCGGGCTCGCCCTCACCGGCCAAGACGCCGTCCACGATCTGACGAGCACCGTTGTTGTTGACCTTGCCGTCGGCCACCAAGGCTGCCACCTCGGCCACCTGAGCCGGAGTGATCGCCAGATCCCCCAATTCGACGCCGGCGATGTTGGCCTGCTGCGCCAGGTACGACACCCACCACGACCGCGCAGCCTGCGCCGACGCGCCGGCGTCGACGGTCGCCGCCACGAGTTCGAGAGCACCCGAGTTGACCAAGTCGCGCATCTCCTCGTCGGAGACGCCCCAGTCCTTCTGAATTCGCCCGCGGCGCAACCACGGCAGCTCGGGCAGAGTGGCTCGCAGCTCCTCGATCCACGCTGCATCCGGGGCCACGGGAGCGAGGTCGGGCTCCGGGAAGTAGCGGTAGTCCTCCGCGGTCTCCTTCTTCCGGCCCGCCGTGGTGGTGCCGTCGGACTCCTGGAAATGTCGGGTTTCCTGCGTCACCTCACCGCCGGATTCGAGCACCGCAGCCTGACGGCGCATCTCGTAGCGCACGGCGACCTCGACACTCTTGAGCGAGTTGACGTTCTTCGTCTCGGTGCGAGTACCGAACTCGGTTGCCGACTTCCGCATCAACGAGACGTTGGCATCGCAGCGCAACGAACCCTGATCCATCCGCACATCGGAGACGTTCAGCGACTTCAACAGGTCACGCAATGCGGTCACGTACGCCCGCGCCACCTCCGGTGCCCGCGCCCCGGTACCGGTGATGGTCTTGGTCACGATCTCCACCAGGGGCACACCGGCGCGGTTGTAGTCGAGCAACGAATGCGATGCGCCCTCGATTCGTCCGGTTGCGCCACCGACGTGCGTCGACTTGCCGGTGTCTTCCTCCATGTGGGCACGCTCGATCTCGACGCGGAACGTGCTGCCGTCGTCGAGCACGACGTCGAGGTAACCCTCCGTGGCGATCGGCTCGTCGTACTGCGAGATCTGGTAGTTCTTCGGCTGATCCGGGTAGAAGTAGTTCTTCCGCGCGAACCGTCCCCACGGAGTGATCGAGCAATTGAGCGCCAGCCCGATACGGATCGCCGACTCCACCGCAGCAGCGTTGACCACCGGCAGTGCGCCGGGAAGGCTCAGGCACACCGGGCACACCTGCGTATTGGGCTCCGCACCGAACGCGGTGGGGCAACCACAGAACATCTTGGTGGCCGTACCCAACTCGACGTGGACCTCCATGCCGAGCACGGGGTCGAACGTGGCGAGCACATCGTCGTAATCGATCAGATCGACGGTTGCAGCAGTCATGCTCCGTAGTTTATGCATTGCATTCGCCACCCGAGTAACCACGTGTCCTCGGGCACCGATCGCTTCGGGGTCAGCCGAAGAACGCTGCTGCGTCGTCGTACCGGGTCTGAGGGACCCGCTTGAGTTGCTTGGTGGCCTCGGCCAACGACACCAGGCCGATCTCGGCACCGCGCAGCGACACCATCTTTCCGAAGTCTCCGGAATGCGCGGCATCGGTGGCGTTGACACCGAATCGCGTTGCGAGCACACGGTCGTACGGAGTGGGAGTGCCGCCGCGCTGCACGTGACCGAGCACCGTGGTGCGTACCTCTTTGTTGATGCGACGTTCGATCTCGACGCCGAGCTGATGTGCGACTCCGGTGAATCGGACGTGCCCGAATTCGTCGATACCGCCGTCGAGCAATTGCATCGACCCTTCGACGGGCTTGGCCCCTTCGGCCACGACGCAGATGAAGTGGGAGTCGCCCCGCTGAAAACGCTTGCGCACCAACGTGCATACCTCTTCGACGTCGAAGGGCTGCTCCGGGATGAGAGTCATGTGCGAGCCCGAGGCCAATCCCGCGTGCAACGCGATCCAGCCTGCGTGTCGCCCCATCACCTCCACCAGCATCACTCGCTGGTGCGATTCGGCGGTGCTGTGCAGTCGGTCGATCGCATCGGTGGCGATGGTGAGCGCCGTGTCGAAGCCGAATGTGACGTCGGTGCAATCGATGTCGTTGTCGATCGTCTTGGGGACACCGACCACCGGTACACCCTCCTCCGACAGCCACGCAGCTGCCGTCAGAGTTCCTTCACCGCCGATCGGAATCAACACGTCGATGCCGTTGTCCTCGAGGGTCTGCTTGACTCGGTCGAGACCGGCCCGCAGCACGTCGGGGTTGGTTCGAGCCGTCCCGAGCATGGTGCCGCCCTTGGTGAGCAGACGGTCGTTGCGGTCGTCGTTGCGCAGCTGGACCCGACGGTCTTCGAGAAGCCCGCGCCATCCGTCCTGGAATCCGACGACCGTGGAGCCGTATCGCGCGTCGGCGGTGCGAACGACAGCGCGGATCACCGCATTGAGCCCTGGGCAATCGCCGCCTCCGGTCAGAACTCCGATGCGCATCGATTTTGGCCTCTCTGCTCGCAGGCCCGCGGAGCGGACCGAAGTGACGAACATCAGCCTAATCGGGCGTCGGTCCCCGCGCGCGCCGGTACCGGTCGGCCTCACTTGGGCGTGACGACACCGGTTTCGTAGGCCAGCACGACCGCCTGCGCGCGGTCGCGTAGCCCGAGCTTGCTCAGCACCTTGCCCACATGGGTCTTGACCGTCTGTTCGGCCAAGAACAGCGCACCTGCAATTTCCGCATTGGACATACCGGTCGCGATCAGTTCGAGAACCTCGCGCTCGCGCGGCGTCAGATCGGCCAGGCGCGAAGGAGTGTTCCTCCGCGCACCGCGACGAGTCGTGACGTCGGAGATGAGCCGTCGGGTCACCGACGGTGCCAGCAGCGCATCGCCGGCCGCGACGACCCGTACGCCTCTGATCAGTTCCTCGGCCGGCGCGTCCTTGAGGAGGAATCCGCTGGCCCCGAGAGCCAGGGCCTCGTAGACGTAATCGTCGATGTCGAAGGTCGTCAGCATCAGGACACGGACCGGCGACGCGTGCGACGCGGACAGGATCGCGCGGGCCGCGTCGAGCCCGTTCATCTCGGGCATGCGCACGTCCATCAGCACTACGTCCGGCAACAGCCGCGCTACCTCGCTGACCGCGGTGCGACCGTTGTCGGCGTCGCCGACGACCGAGATGTCGTCCTGAGCGCCGAGCAGTGCACCGAACCCCTGCCGCACCATCGCTTGATCGTCGGCGATGAACACCGTTGTAACCACGCGTGACAGCCTAAACCGCGTCGCCGGCGTCAGCCGTTGCCGGCGGAGTCGACATTCCGGTCGGGACGCGAACCGCAACCTCGAACCCACCGCCGGGCAGAGGGGCTGCATGCAGCCGGCCGTGTGCGGCCTGCGCTCGCTCGCGCATTCCCGCGATTCCGTGCCCGCCGCAATCGCTTCCGGGAGTGCGGGAGATGCTCGGGTTCGGAGCCGGTGCGTTGACCACCGTCATGTCCACGACGGCAGGGCCGATCGCGATATCCACCTCCACCTCGGCTTCGGGCGCATGGCGCGCGGCATTGGACAGCGATTCCTGCAGAATACGGAACAGGGCCAGTCCTGTTGTCTCCGAGACCGATTCGACGGTACCGGCGATGGCCCACCGCACATTCATGCCCGCTCTGCGACTTGCCTGCAATGTGCGTTCGAGATCCAGTGCACTCGGCGCGGGCGCGTCCTGCATCTGCGCTCCATCGCTACGCAGTACCCCGAGCATCCCCCGGATCTCGTTGAGCGCCTCGCGTGCACTCGCGCCGATCGACTCGAATTCCCGAGCCGCGGCCGGTGACACGTCGTCCAGTCGGTACGGCGCGCTCTGGGCCTGAACGACGACCATCGACATGTGGTGTGCCACGACGTCGTGCAGATCGCGGGCGATCTTCGCCCTCTCCTCGAGAATCGTGCGGCGAGTGCGTTCGAGTTCGCTGACCTCCTCCTGCTGCGCGAGCTGCCTGCGCGAGAGAACGAGCCACCGGATCAGCAGCCCGAACACGACCACGGCAGTCAGGCCCACCGACCACCCGATTCCGTCGGAGCCCGGCATGTACGCGAAGAACACCAGCATGCTGGCCAACCACGCCACCAACAGCACCTGCGCCGGAGAACGCAGCGCGACCGCGAACAGCAACGCCAACAGGACGAGGATGTGCACCACTTGCCACGGGTAGTCGTAATCCGGAACGCGGTCGAACGCCGCCGGAATCACCAACGCGGACAGCGCCGATACCGCCCACCCCATCGCGGGATTGAGTCTGATCAGAGCGAACGGAAACGCTGCCAACGCTGCGACGAACGGTAGCAACGGAACCGAAACCTGATGCGTCACCGTCAGTGTCGGCCACGCGATCGAGTACAAAATTGCCGTCACCGCGATGATCAGCACGTCGACCGAACGGACGCCGCCGATCTGCTCGGGCACCCGGCGCCGAGCACGTACCCCGAGTTCGAGACTCGTCGACCTTTTCTTTCGCACGTCTCGAGCCTAGGCAGCATCGACCGCCGGCGTCCTCGTACCGGGGTATCGGTTCGACATGGCTCTGAGGTATCAGGGCCGCGTCCAGCCGGCCCCCGGGGCACTCACCACAGCCGAACCTCGGAGCGATGCTCGCCTCGGCCGGCCGAACTTAGCGTCGATCCTCATGAGCCGGAACATATCTCGCATCCTCACTTGCGTGGCAGCAGCCATCGTCGTCGCGACCGCCACGACGGGAGCAGCAACGTCGTCACCCGCCGAGGACCGTCGCTCCCCGGTGGCACTGACCGTTCGCGCATTGGTCACCGAACCCGCCGACAACGCTGCGTCGACCATCCCGAGCGACTTCGCAGACGTCATGGGGTACCGGCCTGCGGTGCAGGACGGGATGGCGAGCAATCCCGGCGGGGACTGTTCGTCCCCGATCCCACTGCCACCCGAGTTCGAGCCTGCGTGCCGAGCCCACGACCTGGGCTACGACCTGCTCCGGTACGCCAAGACGACGGGATCGAGCGTCGACCCACAGTGGCGCAGGGCGATCGACGCCCAACTCGACCGTCGCATGCACGACGCCTGTGACCACCGCACCGACGAGGGGTCCCGGCAGATCTGCGACGCAGCTGCTGTCGTGGCGGCGACGGCAGTCGATCTCAATTCCTGGCGCCAATCGTTCGGTGCACCGGTCGCCGAACCCGCCATGCCCCTGACGCTGTTCGGAGCCGTGCTGGCGCTGACGCTGCTGATCGCATCCGTTGTCGCGCGGTACCGGCGCGTGTCGATGGCCACGATCCGAACGGTCCTACGCTGATGTCCACCACGGCCATCCCGGACCGCGGAGTCGAGGCCCCGGTCGAATCAGATCTGTTGTCAACCAATGGCCTTCGTCTTCCGAGACTCGGCACGTCGATGTCCGTTGCGGTGGCTGTGGCGATTTCATCGGCTCCGTCACTCCTGCCCCGCTCCGCCGCCACCGCGGCCCTGTTCACCGGATTCATGGTGGCGCTCGCCCTGACGGTGGCATGGGCGGGCCGACGGGTGTTCGGGTCACGACGGCCCGCGCCGCAACGACTGCGAGCGTGGACCGTCGGCACTGCTGCATTGATCGCGAGCGGCGCGTTGGCCTCGAACATGTTCTGGCAGAACCGATTACGAGCAGCTATGAACGTCGAACCGGTGAGCTGGAGCTACGCCGTCGACGTTACCGGGGGTGCCCTGTGCGTTGCGCTCGTACTGTGCGGAGCCGGTGACGCGCTCCGGCGAATCTGCTCCACTCTGGGCCGGAACCGTTGCGTGGCACTGCTCGTCACGTTCGCTGCGCTGTTATACACCCTGGCCGTTCCGTTCGTGCGGTCCACTCTGTCGGCCTCGTACTCGGCCTCGAACTCGGCGATGGACGACGCAGTGGCCGCCCCGACATCGGAGACGAGATCCGGCGGTCCCGGATCCTCGGCACCGTGGCGCACGCTGGGACGCGAGGGCCGCGCGTTCGCGTCGGGAGGGCAGGATCTCGACACCGTACGGACGTACGTGGGACTCGAGTCGGCCGCGACACCGGACGAGCGTGTAGCACTGGCCGTCTCCGAGATGGAACGGGCCGGAGCCTTCGAACGCAGCGTCGTCGTGGTCGCGATTCCCACCGGGTCCGGCTGGGTGGACGAGAATGCGATCACCGGGGCCGAAAGAACGTTCGGCGGTGACGTCTCGACGGTGGCGGTGCAGTACTCCGACAAGCCGAGTTGGGCGACCTTCCTGTTCGCCGAGGACGACGCCCGCCGGTCCGCGAACGCCGTGGTTCGAGCGGTCGCCACACGAGCGGCGGCGGAGCCGACCACTCCGAGAGTCGTCGTGTACGGCCAGAGCCTGGGCTCGATTGCAGGAAGTGATGCGTACCTTGCTGTGCGACAGAACATTTCGTCACTCTGCGGGGCGGTCTGGGCCGGCCCGCCCGCGGGATCGGTCGACACCGACGGTGCCGCAGTCCTCGCCAACTCCTCGGACCCCGTCGCGCGATGGTCTCTCGATCTGTTGTGGTCGCCGCCGGATACGACGACGTTCACGCTCGACGCCCCACGGCCGCCGTGGTTGCCTGTCGTCGGCTTCCTGCAGACATCCGTCGACCTGCTCGCCGCATTGGATGTCACGTCGGGCCACGGCCATCGATACGGGACCGACCAAGGCGAGGCCATGGCTCGCTGCCGCTGAAGAGCGGGGCCGCCGGAAAAGGGAGTGCTGGACCGTCAGCCGAGCAGACCGAGCCGATTGCCGAGCCAGTCCATCTCCTGATCGAGCGCCGGAGCCCAGACCTGCATCGAGTGTCCTCCCGGCAGCTCGCTGTAGTGCACATCCATGCCCGCGGCGGCGGCTGCCCGGTAGGCCCGCTCGGTCTGCGGCCTGAACTCCTCGTCGTCGGCTCCGACGACGAAGGCACCGGCAGAGACGGGAAAGCTGTTGCGGGAGAGTACGTTCAAAGGCGTAGAACGATCGAACCGATCCTCGTCGGCCGGTGTGTCCGCCCCGTACGCAGCAAGGACCGACTCCGCTCTGGTGCCACGACGTTGTTCGTCCTCACCGGAGATGTCGAGAAATGTGGGGTACGCCGACGGTTCCGTCGTCGCGAGCTGGAGGGCGCAGGTTCCGCCGTAGGAGTACCCGCCGACCGCCCAGGATCGCGGGTCCGAAGACACGTGGAGGTTCGACCGAACCCACTGCGGGACATCGACTGTCAGATACGTCGCAGCATTACCGAGGTCCGAATCCATGCACATCGGGTTGGCTTCGGTGTCCCCCAGCCCGTCTGCGACGACGACAACCGGGGCGACGCCGCCGTGACGTGCCGCGAACGCGTCCATCGTCTGCGGTAGTCGACCACCTTCGATCCAGTCGACCACGTGGCCGGGCTGTCCGGTGAGCAACACCAGTACCGGGAGGTCGTCCGCTCCGTCGTCGTACGCGGCCGGGAGATAGACCGTCGCCGGACGAGCACGGAACTGCGACACCGTGCCGGGCACCTCCACGTCGAACAACCGGCCGTGTCCTTCGACGTGCACGACCGGTGTACGCCCGAGTGCCGACGCGGCCGTGGGGTACCGCGTCACCGTCAGGTTGGTCAGTACGGCGGTCGCCACCAGGAGCGCCGCTGCCAGGCCCAGTGTGCTCAGCCCACCGACGGGCGAGCCGAGCGGACGGCCACGGCGGATGCGAACCACGATCGCACCGGCGGCCACGATCGCCAGCACCGTGGCCGCCGCCAATCCGATGACCGGGACCGCTCCACCGAGCAAGGGCAGATGCGCCAACCGGGCGGCCCACCGATGCAGCACCTCGAACTACCGCAGATCGCCGCGGGCGGCCTCGTACGCAGCGCCGACGCGGTAGAGCCGCTCGTCTGCGAACGCGGGAGCCATGATCTGCAGACCCACCGGCAGACCGTCCTCGGACGCCAGTCCGGACGGCACCGACATCGCGCAGTGGCCGGCGAGGTTGGTGGGCAGGGTGCACAGATCGTTGAGGTACATCGCCATCGGGTCGTCGACCTTGTCGCCCAACGGGAATGCCGTCGTCGGGGTCGTCGGCGATACGAGCACATCCACCTTCTCGTATGCCGCGTCGAAATCCTGCGCGATCAAGGTGCGGACCTTCAGGGCCGACCCGTAGTACGCGTCGTAGTAACCGGCCGACAGCGCGTAGGTGCCGATCATGATGCGGCGCTTGACCTCCGGCCCGAACCCCTGAGCGCGGGTGGTGGCCATGACCGACTCTGCGCTGTGGTGGCCGTCGTCGCCCGCACGCAGGCCGTACCGCATTCCGTCGAACCGAGCCAGGTTGGACGACACCTCGGACGGGAGAATCAGGTAGTACGCAGCCAATGCGTGGACGAAGTTGGGGCACGACACCTCGACCACCTCGGCACCGAGCGAGGTCAATGCGGCCACTGCGGCGTCGAAGGACGAGATGACACCGGACTGATAGTTGTCCGAGTGCAACTCCTTGACCACACCCACCTTCACTCCGGTCAGGTCGCCGCGAGCGCCCTCTCGGGCCGCCTCGACGACGGGACGAACCGGGGTGTCGACCGACGTGGAATCCCGCGGGTCGTAACCCGCGATGACCTCGTGCAGCAACGCGGTGTCGAGCACCGTACGACCACAGGGTCCACCCTGATCCAGCGAGGAGGCGCAGGCGATGAGTCCGTACCGCGAGACGCTGCCGTACGTCGGCTTGGTTCCCACGGTGCCGGTCAGTGCCGCGGGCTGCCGGATGGATCCACCGGTGTCGGTGCCGATGGCCAACGGTGCCTGGAACGAGGCGAGCGCAGCCGCGCTTCCGCCTCCCGAGCCGCCCGGAATCCGGGTGGTGTCCCAGGGATTCTTGGTCGGTCCGTACGCGGAGTTCTCGGTCGAGGAGCCCATCGCGAACTCGTCCATGTTGGTCTTGCCGAGAACCGGAATGCCCGCGGCTCGCAGCTTCGAGGTCAGCGTCGCGTCGTACGGCGACACCCACCCGTCGAGAATCTTCGAGCCGGCGGTGGTCGGCATGTCGGTGGTGGTGAACACGTCCTTGAGCGCCAACGGCACCCCGGCGAGCGGTGAGGCCGGTGCCGCGCCCGCGGCCAGCCCGGCATCGACGTCGTTCGCCGCGGCCAGCGCCTGCGCGCTCGCCACATGCAGAAAAGCGTGAAGGTCGCCGTCGACCTCGGCAATCCGATCCAGATGTGCCCGGGTCACCTCCACCGCACTGACGTCACGCGAGTGGATACGGTCGGCGAGCTCGGACGCGTCGAGCTTGGTCAGGTCGGTCATTCGCTCTCTCCCAGAATCTGCGGCACCGCGAAACGGCCCTCCTCGGCATTCGGTGCTCCGGACAGCGACTGCTCCGGCGTCAGACCGGGAACGATCACGTCGGGACGCGTCACATTGACGATGTCGCTGGGGTTGGCTGTCGGCGCAACGTCGTCCGTCGCCACCTCGGCGACGGTCTTGACGTGGTGGAGGATCGAATCCAACTGGCCGGCGAACTCGTCGAGTTCGGCGTCGCTGAGAGCCAAGCGCGACAGCCGGGCGAGGTGAGCGACCTCGTCGCGGGAGATATCGGGCACCGCGTAGACCCCTTTCACACAGTAGGAGTGGGGCCTGCAGGAACCGGCCCCGTATTTGCGCAGAGCGAACCGCACAGGTCCGCGAACGCGGTCCAGCCTAGTGCGCACCGTTTCGCCGACCTCACTCCCGGTCAGCGGTCTCGATCGGCCGCCGATCTCGCCCGCACGAGTGTCAGAATTGTCACGTCCCGCGTTGCGTGTCGAGCCGGCCAGGTCGAAGATGCAAAGATTGCTCGCGCCGGGGGTGCACAGTGTTCCCTGAACTACGCCAGACGTCGAAAGGGAGCGTGCCATGTCCTACCTGCTCCGCGTGCAGCTGCCCGACCGGCCGGGCAGCCTCGGATCGCTGGCCGTGGCCCTCGGCTCGGTCGGAGCGGACATCCTCTCGCTCGACGTCATCGAACGCGGCGACGGCTACGCGGTCGACGACCTGGTGGTCGACGTTGCGCCCGGTTCGCTTCCCGACACACTGATCACTGCAGCCGAGAACCTCACCGACGTCCGCGTCGACTCGATCCGCCCGTACACCGGCGTTCTCGACACCCATCGCGAACTGGAACTGATCGACCGGGTCGCAGCGGCATCCGACGACCGTCTGCAAGTTCTGGTCGACGGCGCTCCCCGCGTTCTGCGCGTGGGCTGGAGCACCGTGGTGGCCACCAACGCGCACGGTCCGTTCCGCCTGGTCGGTAGCCCGGGCGCACCCGAAACACACGCCGCCGAACTGCCCTGGTTCCCGTTGACCTCTCCCGCTGCACTCGACTCCGACGCAGACTGGGTACCTCAGGTGTGGCGGGACATGGACACCAAGATCGCTGCCGCTCCCCTCGGCACCACCGGCACCGTGCTGATGCTCGGCCGGCCGGGAGGGCCCGAGTTCAGGCCGTCGGAGGTAGCCCGGCTCGGTTACCTCGCCGGGATCGTCGCAACCGTCCTTACCTGATCACCGGAACTCGCCCGGTCTCCCCTACTGCTACGCGTCGGTGTCCGTCGTCGGCTCCGACACTGCGTCCGGGCCCTCGGTCAACAGACGCGTGAACCCTGCCTCGTCCAGGACCGGTACGCCGAGCTCGACGGCCTTGTCGTGCTTCGAACCGGGCGATTCACCGACGACGACGAACGCCGTCTTCTTCGAAACCGAACCTGCGGCCTTTCCACCCCGCAGCAAGATCGCTTCTTTGGCCTCGTCGCGCGAGTAGGAGTCGAGCGAACCGGTGACGACGATCGACAGGCCTTCCAGATTTCGCTCGATGGAGGCGTCTCGCTCGTCCTCCATCCGCACACCGGCATTCCGCCATTTCTCCACGATGGCCCTGTGCCAGTCGACCTCGAACCATTCGGACACAGCAGCCGCGATGGTGCCGCCCACCCCGTCCACCGCCGACAACTCCTCGACGGACGCTGCTTCGATGCGCTCGAGGCTGCCGAATTCTCCGGCGAGGGCTCGTGCAGCGGAGGGGCCGACGTGGCGAATGGACAGGCTCACCAGCACTCGCCACAGAGGCTGATTCTTGGCGGAGGACAGATTGTCGAGCAGTTTGCGCCCGGTGGCCGACAATGCGCCCGATTTCGTGCGGAAGATCGCAGTCTTCATCAGGTCTTCTTCGGTGAGCGAGAACAAATCGCCCTCGTCCTCGATCGCACCGGTGGCCAGAAGATCCGTCGCCGCTTCGTATCCGAGACCCTCGATGTCGAAACGCTGCCGTTCGGCCACGAAGAACACACGCTCACGGCGTTGCGCCGGGCAGAACTGCGAATTGGGGCAGCGCAGGTCCGCGTCGCCGTCCTTCGCCGGTGCCAACGGCGTCGAGCATTCCGGGCATTCGGTGGGCATGACGAATTCGGTCTCGTCGCCGGTCCTGGCGTCGACGACCGGGCCGAGCACCTCCGGAATGACCTCTCCCGCTTTGCGAATCGTGACGGTGTCACCGATCAGAACACCCTTGCGCTTGACCTCCGACGCGTTGTGCAGGGTCGCGAGAGACACCGTGGACCCCGCGACGAGCACCGGCGTCATGTACGCGAACGGAGTCACTCGACCGGTTCGGCCGACGCTGACGCGAATGTCCAGCAGGGTGGTGGTGACTTCCTCAGGTGGGTATTTGTACGCGATGGCCCACCGCGGTGCTCGCGACGTCGTTCCGAGCCGACGGTGCAACGACATCTCGTCGATCTTGACCACCAGGCCGTCGATCTCGTGCTCGACGTCGTGGCGGTGCTTGTCCCAGTACTCGACCTTCTCGACGACGGCATCGATGCCCTGCACGCGCGTCGTGTGGGTCGAGATCGGCAGACCCCACGCCTGCAGAGCCTCGTAGGCGTGCCACTGCGAATCGGGGGTGAAGCCGACCATCCGTCCGAATCCGTGACAGATCATGCCGAGACGCCGCTTCGAGGTCACGGCCGGGTTCTTTTGGCGCAGCGAGCCCGCCGCCGAGTTCCGTGGATTGGCGAACGGGGGTTTGCCCTCTTCGACGAGCGCCGCGTTGAGCGCCTGAAAGTCCTCGAGCCGGAAGAACACCTCACCGCGCACCTCGAGCAGCTCCGGAATCGGATATTCGGCGCTGCCGGTCAAGGTATCGGGGATGTCGTCGATCGTCCGAGCATTGAGCGTGACGTCCTCGCCGGTCCGCCCGTCACCTCGGGTCGCACCGCGCACGAGAGTGCCGTTCTCGTACACCAGGTTCAACGCCACACCGTCGATCTTGACTTCGCACAGGTAGTGCAGATCCGGACCGGCCTCGGTCTCGACCCGCTTGGCCCACGCACGGAGCTCGTCGTGATCGAACACGTTGTCCAAGCTCAGCATTCGTTCCAGATGGTCGACGGCGGTGAACTCCGTCGCGAAACCACCGCCCACGAGTTGGGTCGGTGAGTCGGCCGTACGCAGGTCCGGGTGGGCTTGTTCGAGATCGTTCAGTTCGCGCAGCAGGGCATCGAATTCACCGTCCGAGACGATGGGCGAATCACGTACGTAGTAGCGGAATTGATGTCCACGTACTTCCTCGGCCAGTGTCTGCCACCGCTCGCGGTCGGCAGGGGTGGCAGAATCGAGTTCGACTCCGGCAGCCTCGGCGGCATCGTCGGTTCCTGCAGGCAGTTCGGTCGGCTCAGGCACGTGACGAAGATTATCCGACGGCACCGACATCGAAACGATCCTGCGTCCGGAAGGCTATCTGCCCATCAGGCCCAGCAGCAGGGTGGCGGCGATCAACGCCACCGCGCAGATTCCGGCAGTCAGCGCGAATCCGGTCAGGAAGTCGTCGGAGTAGATACCGCCGAGGACGGAGGCCATCACCGAGAGCAGGACACCGGCGGGCAGACCGCGCCGCTGGGCGTCCGAGAGTCGATACATGTCTCGATCATCGCAGATCCCCGTGTCAGATCTCGTCGACGACCACACTGTTCCCGCCGGACTGCTTGGACCGGTACATCGCCGCGTCCGCCGTGCGAGCCGCTCGTCCCACGACGGAGGTGCCCACGTCCCACAGCGCGGAGTCCTCACGCAGCAGTGCCATACCGACGCTCGCCGTGACCGGAATGTCGTCCCGGTGGTCGCACAGCACGCGCACCACATCGACGCCGAGGTCGACGGTGCTCTGCGCATGTCCGACGACGGCCAGCAGAAATTCTTCGCCACCGGTTCGCGCGAGCACTCCGCCGTGGTGGCGGGCGAGTCTGCGCAGCC
This sequence comes from Rhodococcus sp. 05-2254-5, assembly GCF_002258575.1. Taxonomy (NCBI): domain Bacteria; kingdom Bacillati; phylum Actinomycetota; class Actinomycetes; order Mycobacteriales; family Nocardiaceae; genus Rhodococcus; species Rhodococcus sp. 05-2254-5. The sequence goes on along the minus strand of NZ_NOZG01000026.1, from coordinate 184,618 downwards.
GATCCGCGACCCGGACGATGACCTCGTCGCCCCGGCTGTGGCCGTAGCGGTCGTTGACGGCCTTGAACTTGTCGATGTCGACCACCAGGAACGCCATCGACAGTCCGCGTTTGTTCGCGAGCTGCCACAGGTCGAGCAGTTCACTGTCGATACCGCGGCGGTTGTACACCCCGGTCAGAGGATCGAGTACCGACCGCTTGGCGTCGTTGGACAACGTCGTCCACGCCACCTGCGCGAACACCGGTACCGCCACCGTTGCCAGCAACAGCACCACCGTCGCCGTCGCGACCGCCGGTCCGTCGACGGCAACCACCTCGCCGTCCATCACAGCGAGGAACGTGCGAATACCGAAGCCGATGATGAACGTCGCCGTCCACACCAGGTGGGCTACGAGCAATCGAGGACTGAGGAAATACGTACAGAACGCTCCGGTGACGGCGAACAGCACCGTTCCGATCAAGGACGCGACCGGCGCGTACAACACCAGCACCGAGGTCGTCAGAATGTCGCCGAACGCCAGGAACCCGACGAAGAACTTCTTCCCGGGGATCGGGCCGAACACGCACCGTGCGGCAACGAGTACCTGCGTGAACAGGACGAAGAAGACCCACCCGATTGCCAGCGAGCCGGTGGGGCCGAGATCGCTGAACAACATGAGAATCGACGTGAGGGCATACATCAGGACGGCGGTGCCGAAGACGACCCGGATGATTCCCGTCAGTGGACGAGTGGACCGGTGGTTGAGGATCCATTCGAAGTCGTGCGGAGCCCGGTACCAATCCGACGTGGCGGCGGCGAGTTTGGCCAGAACTCCGCGTCGATGCCGGCCGGAACGTCGGAGGGAGGCGACTTCATCGAAGCCGCGACCACCTGATGCCATGTACGAACTCCCACCGATTCAAAGCAGACCCCCGACGGCCGTGTGAATGATGTCACACCTGTTGTGCGTCCCGAACGACCCGGGACGGAGCCGCAGGACGCTCCAGGCATTCCGACTCGGCACACTGTGTTTCGTCACAATGTCCCGGTCCGTGGTCAGAACGATTCGGGTGCGTCCCGATAAGCCGCGACAACCTCGTGGGTGAGAGCCGTTGCTCGACGAGCCCACTCGGGCGTGCTTCCGGCCAAGCCGCAGGACGGCGTCACCGACACCTGCGAAGCGAGTATCGAACGATCGAAGCCGAGGCTGTCGACCAACTTCACACCGGGCTCGGCGCACTCGCGCCACAAGGGTGGTCGGTCCGGGGTTGCCGACGGCACCGATCCCAGTACGAGGGTCTTGCCGGCCTGGAGCAGCTCTCCCAGCGCATCGAGGTCGGTTCGGCGCAGCTCGTGTGCATCCACGGCCACCGCGACGGCTCGGGTTCGGCGCAGCAGATCGACGGGAGCTCCCCCGTCACAGCAGTGCACAGCGACCGGTAACGCGATGGTGTCGATCAGTGAGTCGAGCAGGTCCAGAACCTCCGGTTCCGGGATCGCGCGCACCGAGTCGATACCGGTGATCCCGGTCAGACTGCCCGCGAGAACGGCGGCGAGACTGGGTTCGTCGAGTTGGACCACCACGTTCGCCGAGAGTCTGCGTGCCACTTCTGCGCAGTGCAGGCGCAGCCCTTCGCCGAGGGATTCCGCGAAGTGCCGTAGAGCGCCGCGGTCGGTCAGCGCGCGGTGTCCGTGCCGCAATTCGACCTGCGCGGCCATGGTGAACGGTCCTGCAGCCTGCACCTTGATGGTCCGGCCGGCACCGCGTAGTCCCGCGACCTCCCACAGTTCCTCGAGCACGTCCAGATCCTCGGTGAGAAAGTCGGTCGCACGGCGACCGGCCAGCATCGGACGCGGTACGACGCGGTAGCCCGACGTCCGGACGTCGAGTTCGACGTCGACCATGATGGCTCCGGTGCGGCCGATCATGTCGGCACCGAGCCCGCGCCCTGGCAGTTCGACCACGTGTGGCAGTTCACCCAGCTCGCCGAGGACGATGGCGACGGCCTCACGAACGTCGGTGCCGGGCCACGAACCTATGCCGGTCGCCAGCCCTCCGAACGTGCTCGGGGTCACTCGCGCTCGGATCGGGTGCCCGAGATGGTCGAGCTGCCGATCACGATGTCACCGTGAATGTCCTTGCGGTACAACACCGCTGCCTGCCCTTTGGCGACACCGGTCAAGGGTGCCCGGAGCTGGATCTCCATCCCGTCGCCGACGGCCTCGGCAACCGCGTCGGTCAGCCCGCCGTGCGCCCGAACCTGTACGACGCATTCGATGGGCCCGGTGGGCGCGGTGCCCTCGGTCCACACTGCGCGGTCTCCGGTGATGGACCAGACGTCCAGCTTCTGCGCCGAACCGACCATGACGGTGCCGGTGTCCGGTTCGATCGAGGTGACGTAGCGCGGACGGCCGTCCACGGCCGGTCCTTCCACCCCGAGACCCTTACGCTGGCCGATGGTGAAGCCGTGCACACCGTCGTGGTCCGCCAACTCGGCTCCGGTCTCGGAGTCGACGACCTTGCCGGGACGAACGCCGATGTGTGCGCCGAGGAAGGCCCGGGTGTCGCCCGAGGGAATGAAGCAGATGTCGTGACTGTCCGGCTTGTCGGCGACGGCGAGACCCCGCTCGGCTGCTTCCTCGCGGATCTCGGACTTGGGGGTGTCGCCGATGGGGAACATCGCACGCGAGAGCTGCCCGCGGTTCAGGACGGCCAGCACGTAGGACTGATCCTTGTCGGCGTCCACCGCACGCCGCAGAACTCCGTCGTGCAGTTGCGCGTAGTGCCCGGTCGCGACGGCGTCGAAGCCCAGTGCCAACGCGCGGTCCGCGAGCGCGGAGAACTTGATCTTCTCGTTGCACCGCAGGCACGGGTTGGGAGTCTCCCCCGCGGCGTACGAGGCGACGAAGTCGTCGATGACGTCTTCTTTGAACCGATCCGCGAAGTCCCAGACGTAGAACGGTATTCCGAGGACGTCGGCAGCTCGGCGTGCATCCCCGGCGTCTTCTTTCGAGCAGCACCCGCGAGAGCCGGTCCGCAGCGCCCCGGGAGCGGTGGACAGCGCCAGATGAACGCCCACGACGTCGTGCCCCTCGTCGACGGCTCGAGCCGCGGCGACTGCGGAGTCGACTCCCCCGCTCATGGCAGCAAGAACACGCATCAGCGATTTCCTCCTCGAGCTCCGACGCCGGCGAGTCCGGCGGCACGAGCACGTTCGACGACCTGCGGCAGGGCCGCAAGCACAGTGGTGATGTCCGAATCGGACGAGCCGGTTCCCAAAGAGAACCGAAGGGATCCGCGGGCCACGCCCGGATCGCACCCGAGCGCGATCAGAACATGGCTCGCGCTCGCCACACCCGCCGTGCAGGCGGATCCCGTCGAGCATTCTATGCCCGCGGCGTCGAGAAGCATCAACAGCGAATCCCCCTCGCACCCGGGGAAGGTGAAGTGCACGTTTCCGGCGAGCCGCCCGTCGCCCTCCGGGCCGTTGAGGATGGCGTCGGGCACCACCTCGCGAACCCCGGTGATGAGTCGATCACGCAACGCGCGAGTTCGTTCCCCGTGCAGCGACAGATTCTGCACCGTCGATCGCAGTGCGGCCGCCATCGCGACGACGCCGGCCGTGTCGGGCGTGCCGGACCGGACGTCACGTTCGTGACCACCACCGTGGAACAGCGGCACGCACGGGACCTGACGGCCCAGCAACAGGGCTCCGACGCCCTGCGGGCCCCCGAACTTGTGCGCGGCGATACTCAGGGCGGACAGACCGCTGTCGGCGAATCCCACTGGTAGGTGCGGTACGGCCTGCACGGCGTCGCTGTGCATCGGAACGCCGTACTCCGCGGCCACCGCTGCGAGTTCGACGATCGGCATGACGGTGCCGATCTCGTTGTTGGCCCACATGACCGTCACCAGCGCGGTCTCGTCTGCGTGCAGAGCCAGCTCGGCGCGCAGCACATCGGGGGTGACCCGGCCCTCGTCGTCGACCGGGAGCCAGGTGACAGTCGCCCCTTCGTGCGCGACGAGCCACTCCACCGCGTCGAGCACGGCGTGATGCTCCACCGAGCTGGCGATGATCCTGGTCAGTGCGGCGTTCGAGTCTCGACGGGCCGAGAAGATGCCCTTGACGGCGAGATTGTCGCTTTCGGTACCACCGGAGGTGAAGATCACCTCGGACGGGCGCGCACCGAGGTCCGCGGCGATCGACTCGCGAGATTCCTCGACTCGGCGACGGGCGGACCGGCCCGAGGTGTGCAGCGACGACGCGTTCCCGACGGTGCCGAACACCGAGTTCATCGCCTCGATCGCACACGGCAACATGGGAGTGGTCGCGGCGTGATCGAGGTACACCGATGGCTGCGGCGGGGCGGGGGCAGGCGTACTGCGCACAGAAGGCATAACGAGCTCGACGATACCCGGTCGAGCGACCGCAGACCTACCTGCGCGAGGTGGGTCCACGGTCGCCCGGTTCAGCTGTGGATCAGGCGGCTGCAACCGTCGGCGCGCTGGGGCTTCGCTCGGCTTCGGCCATCACCTCGTGCACCGCCGGGTCGTAGACGTCCTTCCGGGGTCGTTCCGCAGGCTCTACTCCGTCGTCGCGTCGAATCGCCACCTCGCAGCGCCGCGCGAGGTCGTGTCGATCGCCGCCGGGCGCTTCCGGGGCGGTGAACTCGACCTCGGCGCGCAGTCCGGCGAGCCGGAAGATGCGGCCGATCGACGCTCCGATCGTCTCGTCTCCGACGAAGCACGTCGCGGTGGTCGGTTCGCCGTGTCGATCGAGATAGCGCAGCCGGATGGGCTGCACCCACGTCTCGGAATCGATGGCAGCCTGCAACAGGGCCGGGCGAAGCGATCCGTAGGCCAACCCACACCAGGTGGTGGCCTCGGGGAACACGACAACCGAAGCGCCCGCGCGGATTCGGTCGGCAACCTGGTCGACAACGGCCGGGAGCTCACGCAGTCGTGCGCGATCGATGGGAAGCACCTTCATGGCCCGGGCCAGTCGCCCGAGTAGCGGCCAGTCCACCAGATCGGCTCGGGCAACGAACGTCGACGGGCGCACTGCCGTGAGGACGACGACGTCGGTCCACGAAATGTGTCCGGAGACGTGCAGGGCACCACCTGCCGTACGCGACCGCTCTCGCTCCGAGCGTGTATCGAGCACGGTGAGATCGATGCCGATGGCCGATAGCAGCATCCGAGCGCCCAGCCGCGTCAATGCATGCCGAACCCGGGGAAAGGGCACCCCCAGGACGACCAACAGCGGCAGCAGCGCAAAGGCCGCGATTGCCGCAACGATGCGCAGAACGAGGACGATTCGACGCACCGTGGGCGGATTCTTCGGCAGACACCCGTCACTGCACGGAGAGGACGGCATCCAGGCGTGTGCGCGAACCAGGGGTTGCGTCATCGGGCACCCGACTCGAATGTCGTTGCTGCAGAACGAAGACGGTCCAGATACCTGGTGTTGGCCTCGTGCAGGCCGAGGAGCGCGACGAAATCCGCCACTCCGAATTCCGGGTCGTGGGCGGGCTCACCGCAGATGGAGGCACCGAGCCGGAGGTAACCGTTCATCAACGGCGGCATGGACGCTCGCTTCGCCGCCGGAATGTCGAGGAGATCGACGCCGTCGACGACCACGGGGTTGTAGGGCACGACCCGCCTGTCGACCGCTGTCGCGTGTCGATCCAACAGCCGGTCGCGAACACCACGCACGTTGGCCCCGACCGCTTCCCCGGGAGCCGATTGCATCGGAACCGACACGCAACCCATCACCCACTCGTATCCCGTCACGTCGAGGTAGTGCAGGATTCCCGCCCACATCAGGCCGAGGACCGACCCCGATCGGTGGTCGGGATGCACAGCAGCCCTACCCATTTCGACGATGTTCATCCCGACGGGATCGAGCGCGGAGATGTCGAATTCGGTTGCGGTGTAATAGCCGCCTGCCGACACCGCGGCCTGCGGCGGCAACATGCGATAGCAACCGACGAACGTGTCGGTCCACTGGTCGCGAACGAGAAGGTGGTCGCAGAAATCGTCGAACCGGTCGGCGTCCAGACCGTCCGTGTCGGTGGGTATGGCAAAGCCGGGCTCGGAGGCGAACACGTCGTAGCGCAGGCGCTGCGCCGCGAGTCGGTGTTCGGGGTCGGTGGACAACACGAGCGAATAGCGGTCGGTGGCCGGGACGATCGATGCAGTCGAGCTCATGACGGAAGTGGTCATGAGGTGTGTCTAACGAGCGGGGAAGACTACCGGGCATCGCCGAGGAGAAGTGTCGGAAGAGTTTGCATGAACACGATTGCGCCCGTCGAAACGCGACGGGCCCCCACCGCAATCGCGATGAGGGCCCGTCGAGCAGAGATTTTCGCCGAGAGGCTATCCCTTGTGCTTCTTGACGGCCTCGGTCAGCTGAGGCGCGACGTTGAACAGGTCACCGACGATGCCGTAGTCGGCGATCTCGAAGATGGGTGCTTCCTCGTCCTTGTTCACCGCGACGATGGTCTTCGAGGTCTGCATGCCGGCACGGTGCTGGATGGCTCCGGAAATGCCGAGTGCAACGTACAGCTGCGGGGAGACGGTCTTGCCCGTCTGGCCCACCTGGAACTGGCCCGGGTAGTAACCGGAGTCCACGGCGGCACGCGAGGCACCCACTGCGGCACCCAGCGAATCTGCCAGATCCTCGACGACGGTGAACTTGTCGGCGCTGCCGACGCCACGGCCACCGGAGACGACGACCGTTGCTTCGGTCAGTTCCGGACGGTCGCCGCCGACGATCGGGTCACGCGAGGTGACCTTGACGGTGCCCTCTTCCTGCGCCGGGACCTCGACGGTCTCGCGGGTTCCCGCTCCGGCCTTCGGCTCTGCCTCGACTGCGCCGGGGCGCAGCGAGAGGACGGGGACGTCGCCGTTGGCCTTGGCCTCGACGGTGAACGCACCACCGAAGATGGAGTAGACGGCACTGCCGTCACCGTTGATCGCGACGACGTCGTTGTGGTAGCCCGAGCCCAGACGGGCGGCGAGGCGGCCGGCAACTTCCTTGCCCTCGATCGTCGCTGCGGTGATGATCGCCGCAGGCGAGACCGACTCGGCGAGGGACGACAGGACGTCGACCTTCGGCGTGACGAGAAAACCGTCGACGTCGTCGGACTCGGCGACGTAGATCTTCTCGGCACCGGCCTCGGTCAACGCGTCGGCGACCTTGTCGGCGGTACCGACCGGGCCGGTGACGACCGCGGACGGCTCACCCAGTGCGCGGGCCGCGGTGATCAGCTCGGAGCTGACCTTCTTCAGTGTTCCTTCGACGTGCTCCACGAGCACGAGTACTTCTGCCATGACTTTGCTCCTCGTTGGTCTTCGATTGCTCGGTGGGGCGGGATCAGATGATCTTCTGGCCTACGAGGTAGGTGGCGATCTTGTCGCCGCCGTCGCCCTCGTCGGTGAGCCGCTCGCCGGCAGTCTTGGGAGGCTTGGGGGTGGACGAGGTGACCGTCGTTCCGGCGTTGTCGACGCCGACGATGCCGTCCTCGACACCGATGTCGGCCAGAGTGATGGTCTGCACCGTCTTCTTCTTGGCGGCCATGATTCCCTTGAACGACGGGAACCGCGGCTCGTTGATCTTCTCGGTGACGCTCACGATGGCGGGCAGCGTGGCTTCGAGTCCGAAGATGCCCTCGTCGGTCTCGCGCTCGCCGGTGACCTTGCCGTCTGCGACGGACAGCTTGCGCAGCTGCGTCAGGGCCGGGATCTGCAGGTATTCGGCGATGATCGCCGGAACTGCGCCGGTACGGCCGTCGGTGGCCTCGTTACCCGCGATGATGAGATCGGCAGGCTCGTCGTTCTCGAACGCGACGTTGCCCAGTGCCGCAGCCAGGGCGTACCCGGTCTGGATGGCGTCGGAGCCGTGCAGGCTCGGGTCGTTGAGGTGTACCGCGCTGTCCGCGCCCATCGACAGAGCCTTGCGGATCGCGTCGGTGGCGCGATCGGGGCCTGCGGACAGAACCTTGACCTCACCGCCCTGAGCTTCCTTGATGAGCAGGGCTTCTTCGACGGCCCGCTCGTTGATCTCGTCGAGAACGGCGTCTGCAGCCTCGCGATCGAGGGTGTAGTCACCGTCGCTGAGCTTGCGCTCGGACCATGTGTCTGGAACCTGCTTGATCAAAACAACGATGTTCGTCATGGGTCTGCGTCGACCTCCTGGTCATGTTCTGCTGATCGTGAGTGTTCTAACGGTTGCTGCAAGTCGAACGGTTGGTGCAGTTCTACGTTCCGCTACGAGGTTACCCCACCGTAGTTACTGGTGGGTAACTTACCTCCCTGCCCGATCGACCATACATCCGCACCCCGACTGTTATGGAGACCACGTTGGCTTACCTCATCGCCGGAGGCACTAACCTTCCGTCGGTGAACGATTCATCGGCTCGGACACCGGCACCGGAACCACTCCCCCTCACCGGCGAGCGAACTGTGCCCGGCATCGCCGAGGAGAACTACTGGTTCCGCCGTCACGAGGTGGTCTACCGCGCCCTCGCAGAGCGGTGCCGCGACCGCACGGTGCTCGAAGCCGGATCGGGAGAAGGCTACGGAGCCAACATGATTGCCGAGGTTGCGGCCTGCGTCGTCGGCCTCGACTACGACGTCTCGGCCGCGACGCACGTCCACGCGCGCTACCCCGCGGTGACGATGGTGCGCGGCAATCTCGACCGCCTTCCGTTCGCGGATTCCTCGGTCGGCGTCGTCGTCAACTTCCAGGTCATCGAACACCTCTGGGATCAAGGAGCGTTCCTGGCCGAAGTGCACCGCGTCCTCGAGCCCGGCGGCACGCTGCTGATCAGCACACCGAACCGCATCACCTTCTCGCCCGGACGCGACACTCCCCTCAACCCCTTCCACACCCGCGAACTCGACGCGGCAGAACTGACCGAGTTGCTCGTCGCCGCCCGCCTCGAGGTCACCGAACTCACCGGAGTCCGGCACGGCAGCACGCTGGCCGCCCTCGACGCCAAACACGGCGGATCCTTCATCGACGCGCAGATCGAACGAGCACTCGCCGGTGAACCCTGGCCTGCCGAACTCGCCGAGGACGTCGCCGCGATCACCATCGCCGACTTCGACATCGCGCCCGACCGAATCGACGACAGCCTCGACCTGGTCGCCGTCGCCCGAAAGAGCTCGGCTGCGGTGATCGGGTGACATCCGGTGCCACCGTGCCGGGCATGTTCTCCCTCGTGCTGCACTCCCACCTGCCCTGGTTGGCCAATCACGGCCGGTGGCCCGTCGGCGAGGAATGGCTGTACCAGTCCTGGGCCGACTGCTACCTCCCGCTGACCGCGGCACTGGAACGGCTGGCCGACGACGGTTACACCGACGTCCTCTCGCTCGGCGTCACCCCGGTACTCGCGGCCCAGCTCGACGATCCGCATTGCCTGGCCGGCATGCACCATTGGCTCGGAAACTGGCAGCTACGCGCGCACGAGGCAACCGACCCCGCGCTCTCGATACGTGAACACCGGGCATCCGCCGCGGCTCTGGACCGCTTCGAGACGCGATGGCGACACGGCGGCTCGGCAGTACTTCGTCCGCTGATCGACACGGGCATCGTCGAACTGCTGGGTGGGCCGCTCGCGCACCCGTTCCAACCGTTGCTCGACGAAAGACTGCGGCGGTTCTCCCTGAGCGAGGGCCTACGCGACGCCGCCGCCCGATGGGGCACCTTTCCCCGCGGCATCTGGGCACCGGAATGCGGATTCACCCCCGGTATGGAAACCGAATACGCGGCCGCAGGCGTCTCGCACTTCATGGTCGACGGCCCCGCCATGCGGGGCGACACCTCCCTCGGCCGGCCCGTGTGGGATTCGGACGTCGTCGCGTTCGGGCGCGATCTCCCGGTCAGCTACCGCGTCTGGTCACCGAAGTCCGGCTACCCGGGCCACGGTGCCTACCGGGATTTCCACACCTACGACCACGCGACCGGACTCAAACCGGCCCGGGTCACCGGTCGCACCGTCGACTCGAACGACAAGGCTCCCTACGAACCCGAGCGTGCCGCGGCAGCAGTGGATCGTCACGTCGCCGACTTCGTCGACGTGGTGCGTCGGCGCTTGATCTCCGAATCCGAGCGGATCGGCCGCGATGCCGTGGTGGTGGCCGCGTTCGACACCGAACTGTTCGGACACTGGTGGCACGAGGGGCCACAGTGGCTCGAAAAGTTGATGCGCGCCCTGCCCGCCGCGGGAGTCACCGTCGGAACGTTGAACGATGCCCGGGAACGGGGATACGTCGGAGCCCCACTCGAACTGCAGGATTCTTCCTGGGGATCGGGCAAGGACTGGCGCGTGTGGGCAGGCGACGACGTCGCCGACCTGGTGAAACTCAACGCCGAGGTGTCCCGGACCGCGCTCGATGCCGTCGACGCCTCCCGTGCCGTCCGAAGCCGGGCGGGTGGCCCCGAACTGCGCAATCGAGTCGACGATCAGATTCTGCGTGAGACACTCATGGCCGTGGCCAGCGACTGGGCGTTCATGGTCAGCAAGGACTCCGCGGCCGGATACGCCCGAGAGCGAGCTCACGTCCACGCACATGCGCTACGTGAAATCGCTGCCGCGCAGCAGCACCCGGCCCGAGCCGAAGAATTGGCGCGGCAATGGAATCACGCAGACGGACTGTTCGCGGCGCTGGACGCACGCAGACTGCCCGGTGCACGCCGAGAAGGCCCAGGGGGGGCGTAGATGAGAGTTCTGATGGTGTCGTGGGAGTACCCACCCGTGGTGGTCGGCGGGCTGGGTCGCCACGTTCATCACCTGGCGACCGAGCTGGTGCGCTGCGGGCACGAGGTCGTCGTCCTCTCGCGTCGACCGACCGGCACCGACGCGTCCACCCATCCCACCTCCCACCACATCGAGGACGGCGTACTGGTGGTCGCCGTCGCCGAGGATCCGGCGCACTTCGTGTTCGGAGAGGACATGCTCGCGTGGACTCTGGCGATGGGGCACGCGATGGTGCGGGCAGGGGTCGCCCTCGGTAAACCCGGCCTCGGCGACGGCTGGCAGCCCGATGTCGTCCACGCCCACGACTGGCTGGTCGCGCACCCGGCCATCGCAATGGCCGAGTTCTACGACGTGCCGCTGGTCTCGACCATCCATGCCACCGAGGCCGGACGGCACAGCGGCTGGATCTCGGGCACCGTCAACCGCCAGGTCCATTCGATCGAATGGTGGCTCGCGAACGATTCCGACGCGATCATCGCGTGCTCGGCGTCGATGAAGGACGAGGTCACAGCCCTGTTCGACGTCGCCGAGTCGGCGGTCTCGGTCATTCACAACGGCATCGACGGATCCGCGTGGAGTTTCCGACGCCGACAGCCCCGCTCCGAGCCCGCGAAATTGCTCTTCGTCGGTCGTCTGGAATACGAGAAGGGCATCCAGGACGCCATAGCCGCTCTGCCACGCGTCAGACGAAGTCACCCCGGCACCACGCTGCACATCGCCGGCGAAGGCACTCAGTTCGGGTGGCTGGCAGGCCTGGCACGCACCCACCGCGTCGCCAGGTCGGTGTCGTTCCTCGGCAACCTGAACCACTCCGATCTGCTCGGATGGCTGCACGGCGCCGACGCCATCGTCCTTCCCAGCCGGTACGAACCCTTCGGCATCATCGCCCTCGAGGCCGCGGCAGCAGGCATTCCGTTGGTGGCATCGACGGCCGGCGGACTCGGTGAGGCGATCGTCGACGGCGTCACCGGGCTGTCCTTCCCTCCGGGTGATGTGGCCGCGCTGACGGCGGCGGTGCGGCGGGTGTTGGACAACGCCGATGCGGCGCAGGAGAGAGCCGTCGCCGCTCGGGAACGTCTCACCGTCGACTTCGACTGGAAGCACGTCGCGGAGTCGACGGCTCGGGTGTACCTCGAAGCCAAGCGCAAGGTTCGCCATCCGCTGGGTCGCCCGCACATCGTCGAACGCGCCCTGCCCGATCGCAGCTGACCCATGTGAGTGGAACCTCGTAGTCCACTACGAGGTTCCACTCACATGGGTCTCAGCTCTCCCGCGCCGCCTCGGCCTGACCGAGAGCCTTCTTGCGCGCGATGTCTTCGAGTGCCGCGATGTACTTCGCTCGCTCGGCTGCGCCGGCCTCCCAGGCCGTCTTGCGATTGCGGACGACTTTGGCCGGGGCACCGACGGCGATGCTGTAGTCCGGAATCTCACCCTTGACGACGGCATGGGCACCGAGGACGCAGCCTCGCCCGATTCTGGTTTCCCGCAGGATCGTCACCTTGGCGGCGATCCAGGTGTCGGGTCCGATTCGTACCGGGCCCTTGACGATGCCCTGGTCCTTGATGGGCATGTTCACGTCGTCCATCCGGTGGTCGAAATCGCAGATGTAGCACCAGTCGGCGACGAGCGTCGACGCGCCGATCTCGATGTCGAGGTAGGTGTTGACGACGTTGTCCTTGCCGAACACCACTTTGTCTCCGATGCGGAGCGAACCCTCGTGGCACCGGATGGCATTGCCGTCGCCGATGTGGACCCACCGACCGATCTCGAGGCGAGACAGTTCAGGGGTGGAGTGAATCTCGACGTTCTTGCCGAGGAAGACCATGCCCCGCAGGATCACGTGCGGGTTCGCGAGCTTGAACTTGGCCAGACGGTAGTACCGAACCAGGTACCAGGGGGTGTAGGCCTTGTTGGCGAGCACCCAGTCGAGGGACGCCCGCGTGAGAAACCGCGCCTGCTCGCTGTCGCGTCGTCTCGACCCGCGCCAGCGTGTTCGCAGCGGCGCGTTCCACATACTCGTCATGGACGTTCACCCTAGTTTCTCGCTCGCCCGCTCTCTGCCGGCACCCGTCAGCGGGCTAGTGTTGTCTCTCGACCGATGCCCGGGCATCGGCGCAGCAGGCCGAGCGACCGCCGATCGAAAGGGCACAACGGACATCATGGGGAGTGCTCGAATGCGTGTCGGGTTCGGTGCAGGTTCGACGTCCGGAGCAGGCAAGGGTCTGACTGCAGTGGCTGCGACGGTCCTGTTGACCCTCGCCGGGTGCAGCACGGAACCTGCTGCCATCGAACCGCTCTCGCCCGACTCCTGGCCCGCGGCGCACGCGAACCTCCGCAACAGTGGCTCGACGGACGTATCGGTCGGTGCTCCACTGACGCTGGACTGGACTCGACCCACCGGCGGCACCGTGACATCACCGGTATCGATCGGCTCGAACGGTCAGCTGTTCGTCACTGCCGCAACCGAATCGGGTTGCAATCTGTTCTCGTTCGAGATCGAGTCCGCCCGCAAACGCTGGTGCAACCGGATCGGCCCTTCCGTGGTGACCGCCACCCCCACCGTCGATTCTGCGATCAACGTCTACATCGGCGACGAAGGCGGGCTGAACTCGTACAACGATCACGGGCAATTACGTTGGCGTACACCGGTATACGGTGTTCCGAAATCCGCCCAGTTCTTGGGCGACGGCAGCGTGCTGTCGATCACCCAGATGGGTCAGGTCAGTGTCCTCGATTCCCAGAACGGCCAACTGCGAGTACCCATTCTCGATCTCGTTCCGGCCCCGGACTTCTTGACCGACCCCGATGCGGACTTCGAGCCGATGGACACCGGACTCGCCCAGTGCAGTGCGGGTGAATCCGAATGCGCTGTGCCTGCCGCGCCCGCGGTGGACCGCGACAGCGACGCCATCTACCTGACCCTGTGGCGACCGGGTTCGATTGCGCCGCAACTCGTCTCGCTGCAGTACTCCCGCGACGGCGCACCTGGCCTCGTCGAACGGTGGTCCTCGGACCTCCTCCCTGCCGGCGTCGCATCGAGCCCGGTGCTCTCCGAGGACGGATCGACGGTCTACATCGCCGACGTCGACGGGCGACTGACCGCATTCGACACCTCGGACGGAAAACAGAAGTGGACCGAGGGCACGGGACTCGGAATCGGAGGCAGTCCATCGATCGCCTCGGACGGCACCATCGTCCCGGCCGGCGGCGACGGCACCCTGATGGGACTTCGAGACAACGGCGACTCGGCCGAGCGCGTGTGGGTTCGCGACGACGTCGAACAAGCCGGGGCAGCAGCACAATCCGCGGACGGGCGCGGACACACCGTCGTTCGCGACGGCGACGGACTGGCTCTGCTCACGTTCGACGCGGCGACGGGCGACAGCATCGATTCGCAGCCCCTACCCGATGTCGTCGGCACCACCGTGGGCACGTCCATCGGTCCCGACGGGCAGGTCGTCACGGCGAGCTACCTGGGCGAGATCTTCACCTACACCGGCTGACGGACCGCGCCCGGCTCGCAGACGAACGCCACGGCCGAGCGCTCGATGCGAGTGATGACGACCGACAGCGAGACCCGGCCCCGCAGCTTGAGTTTGGGCCTGAGCAACGCGGGATCCACATCGACTCCGCGCACCAGGATCTCCACCGCGCCACACCCCAGTCGATTCAGTTGCTGCCGAAGCACTTTCTCCGAGAATTTCGACTGTTCGAGGATTCGGAAACCACGCACTCCGACTGGTACGGCGTCGCCCGTCAGGTACGCGATCCTCGGATCCAATTGCCAGAGGCCGAATTTGGCACCGTAGTGCCGCACCAGTCCGGCCCGCACGACCGCACCGTCCGGATCCACGATGTATTCACCGGGCGGCCGAACGGGAATCTCGTCCGACTCGGCGTCGGTGATCTCGAGCGCACTTCCGTCGGATCGCAGGACCGCGGCACGACGCCGAATTCCGCTGTCGCCGAGACCTTCCGACCATAGGCACGCCTCGCGTACTCCCCCGTCGAGGGAGACCACCTCGATCTCACCGGGCCAATCGAGGGCATCGAAATCCAGCCCGGGAGCGCATTTGACGACCAGATCTCGCCCCCGATACGCGTCGAGGAGATCCGGCAACGGAGGTTCGAGCGCCGCGGGATCGTGCCGTCGACGACCACCGACGCGTCGTCCGGGATCGGCCACGATCACGGTCCCCCGTGTCGTCGGGGTCAGTGCGTCGGCGCGCAGCACCGTCGCGGAGGGCACGTTGTGGGCAGCCATGCGCACCCGAATCGGGTCCAGGTCACTTCCCACCGCAAGTTCGGTCGTGTCGACCAACGCCGCCAGCTCGCTGCCGATGGAACAGGTGACATCGTGCACCCGCCGTCCGGCCAGGCGGTCCGCGCGCCTGCGGGCGACGGTCGTCGGCGTCGCCTGCTGCACCGCGTCGTCGGTGACGAGCCAGCCGTCGGACCCCAGCAGCTTCGCCCGTGCTTTCCGCCGCACCGTCACCGTCTCGACGAGGGCCGCAACGTGCTCGGGGTAGCGGGCACGTACCGAGGCGATATCGCGCAGCGAAGTTCGCGCATCGAGCTCGAGTCGGTCGACTGCACCGAGTGCCTCGGCACCGGCCTCGCTTCGCAGAAAGTCGAGGTCGGTGCCGGTGAAGTCATAGCCCACGGTTGGGACCGATCGATGCAGCGTCGGCCGTACGGCCGACGGTGGTGGAACGATTCAAGCGCGGGGCGCGGGCTTGGTTCCGGTGATCATCACGTTGTAGAACATGCCTCGCGGTACCACGTGCTGCAAGACCTTCTCGTCGACCCAGCTCAACGTCTTCCACCCGTTGAACGCGAACTTGGCCCAGTTCCAGCCGAGCTTGCCTGCCGGAACGGCAGCCTCGAACGTGCGCACCGGCCACCCGAGCAGAGCGGCAGCGAATTCTTCGGTGTTCGCCTGAACGGCCTCGGCACCTGCCGACAACGCGATGTTCTCGAGGTCGGTCGGATCGAACGTGTGCAGGTCCACGACGGCCTCGAGTGCTGCAGCTCGCGAGGACTCGTCGAGTTCTTCCTGTGGTTTGCGCCAGTCCGCCAGGAACGGCAGCTTGGTGGCACGAGTGGTCGCTTCCCAGGTGATACGGCCCAGCCAGCGAGCGTAGAAGTTGCCCACCGTGGTCGGCTCGCCTGCGAAGACGAAGCGTCCACCGGGCTTGAGAACGCGCAGAACTTCTCGAAGAGACTGCTCGACGTCCGGGATGTGGTGGAGCACGGCGTGACCGACCACCAGGTCGAAGGTGTCGTCGTCGTACGGAATCGTTTCTGCGTCGGCCACCCGGCCGTCCACATCGAGTCCGAGGTGCTCGGCGTTGCGCAGCGCGACCTTGACCATTCCGGGTGAGAGGTCGGTGACCGAGCCCTTGTCGGCAATCCCGGCCTGCATCAGGTTGAGCAAGAAGAAACCTGTGCCACAACCCAATTCGAGCGCACGACCGTACGGCAGATCCGCTCGAGCCGACGCGTCACCGGACACCGCCTGATCGAACCTGCCTCGGGCGTAATCGATGCAGCGCTCGTCGTAGGAGATCGACCACTTGTCGTCGTAGGTCTCGGCTTCCCAGTCGTGGTAGAGCACCTGCGCCAGTTTGGTGTCCGACCGCGCTGCCTCGACCTGCTCGGCCGTGGCGTGCGGATTCGGTGCCGGATCGACCTCGCGGTCTCGCGCCTCGGCCGAGACGAGAGGCGTCACAGAAGCAGTCGGTCGATTCGCACCGTCGTGGGGGCTTGCAGTCATGAGGCGAGCCTACTATCCGGTAGCCATGGAACAAGTTCGTCCACCGACCTCGATGCTCAACGCCCGGTGAAAGCGGCCTTTCCCGGTCCGTTCGCGATGAAGGATTCCATCCCGACGGTGCGGTCCTCGGTGGCGAACAGAGCCGCGAACTGCTGTGCCTCGACGCGCAGTCCGTTGGTCAGGTCGACGTCCAACCCCTGATCTATGGACGCCTTGGCCGCAGCCAGAGCGCGTGACGCTCCGGTCGTGAACTGCCCCGCCCATGCGCGTGCCGCGTTGTACACCTCGTCCGGCGCAACCACCTCGTCCACCAAACCGATGCGCAGGGCCTCCTCGGCTCCGACGAAACGGCCGGTGAAGACCATGTCCTTGGCGCGACTGGGCCCGATCAGACGGGCCAGGCGCTGCGTGCCGCCGCCCCCGGGAATGACTCCGAGCAGCACCTCGGGAACGCCGAGCTTGGCATTGTCTCCGGCGATGCGTCGGTCCGCGCCGAGCGCGACCTCGAGTCCACCGCCCAGTGCGTATCCGGTCACTGCGGCCACGACCGGTTTGGGAATCGTGCTGAGCGAGCCGAGGGCGGACTGCAGTTCCGCCGCGATATCGGTCATCTCGATGACGGACATTGCCGCCATTTCCTTGATGTCGGCACCGGCCGCGAACACCTTTTCGCCGCCGTAGACGATGACCGCTCTGACGTCGGAGTTCACGGTGGCCTCGCGTGCCGCAGCCCGGATCTCCTCCTGCACCTGACGATTGAGCGCGTTCATCGGTGGGCGATCCAAGCGAATGGTGCCGATACCGTCGGATACGTCGAGAGTCACGAACTCAGCCATGGCCGAAGGCTACCGCGCCCGAGTTCAGCGATCCGACCAGGGATGGACCGTGCCCGCGTAGTACGCGTCCTCGCCGTCGAACTCCACTCGGACGGTGCCGTTCTCCCGGGTCAGGACGGGCAGGACCGCCGCGATCGTCTGCTCGTGATCGAGAACGTCGGCCACCGTGTCGAATCGGCCGAGCGCATCGAGCTGGCTCCACGTCGGTGGCAGCAGGACGGTGGTCCCCGAACGCCAGTCCGTCAACGCGTCCTCGGCCGAACGCCAGCTCACCGACGCGGCCTCGCTGGTCTCACCGTCGGCGTTCTGACCCTCGGGGAGCACGGCAACGAAGAACCTCGTGTCGTACCGTCGGGATTCACCGATCGGGGTGATCCAGTGCGACCACGGCCGCAGCAGATCTGCTCGCAGAACCAGATCGTGGTCGGTGAGAAACTGGGCGAACGACAGCTCCCGGCGTTCCAGTCGACCGCGTTCCGCAGAGAACGGGGCGGTGTCGGCGACCACCGAATCCGCCGTCGGACCGGCCAACAACACGCCGCACTCCTCGAACGTCTCGCGTGCCGCTGCGCACACCAGCGCCTGCGCCTTCCACTCGTCGGTGCCGAACCGGTCGGCCCACCACGACGGCGGCGGACCTGCCCACTCGATGTCCGCGGCCGCATCCGACGGATCCACGCCGCCACCGGGAAATACCGTCATGCCGCCCGCGAACGCCATCCCGCCGACGCGTTCGAGAAGGAACACCTCGATGCCGGGTTGAGATCGGCCGTCACGGATCAGGATGACGGTCGACGCATCACGTGCTGGAACGGGATCCGCGGCGGTGCTCGAGCTCATCTCCGCAACGTACCGCTGAGCCGGTGCGCCCGGGCACGGGGTCCGCTCTAGCGGCGGTGCGCCCCGGCAGCGCGCGTGCGCCGCGCGAAGTAGCGACCGTCGACGCGATCGAGGGTGATCGACTGGCTGAATGCCTCGGTCAGGTTCTCCGCCGTGATGACGTCGTCGACCAGGCCTTGCGCAACCACGCCGCCCTCCTTGAGGAGTAGTGCGTGGCTGAAGCCGGGCGGGATTTCTTCCACGTGGTGGGTGATCAGCACGGTCGCGGGAGCGTCGGGGTCGGCGGCCAGATCGGCCAACCGGGCTACCAGTTCCTCGCGGCCACCGAGATCGAGGCCGGCAGCGGGCTCGTCCAGCAACAGCAGTTCGGGGTCGGTCATCAGGGCACGGGCGATCAGTACACGCTTGCGCTCACCCTCCGACAGGGTGCCGTAGGTCCGCGTCGCCAGATGTTCGGCCCCGAGGCTCTCAAGCATCTCGACGGCCCGTTCGGTGTCGATCGCGTCGTACTTCTCCCGCCAGCGCCCCAACACGGAGTAGCCGGCGGACACGACCAGATCGGAGACCAGTTCGTCGGCAGGGATTCGGTGCGCCAACGAGGACGACGACAAGCCGATTCGAGGACGCAGTTCCGAGACATCGGTTCTGCCCATCACCTCACCGAGGACGTGAGCGACACCGGACGTGGGATGGATCTCGGCGGCAGCGATACGGAGCAGCGACGTCTTACCTGCACCGTTGGGCCCGAGCACGACCCACCGTTCGTCCAGTTCCACCTTCCAGGTGACGGGACCCACCAACGTCACGCCACCTCGGCGGACTACGACATCGGTGAAATCTACGAGCAGGTCGGGATCCGGTTCAGACACGGCTCCTATCCTCCCGCACACTCCCCGCGCAGACACGGCAGGATGTGCACGCGTGTCGCCCATTGACGATGTACCTCGCACCTCCCGCCGTCCCGTCGACGGGGTCACTCGCGTGAACCCGCCCGGGCAGCCGTTCCCTCTGGGTGCCACTGCACATCCCACTGGTACGCAATTCGCAGTCCACGCTCCCGGTGCGGATGGCGTCGAGGTATGTCTGATCGACCCGGACGGCGGCGAGCGGCGCGTGGAGTTGACCAACCGGACTTTCGGCATCAGACATGCCTTCGTCCCTGACGTCGGGCCAGGCGTGCGGTACGGCTTTCGCGCGCACGGCACCTGGGATCCCCACTCGGGCCGACGATTCAACGGGGCCAAGATCCTGCTCGACCCGTCCGCCCGCCAGGTGTCCGGTGACTTCGGGGATCCCGCGGCCCTGTTGGCCTACGAGGACGACCCGTTCGGAGCCCCCAGCAGTCGCGATTCCCTCGGCCACCTCCCGCTCGGCGTCGTCCGCGGACCGTCGGACAACGGCGACCGGCCGGTGAGGCCTGCCGTTCCCTGGGACAGAACCGTGCTCTACGAATTGCACGTCGGGTCGTTCACCGCGCGCCACAACGGCGTACCCGAACACCTCCGTGGCACCTACCTCGGGCTCGCGCAACCGGCCGTACTCGAACACCTGGCTCGAACGGGCATCACGTCGGTCGAATTGCTGCCGGTCCACACCACGTTCACCGAACCCGGGGTACGCGCTCGAGGGATGCGAAACCATTGGGGCTACTCCACGGGCGCGTATTTCGCTCCCGATCCGCGTTTCGCCGCCGTACGAGGCAACGAAGTGGACGAGTTCCGGACGATGGTCGACGCGTTGCACAGCGCAGGGATCGAAGTGATCCTCGACGTGGTCTACAACCACACGTGCGAATCCGCGGTCGACGGGCCGTCGATCAGTTGGCGGGGTCTCGACGCGCCGGGGTACTACCTGCTCGACGGTCGCGGATCCGACGTCGACCTGACCGGTTGCGGCAACACACTCGATTCGGCGTCTCCCGCCGTGGTCCGCATGGTGTGCGACAGCCTGCGGTACTGGGTGCAGGACATGGGCGTGGACGGATTCCGATTCGACCTGGCCAGTACGCTCGGCCGACCGGGCGGTTGGCGATTCGATTCTCGTGCACCGCTGTTGACGGCGATCGGTACCGATCCGGTGCTGTCGGGCGTCAAGTTGATCGCCGAACCCTGGGATGCGACCGGTGCCGGATATCAGGTGGGCAACTTCGGGGTCATGTGGTCCGAGTGGAACGACCGCTACCGAGATACCGTGCGAGGATTCTGGGCCGGCCATCACGGAGTGCGCGAATTGGCTTCCCGCCTAGCCGGTTCCGAGGACCTCTATGCCGGCAGCGGTCGACTGCCGTGGGCGTCGATCAATTTCGTCACCGCACACGACGGATTCACCGCACACGATCTGGTCTCGTACGAACGAAAGCACAACGAAGCCAACGGCGAAGAGAACAGAGACGGCACCGACAACAACTCCTCGGTCAACTACGGCGTCGAGGGTCCGACCGACGATCCCTCCGTCCTCGACGACCGTGGGCGACACGTCCGTGCTCTGCTTGCCACCCTGACGCTGTCGACCGGAACACCGATGCTGCTCGCAGGTGACGAACTCGGCCACAGCCAGGGCGGAAACAACAACGCGTACTGCGTATCTCACGATGCACCGGCATCCGACGCCTGGGCAGTCGACTGGGACAGCGCGGATCAGAACATGATTCGATTCGTGGCGCGCCTGCTGCGCGTACGTGCGAGCGCCCCGACACTGCGTCAGCAGGAGTTCTTCACCGGCCGGGCGACGCCGACCGGTCGACCGGACCTCGTCTGGTTCGATTCCGCCGGAATCGAATTCGATCACGACAGATGGAACGACGATTCGGTGCGCACGATCTCCGCCTGGGTCGACGGGTCCGACGTGCGTTCCTACGCCTCCGACGGCGGGCAGGTGGACGACGCGAGTTCGTTGCTGATCTTGCATTCCGGCGGTCCCGCCGAGATCACGCTGGCCTGCCCCAGTTGGTCGTCGTCTCGATTCGTGCCCGTCCTCGATTCCTCTCGCGTGGACGGCGTCCCACCCGATACCACTGCACTGGAGGCAGGTTCGAAGATTTCGGTGACCGGCTCGACCGTTCTCGTGTTCCGCAGCGCCGGTAGGTGAGTCATGAACAGCTGCACGAGCGGTCCTACCCCGAGCGCGTAGAGCACCGTACCCACACCGAGAGTTCCGCCGAGCAGCCAGCCGGTGAGTACCACTGTCAGTTCGATTCCCGTGCGAGTGAGGCGAATCGACCATCCGGTGCGCGCCACCAACCCGGTCATCAAACCGTCCCGGGGGCCCGGGCCCATTCCCGCACCGATGTAGAGCGCCGTGGCGAAGGCATTGACGACGATGCCCGACACCATCGCCAGTATCCGAACGATCGGCCCGTCCAGATGGGGCAGGATCGCCGACGTCGTATCCACGGCGACAGCGATGACGATCACGTTGCTCACGGTCCCCAAACCCGGACGCTGCCGCAGCGGTATCCACATCAGGAGCACCGCCACGCCGGTGATGGCAGTGATGGTTCCGAAGCTGAGCGACAGGTGCCGCGACAGACCTTGGTGGAACACATCCCAGGGGTTGACGCCGAGCCCACCGGCGATCATCAGCGACATGGACGCGCCGTACAGCCACAGGCCGACGTAGAGCGCCGTCAGGCGAGACGGGAGACGACGGCCGGCGACGCGTAGCGGTGAGAAAGGCATGGTGTCAGTGTCCGGCCACTGGATACCTCGTTCGATAGCCAGTTGCGCGACAGTGGACCCCCCGGCCGATGCTGCGTTACGTCCGGACAGCGATCACGGTCGTCGAACCGGGAGCCACTTCGGTGAAACCAGCATCTCGGACTGCGACGGCGCGACCCGCGCGGACCTCGTCCAGCGCGTGCGCCCACTGCTCCGGATCCGCCGATCGAACCGAACAGGCGAAACCGGAATCGGCCCAGGCTCGACAGTCGTCGAGGCTCATCGCACCGGCCAGCAACATCGACGCATGACCCACCTGCGCCGCGGCCTTGCCCACCGTCATCGACAGGGACGCGTCGATCCACAGCACCGGACCGGCGCTCGGCGGTGACTCTTCTTCGGCCGGTACGTCGGTGCCGCCGATCTGAAGACGCTTGATGCGCGGATCCAGATCGCCGACGCGGCCCGGCACGAAAGCACGGGCCGAAGCGTTCCCGACTTCGACCGTGACACCCGGGACTTCCTGCGCCGCAGTCCATTGCGCGCCGCGGGCACGGCGGGCCACCTTCCTGATCCGCGCCGAGGTCCACGCGACGAAAGGCTCGTGCCACGAGGCGTCGACACCGACCCGTGGGTCGAGGCACAGCGCCACGACGGCGCGGGCGGCGGCTTCGAGTAGGTCGTTGCGCACCGGCGGATCGGCCTTGGGTATGTGCAGCACCATGGGCATCGCCAGAACCTCCGACGGGTCCTCGGGATCCTCGGCACCGCCGTAGCCGCGGGCCAATTCGGCGTGACGCGAGGCGAACGTGTTGGCGTCCGAGAACTGCTCGGGTTCAGCCGTATCGGACGTCGACCCGGCACGGTCCCGATCGACGGAGTCGCCGACGGCGGGGGCGTCGGTCATGGGATCGGGACGCGGCGGACTCCCCCGTCGACGGCATCCGCGGCTTCGATCTCGTTTCGGGTGACCCCGAGAATGAACAGGACGGCGTCCAAGTACGGGTGTGAGATCGCAGTATCGGCGATTTCGCGTAGCGCGGGCTTGGCGTTGAACGCAACGCCGAGCCCGGCCGCGGTGAGCATGTCGATGTCGTTGGCACCGTCGCCGACCGCGACCGTCTGCTCCATCGGCACTCCGGCTTGGGCGGCGAACTCCCGCAGTGCGGTCGCCTTCGCAGCACGGTCGACGACGTCGCCGATGACGCGACCGGTCAACTTCCCGTCGACGATCTCGAGTGTGTTGGCCTTCACATAGTCGAGTTCGAGTTCGTGAGCCAATCCCTCGATCACCTGGCGGAATCCACCCGATACGACACCGCAGGCGAATCCGAGACGCCGAAGCGTCCGAATGGTCGTTCGAGCCCCTGCCGTCAGCTCCAAGCTGTCGGCGACGTCGTCGATGACGGATGCGTCGAGGCCGGCCAGCGCGGCGACACGCTGTTCCAACGACTCGGCGAAGTCGATCTCCCCGCGCATCGCAGCCTCGGTGACGGCACGTACCTCGTCTTCGCGCCCGGCCCGGGCGGCAAGCATCTCGATGACCTCGCCCTGGACCAACGTCGAGTCCACGTCGAACACGATGAGTCGTTTCGACCTCCGTGCGATGCCAGCTCGTTCCACTGCGATGTCGACGCCGATTCCCGCTGCGATCGCGGCGAGGCCGGTGCGTAGCTGGAGGTCTGCCTCAGGCGAGGTGTCGGTGGCGGTGACCTGAAGTTCGAGGCCCGTCACCGGGTAGTCCGCGATCCCACGGATGGAATCGATATTGGTCCCCTGCCGGGCCAATTCCCTCGAGATGGTGCTGAACGCTCGCGCGGTGACCGGACGGCCGAGCACGACGACGACATGC
Organism: Rhodococcus sp. 05-2254-5; assembly: GCF_002258575.1. NCBI lineage: Bacteria > Bacillati > Actinomycetota > Actinomycetes > Mycobacteriales > Nocardiaceae > Rhodococcus > Rhodococcus sp. 05-2254-5. The sequence goes on along the minus strand of NZ_NOZG01000026.1, from coordinate 160,912 downwards.
GTGGCCAGCGTGCGTCCACCGTTCTGTGCCGCGTCGATTTCGACATCGACATGGACGCCCACGGTGGCCATCGCGTCTTCGAGTTCTTCCTGGAGCGCCTCGGGATCGCGTGGACAGGTCAGCAACACCCCGAGGGTCAGCCTGTTGCGGATGACCACCTGCTCCACGTCGAGCAGGCTGACGTCGTGCCGCGACAGGGCCGCGAACAGCACCGATGTGACACCTGGTTTGTCGGGTCCCGTCACCGTTACCAACACCGCAGTGTCGCTCGATCTCACCGAATCTCCCTTTCGCACTGTCCCCCCATTACTGGTGTGCCCTGCTCGTGTCCCGCGACTGCCGCCGAACGGGCCGGACGCGCAGGAAAGATTGTCGCAAGCGAAGAGCCCCGCCCGGTAGCCGGGAGGGGCTCTCGCTGTGCTGTGGACTACCGGGGATCCGGGTCGCCCGAACCTTCGTGATCGCTGGTGGCGATCGGAGCCCGGCGGGCCTGTTCGAGTACCGCGGTGGTCTTGCCACCGTGAGCACCAGGACCGACGTGCGCTTCGGACCGCATCCGCTCGACCATGTGCGGGTAGTGCAGCTCGAACGCCGGACGCTCGGAACGAATCCGGGGCAGCTCGGTGAAGTTGTGCCTCGGGGGCGGGCACGAGGTGGCCCACTCCAACGAGTTTCCGTAACCCCACGGATCGTCGACGGTGACGACCTCACCGTATCGGTACGACTTGAACACGTTCCAGACGAACGGCAGCGTCGAGGCACCGAGGATGAACGCACCGATGGTCGAGATGATGTTCAGTTCGGTGAAGCCGTCGGACGGCAGGTAGTCGGCGTAGCGACGCGGCATGCCTTCGTTACCGAGCCAGTGCTGCACCAGGAACGTCGCATGGAATCCGAAGAACGTCAGCCAGAAGTGCCACTTGCCCAGAGCCTCGTCCATCATCCGGCCCGTCATCTTCGGGAACCAGAAGTAGATTCCTGCGTAGGTCGCGAACACCACGGTGCCGAACACCACGTAGTGGAAGTGGGCGACGACGAAGTACGTGTCGGTGACCTGGAAGTCGATGGGAGGCGAAGCCAACAGCACACCGGTCAGTCCGCCGAACACGAACGTGATCAGGAAGCCGATCGAGAACAGCATGGGCGTTTCGAGCGTGACCTGTCCGCGCCACATCGTGCCGACCCAGTTGAAGATCTTCACACCGGTCGGAACAGCGATGAGGAATGTCATGAACGAGAAGAACGGCAGCAGTACCGCGCCGGTGGCGTACATGTGGTGGGCCCACACGGCGATCGACAGTGCAGCGATGGCGATCGTCGCGTAGATCAGACCCGAGTAACCGAAGATCGGCTTGCGGGAGAACACCGGGAACACCTCGGACACGATTCCGAAGAACGGCAACGCGATGATGTAGACCTCGGGGTGCCCAAAGAACCAGAACAGGTGCTGCCACAGCAGCACTCCGCCCGTTGCCGGGTCGAAGAGATGCGCGCCCAGGTGGCGGTCGGCGGCAAGGCCGAGCAGTGCGGCGGTCAGCAGCGGGAACGCCAGCAGGATCAGAATCGACGTGACCAGGATGTTCCAGGTGAAGATGGGCATCCGGAACATCGTCATACCGGGGGCGCGGAGGCAGATCACCGTGGTGATCATGTTGACGCCACCGAGGATGGTTCCCAGACCGGCGACGGCGAGGCCCATGATCCACAGGTCGGCACCGACACCGGGCGAGTGCAGAGCAGAGGTGAGCGGCGTGTACGCCGTCCATCCGAAGTCGGCTGCGCCACCCGGGGTGATGAAGCCGGCCGTGGTGATCAGCGCACCGAACAGGTACAGCCAGTAGGAGAACGCGTTGAGACGCGGGAACGCCACGTCCGGCGCACCGATCTGCAGCGGAAGAATGTAGTTGGCAAAGCCGAACACGATCGGCGTTGCGTACAGCAGCAACATGATGGTGCCGTGCATCGTGAACAGCTGGTTGTACTGCTCGTTGGACAGGAACTGCATCCCCGGCACGGCCAACTCGGCGCGCATCAACAGCGCCATCAGTCCACCGACGAGGAAGAAGGCGAACGACGTCGCGATGTACATGATCCCGAGAACCTTGGGATCGGTTGTGGTCACCGCCTTGTGGATGAACGAACCCTTCGGTCCCATCCGCGGCGGGAAAGGCCGAGCAGCATCCACCGCGGGAGCGGGCCTAGGCGCTAGGGCAGTCACAGATCCTCCTGATTGCGCGTCCGACCCCGAATCACGAGGCGACGTCACTAGTCGTGCGCTACTCGAATCGTAGACCGTCGGACCGACGCTTGCCGAACCGGTCCTACCGTGTGTCGTATTGGATTCGATCGAACCATGGTTCGGGGTGCGATCTGCCTGCGCCGTCGGCCTTTACGAGCCCTCCGACACACCCCGGAACACCGTGCGAGCAGATGGCCGAGAAGGGTCCGCGGCAGTGCTCTGCGCGAGGCGATTTCCGTTACTGTGTGAGACCACCCGACCCGCAGAAAGAAGTTCCGCGTTGCCACTTCGACCACGACTCCCCCGCCGGTTTTCGCCACACACCACGGGCACGGCGGCCGCTGTCTGTCTGATGGCAGCCGTGGCGTTGACCGGATGCTCCGACTCCGCGACCGAGGACGACGCATCCACCATCGTTCGCAGTACGACGAACATTGCCGGAGCGGGGGTGGTCGGTAACAACCGGGACACCGTCGGACTGTGTCCCGCACTTGCCCCACTCGACCCGACTGGAGTCGAGGGCGATACGCGCCCCGTCGGGCACGCCGAGGGCATCAGTGCCATCCCGGCCGATCCACAGCGCATCGTCGTCCTCGACGCTGCAGGCCTCGACGCCAGCTGCGCGGTCGGGATCTGGGAACGCGTCGTCGGCGCGGCCACGCTCGACCCCGACTTCCGGGGAGACGGAGACCAGCCGCTGTACCTGGGTACCGGCCTGGCGTCGGTTCCGTCGGTCGGCCCGGTCGGTGCCCCCGACCTCGATGCGATCGCCGCCCTCGCCCCGGACCTGATCCTGGGGGCCGATTCTCTCGGATCCGATACCTACGATTCGCTGACTGCCATCGCGCCGACCGTGTTCACCGCGACCGGACAGGGATGGAAAGACACTTTTCTGCAGTCCGCAGCCGCCTTGGGTCGAGGCCAGGCAGGATTCGACCAGCTCGCGTCGTTCTCCGCGGATGCCGAACGCGTCGGTCGCGAGATCGATGCAACCCAGACGCAGGCGTCGGTCATCCGATTCGATGCCGATTCCGTCGAGGTCGACGGCCAGGATTCGTTCGCCGGCCAGGTGCTCGCCGAGGTCGGCGTGGCACGGCCACAGAATCAGCGTGACACCGGTTTCTCGGTCGAGCCCGGCAACCTGGAGCCCGTCGAGGGCGACATCGTCTACGTGCGATTCGCGGGTCCGGACGGCGAGACCTTCGGCCGTGAGGTGATGGACGGCGACGCGTGGCACGCTCTCGGCTCGGTCACCGACGGGCGGGTGTTCGCGGTGAACGACACGGTCTGGTCGGGCAGCGGGGTCGTCGCGGCGCGGGCCGTTCTGGCCGACCTGTCCGCTTCTCTGAACGCCTACGTGTCCTGACGCGATGCCTATCCCGGACTTCGTTCAGGCGCTGCGCAGCGTCGTCGGCACGTCCCCGCTGTGGCTGTCCGGCGTCAGCGCAGTCGTTCTCGACGACGATCGGCGCGTGCTGCTGACTCTGCGGGCAGACAACAACACCTGGGCCGTGGTGTCCGGAATCCTCGAACCCGGCGAGGAACCTGCACCCGCCGCGCTGCGTGAGATCGGTGAGGAGACCGGTGTGGACGCCACGATCGTGCGCCTGACGAGCGTCGACGTGACGGAGCCCATCACGTACCCCAACGGCGACGTCGCGCAGTATCTGGACATCACGTTCCTCGCTCGCTACACCGGCGGCATTCCTCATGTCGCCGACGACGAGAACCTCGATGTGGCCTGGTTCGAGCTCGATGGCCTACCCGAAAACCTCACGGCCACGTCACGATTGCGGATCGAGAAGGCCATCGCCGACGACCCGTCGGCGTGGTTCCGACGCTGACTCCCCCACCGCCCCGAGACCGCAGCTCCATCGAACCGTCCCCCACTCGGTCGATAATGTGATATCACTTTAGTATCACTCACGAGAGGGAGGTTCCGATGTCCGTACCCACTACCGTCGCCGAGAAGCCGACGGGTACTCCGAACACCACCATCGCCGAGCGCACCGGCTGGGATCTACCCGGCTGGTCGATGCTCGGCATCGGTCTCGTGTTGTTCCTCGGCGGAATCGCCACGTTCGTTCTCGGACTCGTCTTCTCCGTCGTGGCGCTCATGGCCGTCGGAGTCGCGCTGTTCGTGCTGTCGTTGCCGGCACTCATGGGATTGACTCTGGTGCAACCGAATCAAGCTCGTGTTCTGCAGCTACTCGGCAGTTCGTACAGCGGAACGCTGCGCACACCGGGGCTACGCTGGACCAATCCGTTGACGTACCGCAGGGCCATCTCGACGCGCATCCGCAACCACGAGACCGGCCAGTCGAAGGTCAACGACGCCGACGGCAATCCGATCGAGATCTCCGCCATCGTCGTCTGGCAGGTTGCCGATACCGCCCTGGCGTCGTTCCAGGTCGACGACTACGAGGAGTTCGTGGCCGTTCAGACCGAATCTGCCGTTCGGCATATCGCCGGTAGCTACCCGTACGACGCCGAAGGACGAATGTCGTTGCGCGAGAACGCCGACGAGATCACCGCCGCCATGTCGGAGGAGGTACACGCGCGGGTGAGATCGGCAGGCGTCGAGGTGATCGAGACCCGCATCAACCGTCTTGCCTATGCTCCGGAGATCGCGCAGGCCATGCTGCGACGCCAGCAGGCCGGAGCTGTCATCGCGGCGCGTCAGCAGATCGTCGAAGGTGCGGTGGGAATGGTGGAGATGGCACTCTCGAAGCTCGAGGAGAAGCACGTCGTGGAACTCGACGAGGAGCGGAAAGCGGCGATGGTGTCGAACCTGCTCGTGGTGTTGTGCAGCGATCGCGATACCCAGCCCGTCGTCAACACCGGATCGCTGTACCAGTGAGCCATGGCCGTCGAGCGTAAGAAAATTCTGCTTCGGCTGGACCCAGCGGTGCACGACGCTCTTGCCCGGTGGGCCTCCGACGAGCTTCGAAGCACCAACGCTCAGATCGAGTTCCTACTGCGTCGAGCACTGAGCGAGCAGGGCCGAATGCCGAAGGAGGCCAGAGACATTCGCGCGCCGGGCCGCCCACCGAAGGAGTGAGCGGCCCGGCGCGAGGATGGGTTTCTAGAAGTCCCAGTCCTCGTCTTCGGTGTTGACGGCCTTTCCGATGACGTACGAGGAGCCCGACCCGGAGAAGAAGTCGTGGTTCTCGTCGGCGTTGGGTGAGAGAGCCGACAGAATTGCCGGGTTCACATCCGTCTCGTCCTTGGGGAACAGGCCCTCGTAGCCGAGGTTGTTCAGTGCCTTGTTGGCGTTGTAGCGCAGGAACTTCTTGACGTCCTCGGTCAGACCGATCTCGTCGTACAGATCCTGGGTGTACTCGACCTCGTTGTCGTACAACTCGAACAGCAGCTCGAACGTGTAATTCTTGAGCTCTTCGCGCCGCTCCTCGCTGACCTTCTCGAGGCCCTTCTGGTACTTATATCCGATGTAGTACCCGTGCACGGCCTCGTCACGAATGATCAGCCGGATGAGGTCTGCCGTGTTGGTCAGCTTGGCGCGCGAGGACCAGTACATCGGCAGGTAGAACCCGGAGTAGAACAGGAACGACTCGAGGAGCGTCGACGCCACCTTGCGCTTGAGCGGGTCGTCACCGTGATAGAAGTTCAGCACGATCTCGGCCTTGCGCTGAAGGTTGACGTTCTCCTCGGACCAGCGGAACGCATCGTCGATGTCGCGGGTGGAGCTGAGGGTGGAGAAGATGGAGCTGTAGCTCTTCGCGTGCACCGACTCCATGAACGCGATGTTGGTGTACACCGCCTCCTCGTGCGGAGTGATGGCGTCGGGAATGAGGCTGACGGCACCGACCGTCCCCTGAATCGTGTCCAGCAGGGTCAGTCCGGTGAACACGCGCATCGTCAGCTGCTTCTCGACGGCGGTCAGAGTGGCCCACGACGGGATGTCGTTGGACACCGGCACCTTCTCGGGCAGCCAGAAATTACTGGTGAGACGCTCCCAGACTTCGGAGTCCTTGTCGTCCTGGACCCGATTCCAGTTGATCGCGGTGACACGATCGATGAGCTTCACCATGGGTGCCTACCTACAGGTCGATGAGCGAGAAGTGAGGACGGAGCTACGTGAAAAGTCGCTGACACGAACACTACCCGTTGTGTCCGACATCAATAGCTAACACAAGATCTGTGTCGTGCGCGTTTTGCGTACCTGGAGGGGCGCACAACGCGCACGACGTGAGTTCGCCCTCCCAGCCCTCACGTCGAAGAACCTGCGCCACGTCTCCTGCGACGCCGCACGGATCGCTGCTGACCTCCTCGTACCCGAAAACGAGTCGCGCACGCCCGGCGAGTTCCGAAGCATTGTCACGTCGCCGATCGCGGAATGCGACCCCTTGCATCGAATGGAACCGACGACCGTCCAGGCGCACGGTCAGCGTACGAGATCCAACTCGGTACACGACGTCCTCGTAGAGTGTCCGCCCGTCGACCTTTATCTCGCTCTGCCGTTCGGCAGCAGGGAGCCCGTGAGCCTCTTCGACGTTGGTCGCATATTCGAGTTCGAGAACAGACTGAACGCCGTTCGCGAGCAAGTCGACGGCTTCGGTCAGCGCTGTGAGATACCGGTACGGCCTGCGGACAGCGATCTGCTTCCGAACGTCCGTCAATCGAATTCGCCGCTGAGTCACCGACGACACCAAGCTGTGGAAAGCCTGCCTCGGCGTAGGTTCCGACACCGCCAGATCGAGTGCAGTGTCCACCAGCGTCGTTCGCGGCATATCCCCTGTTACGCCGATGTGCCGGTGCGCACGAGATCGGTGCACCACCACTCCGGGATGCAGCGATAGTCCGATGCCCGCCACCAGCCTCGTTCCGACCCTGGGGACCGAGCGCAGCGTCGGGCGCTGATTGCATGCAGACTTTCCGTACGGCACGGTGACGTGGACGGCCGAATCGGGATCGGGCCGTCGCAATCCCCATTCTTCGGCTGCGGAGCGGTGGCTCAGCATTGCGTGCCCACCTCCGTACAGAAGCGCTGCCATCAGGATCCGATCCCGAGTCAACGGCCCGGTGAAGATCGAGTAGACGCCGCGCAGAACAACGATCCACGCGCCACTCTCCACTAGCTTGCGGACTCGATTTCGGCTGTACCCCAACTTCGTGACCTGCGACTGCGTGAACAGCCCCCACTGCGTGTCGATCAGAACCTGAAGTTCTCGACCGTCCCCCCCGACCATGTTCCATGGCCGGCCATCCTGCCCAGTGGGTACGACAACTTCCGTCGTGCGCGTTTTGCGCCCCTCCAGGTACGCAAAACGCGCACGACGGCGAAGCCCTACAGCATGCAGGAAACGCAGCCCTCGACCTCGGTGCCCTCGAGGGCCATCTGACGCAGACGGATGTAGTACAGCGTCTTGATGCCCTTGCGCCATGCGTAGATCTGCGCGCGGTTGATGTCGCGGGTGGTGGCCGTGTCCTTGAAGAACAGCGTCAAGGACAGGCCCTGATCGACGTGTTGCGTTGCGGCAGCGTAGGTATCGATGATCTTCTCGTAGCCGATCTCGTACGCGTCCTGGTAGTAATCCAGGTTGTCGTTGTCGAGATACGGTGCCGGGTAGTAGACGCGGCCGATCTTGCCTTCCTTGCGGATCTCGATCTTCGACGCCACCGGGTGAATCGACGAGGTCGAGTTGTTGATGTACGAGATCGAGCCGGTCGGCGGAACGGCCTGCAGGTTCTGGTTGTAGATTCCGTACTCCTGCACCGACGCCTTCAGCGCGGCCCAGTCGGCCTGGGTCGGGATGGCGACGTCGGAGTCGGCGAACAACTTCGCGACCTTCGGTGTCGCAGGCTCCCACACCTGGTCGGTGTACTTGTCGAAGAACTCTCCCGACGCGTACTTGGAATCCGGGAAACCCTTGAAGTACTGGCCGCGAGCCTTGGCCAGCTGGTTCGAGGCCTGGATGGCGTGGAACAGCACCGTGTAGAAGTAGATGTTGGTGAAGTCGATTCCCTCGGTCGAGCCGTAGTGAATGCGCTCGCGGGCGAGGTAGCCGTGCAGGTTCATCTGACCCAGGCCGATCGCGTGAGAGTCGTTGTTGCCCTGCTCGATCGACGGTACCGAGAAGATGTGGGTCTGATCCGACACCGCAGTCAGACCACGGATCGCCACCGCGATGGTCTTACCGAAATCGGGCGAATCCATCGTCTTGGCAATGTTCAGCGAGCCCAGGTTGCACGAGATGTCCTTGCCCACATGGCTGTACGAGAGGTCGTCGTTGAACGTTGACGGCGTCGAGACCTGGAGAATCTCCGAGCACAGGTTGGAGTGAGTGATCTTGCCCTTCACCGGGTTCGCACGATTGACGGTGTCCTCGTACATGATGTACGGGTAGCCGGACTCGAACTGCAGCTCGGCGAGAGTCTGGAAGAATTCACGCGACTTGATCTTGGTCTTGCGAATCCTCTTGTCGTCGACCATCTCGTAGTACTTCTCCGAGACATTGATGTCGGCGAACGGCACTCCGTAGATGCGCTCGACGTCGTACGGCGAGAACAGGTACATGTCCTCGTTCTTCTTCGCCAGCTCGAACGTGATGTCCGGGATGACGATTCCGAGGGACAGCGTCTTGATGCGGATCTTTTCGTCGGCGTTCTCACGCTTGGTGTCGAGGAACTTGTACACATCGGGGTGGTGCGCGTGCAGGTACACCGCGCCCGCGCCCTGGCGTGCCCCGAGCTGGTTGGCGTACGAGAACGAATCCTCGAGCAGCTTCATGATCGGGATGACACCGGACGACTGGTTCTCGATCCGCTTGATCGGCGCACCTGCTTCGCGAATGTTGCTCAGCAGCAATGCAACTCCGCCGCCGCGCTTGGACAGCTGCAACGCGGAGTTGATGGATCGTCCGATGGACTCCATGTTGTCTTCGATGCGGAGCAGGAAGCACGAGACGGGCTCGCCGCGCTGCTTCTTGCCCGAGTTGAGGAAGGTGGGCGTCGCGGGCTGGAATCGGCCGGCGATGATCTCGTCCACGAGATCGGTGGCCAGGGCTTCGTCACCGGCCGCCAGCGTCAATGCCACCATGCACACACGGTCCTCGAAGCGTTCGAGGTAGCGCTTACCGTCGAACGTCTTGAGCGTGTAGGAGGTGTAGTACTTGAACGCGCCGAGGAAGGTCGGGAATCGAAACTTCTTCGAGTACGCGTGGTTGATCAGGAACTTCACGAACTCACGTGAATACTGGTCCAGAACCTCGGGCTCGTAGTAGTTCTCCTCGACCAGGTAGTCCAGCTTCTCGTCCAGGTCGTGGAAGAACACGGTGTTCTGGTTGACGTGCTGCAGGAAGTACTGATTGGCAGCTTCGCGGTCCTTCTCGAACTGGATCTCACCGTTGGGCCCGTAGAGATTGAGCATCGCGTTGAGCGCGTGATAGTCCATGTCACCGTCGCTGCGAACGGTCGCGGGTGCGGGTGCTGCGTCGGTGATGGTCGGTGCCACGGCGGTGCTCCTACTGGTCTGTGGTGGTTGATGCTCAGTGCGTGTGGGCAGCGCGACGGACTTCCCGTTCCCAGAAGTCTTCGAGTCCCTCGCGGACTCGCACTACGTCCTCGGGGGTGCCCATCAATTCGAAGCGGTAGAGATACGGAACCGCGCATTTCTGCGAGATGACGTCTCCGGCAAAGCAGAAGGAGTCACCGAAATTGGTGTTTCCGGCAGCGATGACGGCTCTGATCAACGATCGATTGTGCTTGTCGTTGAGAAACTTGATCACACGCTTGGGGACGTAGTTGGTGTCGCGGCCGGCGTACGTCGTTCCTCCGCCGTACGTCGGCACGATCAGGACGTAGGGAGAGTCGACGCGAAACGTGCCGTCCGGATCTCGTAAGGGAATGCGCGTCGCGGGGATATCCAACTTCGACACGAAACGGTGCGTGTTCTCCGACGCGCTGGAGAAGTAGACGAGTGAGTTCGAGGACTGCTGTTGTGAACTCACCGCTCACTCACTTTCTCGATCTGTTCAAGCAGCGTTCGTCGCGAGGGTCTTGATGCGATCCGGGCGGAAACCGGACCAGTGGTCGTCACCGGCGACGACGACGGGGGCCTGCAGGTAACCGAGCGCCATGACGTAGTCACGTGCCTCGGGGTCCTGCGAGATGTCGATGACGGAGTACTCGATACCCGCTTTGTCGAGGGCGCGGTAGGTGGCATTGCACTGGACGCAGGCGGGCTTGGTGTAAACGGTGATGCTCATGGTGTCCCTCTTTCCGTTGTCGCCGTCGGGTGCACCGATGGCGACGATGTGCTCTGCGTGTGGCACCGAGAACATCTCCCGCTCAGGGCGACTGCGACCTGCTCGAACCCACGTCGTTCGGGCTCTTCGAGTTGTGGTCTCTCGGCGGGTCAAACACTACACCTAGTGTCCCCCATCTGCCTAGAACACGAGATGTTGCGAACAACATGCGTGGTATTCGCTGGTCAGGCCGTGCGACCGACGCTCGTCCACCCCACATCGGCGTGTCGGACGTCACAAAACGAGGTGTCTTTCGTCACTACCGACCGTCGCCCCGACAGTGACGATCACCGAAGACACCCGCGCACGACGACGGCCCCCCGGAGTTGCTCCGAGGGGCCGTCACGTGGATCACGCGAGTGTCAGCGTTGACGCGCCTTGAACCGCGGCTCCTTCTTGTTGATCACGAACACGACCCCATGGCGGCGAACCACCTGGGCGCCGGGCTTGTTCTTGAGCGATTTCAGAGAATTTCTCACCTTCATGAGACCAGGCTACATGAAAACGATTCCCGATACCATCAAGCGGTCACGCGCTGATGAGTTCCTTCGACGCCTTGACCAACTCGGCCACGACATGGCCGATCTCACCGGACACCTCGGCGTTCTCACGCGGGTGGGCGGCCCCGAACTTGTCGATGGTGCCGCCGATGGAGAGCTGGACGTCCTCGAGTACGGATCCGCCGGCGATGCGGACGGCCTTGCTCGTGTCCTCGTGGGCCCACTTGGCCCCGTTGCCGCTCGGCGATGCGCTGATGACCACGACCGGCTTGCCCACCATGGCACCGGCACCGTAGGGACGTGAGAGCCAGTCGATGGCGTTCTTCAGCACGGCCGGAATGGTGCCGTTGTATTCGGGCGTGACCAACAGCAGCGCAGAAGCCTTCTCGGCAGCGGCGCGCAGTGCGAGGGCGGCCGCAGGCACGGAGCCGTCGACGTCGATGTCCTCGTTGTAGAAGGGAACGTCGCCCAGCCCGTCGTAGACCACGATCTCGGCATCGGCCGGTGCGACGGTGACTGCAGTCTCGGCAATCTGCTTGTTCACCGATTCGGCGCGCAGGCTTCCGACGAGAACGAGTACGTGTGCGTCTGACATGAAATCTTCCTTCGAAAGTTCGGATGACGTGATCGTCGTGTCAATTCATACCATCCAAACGGACCGCGGTCCACTTGTATTCCTCAGCGAGGTACCCTGAACAGGTGACCGGTCCGATGCTGCCCGTAGTAGGCGAAGACTCCGAACGCTGTGACGCTGCCCGCAACCGCCGGCTGCTCCTCGACGCCGCGACGGAGCTGGTGGCGACCCTCGGTGCCGACGCCGTCACCATGGAAGCCGTGGCAACGAGGGCCGGCGTCGGCAAAGGCACCGTGTTCCGGCGCTTCGGCAACCGCGCCGGGTTGATGCGAGCCCTGTTGGATCACACCGAGAAGATGTTGCAGAGCTCGTTCATGTTCGGCGAACCGCCGCTCGGGCCCGGTGCCGATCCCATCGACCGCCTCGTCGCGTTCGGTCGGGCACGGCTGGAATTCGTCAGGGTTCAGGGCGAGGTGCTGCGGGCCGCGGAAAGCTCGGCCGACGCTCGGTATTCGGCTCCGGCGCACATGGTCAATTTCACACACGTTCTGTCTTTGCTCCGTGCAGCCGGCGTGGAGGGAGACCTGGAACTTCTCACCTACTGGCTGCTCACCCCCCTGGAAGCCACGTTGGTGCTGCACCAGTACCGAGACCTCGGAATGACGATGGATCGTCTGGCCGACGGGTGGGAAGATCTGGTGCGCAGAGCAACTCGCGTCCCATAGCGGTTGTCGGTCACGTCGCGAGGGTCGACAGTGCTGCCGAATGCAAGGCAGTTCCGTACGAACGGCCGTGTCCGGCCGCATGCACGGCCAGAGGATGCAACTGGTGGAGGGCGGTTCGGTCGCGCCACCCCGTCCGCAGCGGGTGCACGGACTCGTAGCCGTCGACCATGGCGTCCAGATGAGGACAGCCGAACAGTGCCGCCATCGCCAGATCCGTTTCGCGATGGCCGCCGTGTGCCGCGGGATCGATGAGCACGACACCCGCATCGGTCCAGAAGACGTTGCCGTTCCACAGGTCTCCGTGGATTCGACTGGGCGGTTCATCATCGTCGAACTCGCCGTCCGCCACCCGCTCGCACGCCGCCTCGACGGTCGCCGCCTCGGACTGCGTCACGTTTCCGGCGTCGACCGCGATCCGCAGAAACGGCAGCACTCGCTCGGCGGCGTAGAACGAACCCCACGTGGCGTGGACAGTGTTGGTCATGGGCCGCGAGCCGATGAACAACTGCCCGGGAAACGGTGTGCCGTCCGGGCGATTCGGCGGAGCCCCGAATCCGGCCGCGCCGCCGTCGTGCATCCGGGCCAGTGCGCGCCCGAATCGACGGGCCGCGATCTCGGTGGGACGCGCGGCCGTCAACCGCTCGAGTTCGATGAACGTCGGTCCGCGATCGAGAACACCGACGACAGGCACCCCTGTCTCACCGAGCCACGCGAGTCCCGTCGCCTCGGCCTCGAAGAAGTCCGGGTGCGCGCGGGTATCTCGCTTGACGAAGGTATCGGTGGATCCGCTCACGTCGAACGACACTACGCATCCTTCTCGACCCGAACGCGTACCCGCACTCGTCATTAGGATGATCGGATGGGACACATCAACTCGGAATTGCGCTCCGGAATCATGCGTGAGCTGGCGGTACAGTCGACCATCGATCCGGTGACGGAGGTCCGCAGGCGCGTGGACTTCCTCAAGGACTACCTCGCGTCGACCCCGGCCTCCGGTTTCGTACTCGGGATCAGCGGCGGACAGGACAGCACGCTCACCGGCAAGCTCGCACAGCGGGCGGTGACCGAACTACGAACCGACGGGCACGAGGCCGAATTCGTCGCCGTACGGCTCCCCTACGGTGTGCAGGCCGACGAGGACGACGCGGCGATCGCACTGAAGTTCATCGATCCCGACCGCACGGTGACGGTGAACATCAAGGAGGCCTCCGATGCCGCAGCCGCTGCGACCGCCGAGGCTCTGGGAACCGGCGAGGTCCGAGATTTCGTGCGCGGCAACATCAAAGCTCGTCAACGCATGGTCGCCCAGTACGCGATCGCCGGCGAACTCGGCTATGTGGTGGTCGGCACCGACCACGCAGCCGAGGCGGTGACCGGCTTCTTCACCAAGTTCGGGGACGGCGGGGTGGATCTGACGCCACTGACCGGCCTGACCAAGCGACAAGGTGCTGCGCTGCTGCGCGAGCTCGGTGCGCCCGAAAGTACCTGGCGCAAAGTCCCCACCGCGGATCTCGAAGACGACCGACCGGCGCTGCCCGACGAGGAAGCACTCGGCGTCACATACGAGCAGATCGACGACTACCTCGAAGGCAAAGATGTCACCGAGGAAGTGGCCGACAAACTCGAGAAGATGTTCGCCGCGACGCGGCACAAGCGAACCGTTCCGGTGACACCGTTCGACGATTGGTGGAAGAACGGTCACTGACCGACCTTCGTCGGCGGCGATCGGTGACGATCAGCCGCCGGCGAACGGCGGCAGTACGTCGACTCTGCTGCCTACGGACCGACCCAGATCGCGGGTCAACTCGTCTCCGACCAGATACGCCGACACCCGCAGAATCGGTTCCATCGGGGCTCCGTACCGAGAACGGATGGCCTCGCGCAATTCTCCCAGCGTCGCACCGGCCGGCAGAGTGAGGTGTTCGGACTCGCAGCCGGACGCGTCGACGGCGGCTGCGAAGTACCGCACCTCCACTTGCATCGTTCGACTACCGGTCGTGCTGGGCTGTGTCTCAACCACCGATTGCTCCCATACTGCGGGTCGGTGGCACGAAGCCCTCGGCGTCGATGCCGTGCCCGGCCCATTTGTTCCACATGGCTCCGCGCCATACTGCTGCCAACTCGTCATCGGTGGCACCGCCCCGCAGCGCCGCGCGAAGATCCGTCTCGTCGTCGCTGAACAGGCAGGACCTGATGGTCCCCTCGGCAGTGAGCCTCGTTCGATCACAGTCGCCGCAGAACGAGCGCGTGACGGACGCGATGATTCCCACGGTCGCCTCCGTGCCGTCCACGCTCCATTCTTCGGCGGGAGCGGACGGATCGGCGCGACCCACTTCACGTAGATCGAAAGCAGTGGACAGCTCGTCGAGCAACGTCTGGGCGTCGATCATGTTGTTGCGGGCCCATTCGTGATCGGCGTCGAGTGGCATTTGCTCGATGAATCGAAGCGCGACCCCCTCGTCCAGACACCATCGGAGCAGATCCACGGACCCGGAGAGGGTATCTCGCATCAGTACGGCATTGACCTTCACCGGACCGATGCCCGCCTTCTTGGCCGCCCGGATGCCGGCCAGCACCGACGGCAGACGATCGCGTCGAGTCAAGCGCGCGAACTGTTCGCGATCGACCGAGTCCAACGACACGTTGACGCGCGTCAGACCGGCCTCGGCGAGGGCCTGCGCACGATGTTCGAGACCGACGGCATTGGTGGTCATGGACAACGGCACGCCGTCCGCCACAGCGGAGCACGAACGAAGGATCTCGTCCAGATCTCGACGCATCAGAGGCTCGCCGCCGGTGAAACGCACGTCGCGTATTCCCAACAGGCGCACGGCAACCGAGACGACCCGAGCGATCTCGCCAGCGGTCAGCAGGTCGGCTGTGGGAATTGCCGGCAGCCCCTCCTCCGGCATGCAGTACGTGCACCGCAGCGAGCACTTCTCGGTGATCGAGATGCGCAGATCGCGTGCCACCCGCCCGAATCGATCGATCAGATGCGGCACGTCGGGACGATCGTCCACCGGGCCGAACGACGACCCCGAGGAAGCTGCACCGATACGCGGGATCCCGAGGGACGTGACACTGTCCACCGTCACCTCACACCTCGAATCCGTCTGTTCCTGCATGTCTCACATCGGCTTGTCTACCCAGTATGCCGCAGCCCACACGCGCCCGTCGTGTCGGCGTGCCTAGGATTGGCAGCCATGACGGCTGAGCACACTCGAGCGATCACCGGACCCGCACTGTGAGCGCCGTATCCGTCGAGGAGCACGCAGCAGCGATCGAGTCGCTGCTCGCAGACTTGGGCACCCGAGCAGCCCAACGAGTGCCGCTGACCGACGCACTGGGGCGGGTGGCATTCCACGACGTGACCTCCCCCGTCGATCTACCTCTGTTCCGGAATTCGCAGATGGACGGTTATGCGGTCGATTCTCGCTCGGTGCAGTCTGCGCCCGTGACGCTTCCGGTATCGACGATCATCGCTGCCGGACCCACCCGACCCTCGACGCTCACGCCCGGTAGCGCAGCCAAGATCATGACCGGTGCACCGATACCCGACGGAGCGGACGCCATCGTCCCCGTGGAGGACACCACAGTGACCACCGCAGGTGCGGTGACCGTCGAACGAGCCCGCGTCGCAGGCGAATTCGTGCGCGAACAGGGTAGCGACGTACGCGCGGGAACGATCCTGATCGACGCGGGCAGAGTGCTCGAGCCCCGGCACATCTCGGTTCTCGCGGCCGTCGGACTGGCCACCGTCGACGTACGGTCGCGTCCTCGTGTGGCCGTGGTGACCACCGGAGCAGAGTTGGCCGACGCAGGCGAGACGCTCTCGCCCGGTCAGATCTTCGACTCGAACGGCATCACTCTTGCCGCGCACCTGCGCGCGAGCGGTGCCGACGTGGTCACCGTCGCACGCAGCACCGACGATCCGGAACGCTTCCGAAGCATCCTCACCTCCGCAGCCGCATCGGCGGAGCTCATCATCACCTCCGGTGGAGTGTCGATGGGCGACTTCGAGGTGGTCAAGGACGTTCTCGCGCCGCTGGGTGGACAGTTCGGATCGGTTCGGATGCAACCGGGTGGACCGCAGGGCATCACGATGTTCGACGGCACCCCGGTCCTGAGTTTCCCCGGCAACCCCGTCAGCACCGTGGTGTCGTACATCATGTTCGCGCGCAACATCGTTCGGCGATCGGCCGGCCTGCCACCGGTCCTGTCGGGCCCTGCGACTCTGTTCCAGTCGATCACCTCGCCGCCGGGCAGGCGTCAACTGCTCCGCGGAAAATTGCGTGACGACGGCCGGGTCGAACTGGTCGCCGGACCGGGGTCCCACCTGGTGGCCGCACTGGCGTGGGCCGACGTGCTCCTCGACATCGCCGCCGAGACAACCGAACTCGCCGCAGGATCGCCCGTGGAGGTATGGCCGCTGTGACCACCGAAGTCCCGCAGAACCCCCTGTCTCACCTGGACGACGAGGGCCGTGCCCGCATGGTCGATGTGGCGCACAAGAAAGAGACCTCCCGAACGGCTGTGGCGGCAGGCGAGTTCGTCACCACGCCCGAGGTCATCGGGTTGGTGCAGGCGGACGGCATGCCGAAGGCCGATGTCCTGGCGACCGCTCGGATCGCCGGTATCTCGGCTGCCAAGCGCACCTCCGATCTGATTCCGCTGTGCCATCAGCTCGCGCTCTCGTCGGTCAAGATCTCCTTCGGATTCACCGACACCTCCATCACGGTCGAGGCCACCGCGCGCACGACCGGTAGGACCGGCGTCGAGATGGAAGCCCTCACCGCCGTCGCGGTTGCCGGGTTGACTCTGCACGACATGGTCAAGGCGGTCGACCCGGGTGCGACGATGAACGGCGTCCGGCTGATCACCAAAGACGGTGGTAAGCACGGGCATTGGCAGCGTGATGCGAAGGCGACCGGCCCCGACGACGACGCTCGGCCGTCGGAGGGGACGAAGTCGGCGGTCGTGCTCGTGGCCTCCACCGGCGGTGCTCGCGGGACCCGCCCGGACACCACCGGCCCGTCCATCGCGTCCTGGCTGACCGATCGGGGCTTCGCGGTGCGTGGCCCGCTGGTGTACGCCGATGCCGACATCGAGGCCGGGCTGCGCGACTCGCTACGCGGCGAGCCGTCGCTGATCATCTCGACCGGCGGAACCGGCGTCTCCCCTACCGATGCAACTCCGGAGGCCACGGCGGCACTGCTCGACATCGAGATGCCAGGAATAGCAGACCAGATCCGCACCAAGGGAACCTCCGCGACGCCTCACGCGGTGCTGAGTCGCGGAGTGTCCGGGTTGATCGGACGTACCCTCGTCGTCAACTTGCCCGGATCACCGGGAGGCGTGAAAGACGGCTTGGCCGTTCTCGATCCGCTCCTCGATCATGTACTCGCCCAGATCTCAGGAGGAGGACCCCACGATGACTGAACTCGTCGCCCGCATCTCGAACGAGCCGCTGACGACCGCCGAAGTAGAAGCCGCGGTACAGGATTCGCACCACGGCGCCGTGGTGCTGTTCAGCGGAATCGTTCGTGACCACGACGGTGGCCACGCCGTGGAAACTCTCGAATACCGCGCCCACCCCGATGCGGAACGCTTCTTGAGCCGATGCTGCTCGGAGGTCTCGTCCGAAACCGGTCTTGCGGTCGCTGCCGTGCATCGCGTCGGGGACTTGCGGGTCGGCGATCTCGCACTTGTGGCCGCAGTCGGATCGGCTCATCGCGCCGAGGCGTTCGAGGCGTGCGCCCGACTGGTCGAACGCATCAAGGCCGAGGTACCCATCTGGAAACGGCAGGGCTTCGAAGGCGGGCGCACCGAATGGGTCGGACTGTAGAAGACCTACGCAGGCTCGAGGTATCGATGGACCGGCAACATGGCCGAGGCGTCGACTGCGTCGTCAGGGCCGCGCACGCAGGCCCGCAGTCGATGTTCGACCGCGTCCGCATCGAGTTCGGTGCCGATCAGCACCAGTGATGTTTGCTGGGCTTCATCCCGTGACCACGCTGCACTCTCGAACCGAATGTGTCGCCCCACCGTCTGCACGATGAACTTCTGCTGGTGTCCCGGCAGGTCGAAATGCACGACACCCTTGATGCGGTAGAGGTTTCCGGTCGGGTTCTCGAGAAATGCGATCAGCCGACGCGGCTCCATCGCTGCAGTGCTGACGAACTCGGTATGCGAGTACTGCGCATGCAGGTGTCGGTGGTGTCCGTGCTCGTGGCAGCTGTCGTCGTCGAGGTGCTCGCGGAGAAGTTCGTCGAAGGACAATTGCACGGGTAGTGCGGATTCGACCGGCCCGTTCTGGGGCCGGTCGAACAACAACAGAGGATCGACGCGTCCGAACGACACAGCTGCGACAGGGACGTCGCCGACAATGGACCGAACCGTCGATACCACCGCAGAGCGCTCCGAATCCTCGACGGCGTCGGACTTGTTCAGTACCACCAGATCCGCCAATTGCAGATGCTGATCGATTTCGGGATGCAGGGTGCGGGTATCCGCGAATTCGACTGCGTCGACGACTCCCACCAATCCGCCGTACACGATGAACTCGTTCTCGCTGCCGCGCACCATTCGAATGAGATTCCGTGGCTCCGCCAATCCGCTGGCCTCCACCACGATCACGTCTATGGCCGAACGGCGGTGAGCCAGCGCATCGAACATCGCGTCCATGTCAGTGATGTCCACCGCACAGCAGATGCATCCGTTGCCCAGTGACACCATCGAATCGACCTGTCCTGCAACGAGCATGGAATCGATGTTGATCGCACCGAAATCGTTGACCACGACGCCGATCCGAATTCCCGCATCGTTGCGCAACAGATGATTGAGCAGAGTGGTCTTGCCGGCACCCAGAAAGCCGGCAACGATCACCACCGGAATTCGTCGACGCGCCACGCCGGTCGAGACTACCGGGCGGCGACAATTCGATTCAGGAGGCCTCGAGCGAAGGTGGAGACGCTGCTGACGTTCTCGTCGGTCACCAATCCCTTCAATCCGTCGACACCGAACGATTCGACATACGGCGAGACGCTTTCGAGCAGTCGAGACAAGGCACTACGACCCGCTACGGACGTCGACGTAGCTGCGGGGACAGTCGCGCTCGTCGGTGTCGGCGCAGAGGCGGTGGGAACTGCGACGTCCGGCGACGAGGCAGCCTCGGCTCCGAGGAGATAGTCGATGATGCCGGTGGAGATGGCGATCGCATGCTTCACCTGACCGTCCGAGCTCTCCAGCACCGCCGCGTCGTCCGGGTTGGAACCATTGCCCATCTCGACGAACACCAACGGAACAGTCGTCAGTGCGGGCCCCGCGACGTCGGATCGTTCCTGGATCCCGTCGACGACGCCCGAGTAATTGGCGGGATCGAACCCGGCGCGAACGTAGGAATCTCTCATCAGCTTCGAGGCCGAGCGCCCGCCCTCCGACTGAGCCGCATCGGCCGCCGCATTCGGAATCGGCAGTGTCGGCACGATCAGATGGAATCCGTGCTTGTCGGTGTCGGTCGTCGTGCTCGTCGAGTCCGCATGAATGCTGACGGCCACATCGGCTCCGGACGCGCTGGCAGCGCGAGCCCGATCGTCGACGCACCCGCCCCACCCGGTGTCGTCGACGCGGCTGGTCTTCACCGTCGCACCGAGACTCTCCAGACTGGACCGAACCAGCTCCGAGACCTTCCAGTTGATGGTGTGCTCCGGCACCCCGTCCACCGTGGTCATGCCCGTGGTCTGGCAATCCTTGGTACCGCCGCGCCCGTCGTCGACCTGCCGTTGCAGATTCTCCGAGTGAGCTGTGCCCTGGTGACCCGGATCGAGGAAGACCGTCTTTCCCGTCAACTCTTGTCCGGCCGATTCCGTGCCGGGTGTCGCCGACGGCGCAGTGGCGGGCGCGGACGGGTCGGCCGATACCGGTGCGCCGACGAGCGCTCCAGCACTCAGTAGACCTGCGCACATCAGCGTCACCGCAGCCGACCCGGCTGTTCGTGAAGATTTCATCGACTCGTGGGCGCTCCGGTGGAGCCGGTCGCGCCACTCCCCTCTCGGCACCTCGGACGCCGTCGAGCCACGCGGTTCCCATTGGCATCAGGAGCTACCGTGCGTCACAACAGACACTTGCTGCTCGAGTGAACCAGAGATCGATCCATTCGAGTCCCTGATCGAATTTCGTTAGCCAAAGGATTGCATTTCGTGATCGATCCGTTGCGATCTGCCCAGCCTTCTCATGTTTCCCACGACGGCGACACAAGTGCCGCGAAACTCCGAAACCGGCCGCCGGCTCGAACCGACCCCGAGAACGAATTTCCTATGAATACCGGACAGTTTGTCTTTGTTCACCGCAACAGCGATCCCTCGCACTGCGCACACACTTAATGCCTGCGCCACGTCGGTTTCGACGAATACATCTGCAGATTCTGTGGCAATGCTGCGAAACCGGTAACAATCGATCGGCCAGCATGGATATACACATTGTTCGGCCGTATAGTCGACACAGTTCGATCTGGACATCCCCCCGCATCATTCCCTGCACCATTGGAGAGCTTCAGCATGGCCAGAAAAGTCTATGTGCAACTAGTCGATGACATCGACGAAAAACCGATCGAATCCGGTGGCGAACACATAACCTATTCGGTCAACGGAGTCAGCTACGAAATCGATCTGAGCGACAAGAACGCCAAAGAATTCCACCGCAAGCTCGACTATTACATCGAGCACTCGACGAAGGTGGGCGGAAAGCGACAGAAGAAGTCGAGTTCCCCGGCCACCGGGGCGAAGCGCGACGCCAATCAGACCAAAGCCATCAGAGAATGGGCGAAGGCGAACGGCCACAACATTTCTGCGCGCGGAAGAATACCCGCCGAAGTGGAGCAGGCGTTCGACGCAGCTCACTGACCCCCGCCTTCCGAATCGGCGTCTCAGGACTCACGCTGCAGACGCCGATTCGGTGGCCGAAGCCATAGACACAACAAAAGCGCCGCCCGATGGGCGGCGCTTTTGCTTTCTCGGTGGAGCTAAGGGGACTCGAACCCCTGACCCCCACACTGCCAGTGTGGTGCGCTACCAGCTGCGCCATAGCCCCGAGTACTGCGTGCTCCCGCTCATGCGGTTGCTCGAACGAAGTTACACCATCGCTCGCGGCAGCAACAAATCAGCTGGTGCGGCCCCTACTCGATGCTCCGGTACGGGCCCCCGCGCTCGACCCCGATCAGCCGACCGTAGCCAGCCATTCCGAGTCGCCCAGCGCGTCGACCACCTGTCCATCCACCAGAACACCCGGAGTTCCGCGTGCGCCCGATGCGGCCAAGGCGTCCCGACCGGTCGTCGCGTCCGCCACCGCTGCGTCACGCTGCGCGCCCGTGGTGATGCACTCCACCGCAAGATCGCTCGCTCCGTTCGACGTTGCCAGCTCCGCCAGTTCGGCATCGGTTCGGTCGGACTCGCTTCCTTCCTCCGGCTGGAATTCCGGGTCGAACAGTGCGGCGTGGAAACCCGAGTAGACCCGCGCATTCTCGGTTGCGGCCACGCAGTGCGACGCCGCAACGGCCCGCGTCGAATAGTCACCCGAGGCCGAGCTCGCATCGAGGAAATTGATCAGGTGGTAGTTGACCGAGACAACGCCGTCGTCGATTTTCTGAGCCAATTCCTGGCCGTGCTTCACCTCGAGATCACTGCAGAATGGGCACATCGGGTCCTCGTAGATATCGATGACGCGCTGCGCGCCCGGACGAGCCAATACGACGACACCGTCTCCCGGCAACGACAATTCGACCTCGGGATTCTTGACCGATCCGTACCCGTCGTTCCGGGGCGCGTCGCTGCCTCGCTGCCACAGGATCGCTACCACGACGACCGCGACCACCACGAGGAATGCAATACCGCCCAGAATGTACGTCACGGTATTCGACGAGGCCTGCGGAGTGTGTTTCGTGCTGGATGTCTTCTTCTCGCTCACAGAGCGAATACTACGGACGTATCCGTCAGCTGCGCTCGCGCTCGAGGGTGTCCGGAACGCGCGACCACCACAACCCCGCCAGTAGAAGCAGTGCGCCCGTCACGGCGAAAGCCGGACCGAACGAGACCCGTTCCACGATCATTCCGGCCACGATCGGGCCGATCACCGCGCCCACGTCGGACGCCATCTGGAAGGCAGCCAGCACGGGTCCTCCACGGGCCTTGGAGCCGATCACGTCCGCGACCGAGGCCTGCTGGGCAGGACTCATCAGGCCCGATCCGATTCCGGCGATCAACGACACCGCGAGGAACAACACCGGATCGTGGACATAGCCCATCACGACCGTTCCCAGGCCGCAGACCGCCAAACCGCCCAGCATGAACGGTTTGCGTCCGCGTACGTCGGACAGGCGACCGGCAGTGGTGAGAACCAGGGCATTACCCACTGCGAACACCGTGAGAGCAATCCCGACGAACACCTCGGACCGCTGCATTGCCTCGACGACGAACAACGGCACCAGCGCCACCCGGACACCGAACACGGCCCATCCGTTCGCGAAGTTCGACGCCAGCGCGGCCCGATAGGACGGGATTCGCAGAGCAGCGAGCAACGACATCGTCGGCGGCGCAGTTCCCTTCTCCGGCTTGACCAGATCGGAATTGCCGAGGGTGAAGTACACGACGGCAGCGGCGATCACCAGAGCCACGGCATAGATGACGAACGGCACCCGCAGACCGAAACCGACGAGCGCGCCGCCGACGAGCGGACCACCGATGGTTCCCAGCAAGAAAGCGGTCGCGTACAGCCCGGAGATGCGGCCTCTACTGGTAGGTGGACTGATTCTGATCAGCAGTCCGAGAGCAGACACCGAGAACATCGTCGACCCGATTCCGCCGAGTCCGCGAAACACCAGCAGCTGCCAGTACGTCTGAGCCAGAGCGCACGCACCGGTGGAGACCGCCACGATCAACAGTCCGATCAGGTAGACGGGTCGTTCGCCGAGGCGCTGAACCAGAGCACCGCTCGCCGGTGCGAACAGCAACCGCATGAGGGCGAAGGCACTGATCACTGCCGATGCGGCCGTGTATCCGACGCCGAATTCTCGAGCGAACTGCGGCAGGGCAGGCGCGACGATGCCGAATCCGAGGGCGATGACGAACGCTGCCGAGACCAGTACCCAGATCTCCGGAGGGAGTTTGCCTCCGGGTTGGAATGCCGGCTCGGGGGCCGAGCTGTCGTGGTCGGGTGTCGGTGAGTCGGTCACGAGCTCTCGAGAGCGGACGAGACCAATTCACGTGCGGCAGCCTGGACCTCGGCGAGGTGTTCCTTGCCCTGGAACGACTCCGCGTAGATCTTGTAGACGTCCTCGGTTCCCGACGGACGAGCTGCGAACCAGGCGCTCTCCGTTGTCACCTTCAGCCCACCCAGTGCGGCCCCGTTTCCGGGAGCCTCGGTCAGCGTCGCGGTGATCGGCTCCCCCGCCAATTCGGTGGCTGTGATCTGGTCGGGCGACAACTTCGCGAGCACAGCCTTCTGCTCCCTGGTTGCCGGAGCGTCGACGCGGGCGTACGACGGGTCGCCGTACTCGGCTGTGAATTCTGCGTAGCGTTGCGACGGTGTCGATCCGGTGACCGCGGTGATCTCCGAGGCCAACAGCGCCAGAATGATTCCGTCCTTGTCCGTGGTCCACACTCGCCCGTCGTGCCGCAGGAACGAGGCACCGGCGCTCTCCTCGCCGCCGAAGCCGAGCTCGCCGTCCAGCAGCCCCGGCACGAACCACTTGAACCCGACCGGGACCTCGAGCAGCTTTCGTCCGAGACCGGCGACGACGCGATCGATCATGGAGGAACTCACCAGCGTCTTGCCGACTGCCGCGGTCGGTGACCACCCGGGTCGGTGGGTGAACAGATAGTCGATCGCGACCGCGAGGTAGTGATTGGGGTTCATCAGACCACTGTCGGGAGTGACGATGCCGTGTCGATCGGAGTCGGCGTCGTTGCCCGTGGCGATGTCGAATCGATCCCGGGCTGCGATCAGTGATGCCATCGCGTTCGGCGACGAGCAGTCCATTCTGATCTTGCCGTCCGTGTCCAACGTCATGAAGCGGAACGTGCCGTCGACCAACGGATTGACGACGGTCAGATCGAGGTTGTGTCGTTCGGCGATCGCATCCCAGTAGTCGACACTGGCACCGCCGAGCGGATCCGCACCGATGCGAACTCCGGCGGCGCGGATCGCATCGAGATCGAGCACATTCGGGAGGTCGTCCACGTAGGTGCCGAGGAAGTCGTACCGCGAGACGCTTCCCGCGAACGCCTGCGCGAGAGTCACACGCTTGATACCGGTAATGCCCTCGCGGAGAAGCTCGTTGGCGCGGGCAGCGATCACCGACGTCGCATCGCTGTCGGCCGGTCCACCGTGCGGAGGGTTGTACTTGAACCCGCCGTCACGCGGCGGATTGTGGGACGGTGTGACCACGATGCCGTCGGCTTTCGCGGTCGGCCCCGACTCGTTGTACCGGAGAATGGCATGACTGACGGCGGGCGTCGGAGTGTAGCGATCCCCAGAGTCCACCAGAACGTCGACGTCGTTGGCTGCCAACACCTCCAGAGCCGTCGTCCACGCGGGCTCGGACAATGCATGGGTGTCTCGACCGATGAACAGTGGCCCGGTGATGCCTTGCGCGGAACGATATTCCACGATGGCCTGCGTGGTCGCGACGATGTGCGCCTCGTTGAACGCCGAATCCAGGCTCGAACCTCGATGACCCGAGGTCCCGAACACGACCTGCTGACTCGGCTCCGACACGTCCGGAATGCGCGAGTAGTACGCCGTGACGAGTTGCGAGAGATCGACCAGATCCTCCGGCAGTGCAGTGGTTCCAGCTCTCTCGTGCGCCACGATGCGCCTCCTCAATCCTCGAACGAACCGAATCCGGTCGACGAACCGAATTTCTCGTTCAACCCTAACGCCGCTGCCCCACCCGCGAGCTACTTGCTCTGCCGTTTCGGTGGCCGTGGCAGAAAATAGCTGGTTCGCTGCTGATATTCGCGATACCCCGGACGCTTCTCCATGCTCCTTTCCAACAGCCGAGCCCCGGTGGCGAACACCAAGAAGTACGTCATCGCGACAGGCGACAGAATCGTGAACACCCCAGGCCACGCCGAGGCCGAGACGAGGAACAGTCCCCACCACACTGCCGAGTCGCCGAAGTAATTGGGATGCCGCGTCCAGGACCACAGACCTCGGTCCATGATCTTGCCCTTGTTCGACGCGTCCGCCTTGAACGCCTTCAATTGCGCGTCGCCCACTGCCTCGAACGTCCATCCGAGTAGCCAGACCACTACGCCGAGTACGACGACGGGTAGAACCGATCCGTGTGAAACGGCGGAAACCTGCAGTGGAAGGGACACGAACCACAGCGCAACCGCCTGCGTCAGATAGATTTTCCGCAGGGCGTACCAGGTTCTGTTGCCGGTGGCCTTGGACAGCAGCTCGGTGTACCGCGGATCCTCACCGTGTCCGCGTGAGCGCTGCACCATGTGCAGCGCAAGACGAAGCCCCCACACTCCGACGAGCACGACCAGCAGGAGTCGTCGCCACAGATCACCGGTTCCGGTCGCAGCCGAGATCAGCGCGATCAGAACGAAGCCGCCACCCCACGTCACATCCACGACATTGTGTCGTCCGATACGGGCACCGACGAGGGCGGTGATGATCATCAGGACAGCAGTACCGCCGAGACTCGCCAGTGACACGGTGAAGAAGTCGGACCAATTCACCGCGCGGCCACCCACACCGGGCGGACCGGTTCCATCCCGGACGACCCCTCGACCGGGCGAACGGACAAGATCTGGTCGACGCCCATCCTGTTGTCCCGGAATGCCATTCCCCCGCCGATCAGGTACAGCCGCCACACGCGAGCGACCTCCTCCCCGACCATGGCCACCACGTCGCCGTACCGCGACTCGAATCGCTCGGTCCAGACGTCGACGGTCCGCACGTAATGCTCCCGAAGCGCATGGACGTCCCGAACCTCGAGTCCGGCCTTCTCGATCATGGCCACGGTCCGCCCGACCGGACGCATGAACATGTCGGGCGCGATGAACGATTCGATGAATGCCCCGCCGCCGGGGTTGTCGCCCTCTCTTCGCGACATCTGCTGGATCAGCACTCGCCCACCCGGCTTGACGTTGGTATGCAGTGCGGCGGCGTAGGTCGGGTAATTGGCCTCCCCCACATGCTCACCCATCTCGATCGACGCCACCGCGTCGAAGGGCCCGTCCGGAATCTCCCGATAATCCTGGATCCGGATCTCGACGTTGTCCTGCAAACCTCGGTCGGCGATTCGTTTGTCGATGAAGGCTTTCTGCTCGCGCGAGATGGTCACTCCGACTACCTGCGCTCCGTATTCCTGTGCCGCATGCAGGCTGAGAGACCCCCAGCCACAGCCGACGTCGAGGAACCGTTGCCCGGATCGTTTGTCGAGCCCGATCTTTCGGCACACGAGGTCGAGCTTGTCGCGCTGGGCATCATCGAGGGTGTAATCCGGCGAATTCGAGGTCCAGTACGCCGACGAGTACGCCATGCGCGAATCGAGGACCAGTTCGTAGAAGTCGTTCGACAGGTCGTAATGGTGGCTGATCGCAGCGCGGTCGCGAAGCAACGAGTGCAGCCGCCCCTTCACCGAGGCCTGCGACGCGGGTGGCGGTAGTGGGCGGCCGAACACGCCGAGATCCTTGGCCAGCCGCGCCAGCCGCAGCAACGATGCCGGCCCCGGTCGTACTGCCGAGAGCCGGCGCTCACGGACCACACCCCAGACATGATCGAGAGCCGCGGCAAGATCGCCGTCGACGTCCAACTCCCCGGTGACGTACGCCTGTGCAGCACCGAGTTCACCGGGGCTCCACAGCAATCGACGAAGAGCGCTGGGGCTCCGCAACATCACTTTCGGTGCCAGGGCGTCGCCGGCAACGGATCCGTCCCACGCCTGCAGCCGGACGGGAAGCGGGCCACCCACCAGGGGTTCCATCAACTCGGCAATTCGGTGTGCAACACCGACGCTGCGATCGGTCCGGTCCACGGTACTTGTCGAGGTGGTCATCGGTCGTCCCTTCGATCGAGCACGATCTGCTGAACATCGAGGTACCCGGATCGAAATCCGGCCTCCGAATAGCAGAGGTAGAAGTGCCACATTCGCGCGAATACATCGTCGAACCCGAGATCCTGTGCCTCGCTGCGATATTCACGGAAGCGACTGTCCCACAGGGCCAGGGTTCGCGCGTAGTGATCACCCATGGACAGGCGCTCCCGAACCCGAAGCGAGGTGTGCTGCTCGGTCACCTCCTCGATGGCCCGCACCGACGGCAGGAACCCGCCGGGAAAGATGTACTTGTGCACCCACGTGTACGTATTGCGGGTGGCCAGCATCCGGTCGTGCGGCATGGTGATGGCCTGGATCGCCACGCGTCCGCCCGGTGCCAGATGTGCATCGATCGTCTCGAAATAGGTTGCCCAGTACTGATGACCGACGGCCTCGATCATCTCGACCGACACGATGGCGTCGTATCGGCCGTCCACCAACCGGTAGTCGAGGAGATCGATCTGTACTCGATCGCTGTATCCCGCTGCCGCGCAACGCTTACGCGCGAGCTCCTGCTGCTCCACCGACAGTGTCACCGACCGGACCGTCGCGCCGCGAGCGGCCGCGCGAATGGCCAGCTCGCCCCATCCGGTGCCGATCTCGAGGACCCTGGTTCCTTCGCCGACGCCTGCGCGATCGAGTAGCCGGTCGATCTTTCGGCGCTGGGCGTCGGCGAGCTCCATGCTGTCGTCGGGTCCCGATCCGGCGAACAACGCACTCGAGTAGGTCATGGTCTCGTCGAGGAAGAGCTCGAACAGCTCGTTCGACAGATCGTAGTGACGCGAAATGTTGGATCGAGTGTTCTTCGTCGTATTGCGTTCACTCCGTGGAGGTTTCGGGACGTAGAGCCCACGGAGTCGCTGCAAGGAATTGGGAATCAGCGACGCCATTCGACGAGCGAAGACCTCGAGCACAGCGGTGAGATCCTCGGCATCCCAGTCTCCGGCCATGTATGCCTCACCGAATCCGATGAGGCCGCTGTCGCCGACGCGCGCGGCGAAGTCGTGTGGCCGATAGACCGTCATCAACGGTGCGTCGGACGATCCGGCCCCGATCACTGTGCCGTCCGGCATCGCGACTCGGACCTGCAATCCCGCGACCGCACGACGGAAGAGAAAGTCGGCAACGGGCGCGGCGACCGCAACTTTCACGCCACCGGGAACGTGGGCGATCTGGGGCCAGACCCGAGGATCGACCAGCGGGCGCGGCCCGGGACCGGACGGGTGCGACACGGAATCGGTTCGAGACACCGTCGTCATCTGTGAGCTCCTTCCTTCTGAACTCTCCGCGCCCCCGGAGGGGCAGGTTTCTGCACGATCTTCAGACCCCGCGCCCAGAGCCGAATGCCTTGCCAGCGAATCTGTATCACCACTCGCAGCGGTGCCATCGGGATCTCGAGTGCGGTACGAAGAATCGATCGCGTCGTCACCTGGCGGCGACGGCCGACGACGGTCGCCACGAACGGAGGGTGACCGAGACGTTCGAGCACGATCGACAGCCGGAGTGTGGCGTCCGGCTCGGGCAGCTGCATGGAGTACTCGCCGTCGACGTCGTTGAACGGTGAGACGTAGAACTCTTTGGAAGTCCGTGCCTCACCGTGGCGACCGGTGTCCAACAGGTACCGGTATCGCTCCCCGTGGGTGTTGTGCACCTCGGCCACCACGCAGCGGAGGTCTCCGTCGCGGTCGTGACACCAGTACACAGTCAATGGGTTGAACGTGTGCCCGAACACCCGCGCGCTGGCCAACATCGTGATGCGACCGCCGCCGAGATCGATTCCGCTCTCTGCCAAGAAGGCATCGACGTTCTGGCGAATGGTGGCACCAGGGTCACCCATGTGGTCGCGGGAATCGAATGATGCGAGTGGCCGCAGGATCCGCGGCAGTTCGGGAAGTGCGTCGAGGTCGACGAACCAGCTGTAGCTCTTGTACGAGAACGTATTTCGTATCGGTGCTCGTCGGACGTGATCGATCCGAGTGAGATACAGCGCCGCCCCGTGCGCCCGGGTGTTCGGCAGAACCGACGTCAGAGCCACGAGGCCCCCACCCGTTGCGCGGCGCGCGCTCCGGACAACGCACCGTCCTCATGGAATCCCCACCCGTGGTACGCCCCGGCGAACGACACCGTATCGGTGTCCAATTCGGGCAGCCGTCGCTGCGCTGCGACGGATTCGGGGGTGTACTGCGGGTGCTCGTAGGTCATCTCGTCGAGCACCGTGTTCGGGTCGATGCGATCTGCTCCCCCGAGGGTGACCAGCATCCTTCGATCGCTGTCACCCAATCGCTGCAACCTCGTCAGGTCGTAGCTGACCAGAACTCGATCGGGTTTGGCGCTACAGGACGGGAGGTGGTAGTTCCACGACGCTCTCGCTCTGATGTTTCGTGGCAGCACCGACGAGTCGGTGTGCAGTGCAGTGTGATTGACCGAATACGGCATAGCTCCGAGAACGCTGTGTTCGAGCGCAGTCGGCTCCGCGAGCATCTTCAGCGCGGCACCGGGATGGACTGCGATCACGGTGGCGTCGAACGTGCGCAGGTCGTCGTGGCCGTCCCGGATCTGCACCGAATCCCCGGACCGGTAGACAGCATGTACCGGATTGTCGAGCAACACCTCGTCGATGTGCTCCGCAACCCGACGAACGTATTCGATCGACCCGCCGGTGACGGTACGCCAGGTGGGAGATCCTGTGACGGTGAGCATTCCGTGGTGGCGGAGAAAAGTGAACAGGTAGCGAGCCGGGTAGGCGAGAGCAGTGTCCGGATCGCACGACCACACCGCGGACACCAACGGTGTCATGAAGTGGGATTCGAAGTATGCGGAGAACGAGTGCTGCTCCAAGAATTGAGCGAGCGTCGTCTCGGTGTCCGCGGCGTCCTCACGCTCGAGTAGCTCGGTCGCCAGACGATGAAAACGCTTGACGTCGAGCAGCATCGAGACGAAGCGAGGCCGCAGGACCGCGGTCCGCTGCGCGAGAATGCCCCGCATTCCCTGTCCGCCCGAGTATTCGAGCCCGCAGCCGTCGCACCGAACGGACATGCTCATGTCCGAATCCTGCGTCGGCACGTCGAGCTCGTCGAACAGACGGAGCAGCGTCGGATACGTGCGGTCGTTGTGCACGATGAACCCGGTGTCGACGCCCACCGGACCACCGGGGCCATCCACGAAGTGGGTGTCCGCATGGCCGCCGAGCCGAGAGTCGGCCTCGTACAACGTCACCGACGAGTTCTTGGACAGCGCGTATGCCGCCGTGAGGCCGGCCACCCCGCTGCCCACGACGGCAACACGGCGGGTCACGACGATTCTCCCCTGCAGCCCGTCGACGCACCGGATTCGCTCGAATCGGTTCGCACTCTTGACTCGTCGGCGATACGGAGAACGAAGTCACGAGTGACGCGCGACCACACGCGCGGATCACGCAGCATGAAATGGCCTCCAGGCACCGAGAGATATTCGGCGTCGGCACCGTTCGCCATCGCGCGTTCGGTCGCGCGACGGGAGGTTCGCGGGTCGGTCCACCGGTCGGCAGTTCCGTGCACCACGAGCAGCGTGCGCTTCTCGTCGAATCCGTCGGCCTCCGTACCCTGCGGCCACCACGGAGCAAGCGCAACGACACCCGCGATCGACGGGTCGTCGATCAGCGCAGCAGCTGTGCGCCCGCCCATCGAGTGCCCCACCACGACCACAGGAACTCCGGGATTGCGGTCACGAATGCGGCGCAGCGCCCACCCCGCGTCCTCTACCGGCGTCCGTTCGGGGGCGTTCCAGCCGCGGAATCGATATCGCAGTTGTTGGACCGAGATGTCGCGGCTACGTCCGGCCCGCCGAAGCATCCAGGTGAAGGGCCACATTCTCAACCCCGCCAGGTGCCACGGCCTGCTGCGCGCGCGACTCACGTCCTTGCCACCGCTCAGAACCAATACCACCATCGACGGCGACGACAGCCGCTTCCCCGTGTATAGAACTGGGGTCCGCTGGTTGCTCATGCTCTCTATTCGGCACCGAGCCCCCTGCGGGTGGGACCGGGTCGACAGCAGTGTTTGTGAGGTGTCCGACACAAAAAAAGACCGGGCCGAGAGAAAGTCTCTCGGCCCGGCCTTCACAGTGGAGCTGCCGGGAATCGAACCCGGGTCCTCTGCTGCATTGCCAGGGCTTCTCCGTGTGCAGTCCGCTATGCCTCTACTTGGATCTCCCGATCTCGCGAACAAGTCAGGATGACGATCCCAGCCACTGTTTGATGTTCCTCATCATCCCGCGGCCGGATGAATCGGTGAGCCCTCTAGCTGATGCCAGTACCCGGGCCGAGGGCAAGCCCGGACTGACAGACACGCAGTCGCTACTTAGGCAGCGAGTGCGTAGTCGCGCTGATTGGAATCGGCGCTTATAAGG
This sequence comes from Rhodococcus sp. 05-2254-5, assembly GCF_002258575.1. Lineage (NCBI taxonomy): Bacteria > Bacillati > Actinomycetota > Actinomycetes > Mycobacteriales > Nocardiaceae > Rhodococcus > Rhodococcus sp. 05-2254-5. The sequence goes on along the minus strand of NZ_NOZG01000026.1, from coordinate 129,118 downwards.
TTGCGATGACGCTTACGGTGGTCTCTCGCCTGCACCGACACGCTTCCCCTGACTCAACATACAAAGTCGAAACCGTTCAGCCCCGTATGTTCCCGGACACCGTGTCCGGGCTGTTCAGTGTAACGCGTCGATCGGCCATATTCATCCCGTTAACGGCCGGCAGGTCCCTGCGCCCCGGCTGCACCGGCGTCGGACTCGACTCGATCCACTACTGTCCGCAGCATTCGACGAGCAACGGCCCTGCGTACGGGCAACGACGCATACCACACGGCACGCCCGGCCAATCCGCGAGGAAAGAACACGAGTCGCTGTTCGATCGTCGGCTGCTTGGCGGTGCCACCGACCGTGAGATCCAACCACGCCTCACCAGGCAGCCGTCGTGACGACTTCAGCCGGGTGGTGTGCTCGGTTCCCGAGGCGGACGCATCCGGCCCCGTGGCGTCACGGTGCCAACCGGTGAGCACCTCGGCGTCGGCCAATCGTTCGAGCGCGGGCCGAATGGCGCTCGAACGCGCGCCGCTTCGGGCCACCCGGGTATCGGTGTAGACGACCTCTCCAGCCCAATCAGGGTCGGAGGGAAGCGGATCCGACGGGGCCGCAGTTCCGGTGGCGTCGGTCCACCGTGTCTCGACTTCGCCGTCGTCGATCTTGCGTAGAGCCAGCCGCACCGAATCTCGGTAGCCCGTCAAGCCTTCGGCCGGACGTGGAACGACGGCGTCGATATCCATTTCGTGACCGACGGCGTCGTACTGCAACGATTCGATGAGCGGCATCGCCAATCCGCGCGGAATCGGCGTCACCAACCCGATCCAGTGACCGGCCAGGCGAGGCGTCAACACCGGCAGCACGATGATGCGACGCTGGCGCAGACCGGCCACGTCGGCGTAGATGTTCATCATCTCGCCGTACTGCATGACGTCCGGCCCGCCGATGTCGTACGTGCGGGATTCGGTGACCGGAGCACTCGCGGCCCCGATGAGATAGTGCAGCACGTCGCGTACGGCAATCGGCTGAATACGGTTGTGTACCCACCGCGGGGTGGTCATCACCGGCAACCGATTGGTCAGGTGGCGAATCATCTCGAACGAGGCCGAACCGGAACCGATGACGACGCCTGCCTGCAGCACGATCGTCGGGACACCCGACTCGATCAGAATTCGACCGACCTCTGCGCGTGACTTCAGGTGTGGCGACAGCTCTCCCGTCGGCGGGTGCAGGCCACCGAGGTACACGATGCGGCCGACGCCGCAATCCGCAGCGACGGTGGCCACGTTCTCGGCGCTGTCGCGTTCGGTGTCGGCAAAATCGGAATGGCCCGCGGTGCCCATCGAGTGCACCAGGTAGTACATGACGTCGACGTCGCTCAGCGCCTCCTTCAGTGACTCCCGATCACTGAGGTCACCCTGGACGATCTCGACGTCCGCCGCCCACGGAACGTTGTCGAGCTTGCTCGGGGTCCGAGCCAACACACGGACCCGGTAGCCCTCGTCGAGCAGACGCGGTGCCAGACGACCGCCCAGATATCCCGTGGCACCGGTGACCAGCACACGCGGCCGAGACGACGCGTTCTCGGACGTGGGGACATCGGAGGTAGAACCGGAAGCAGTCATAAACGGGTTCATTACCCGTGCGCGGGCAAGTTCAACCCGCGAGCGCGATCATCGCGATTGCCCCGAGCGCCAACGCCATTCCCACCTTCTGCAGTGCGCCGACCCGTTCGCCGAGCATCACCATCGCCAGCAACACCGTCGCAGCCGGATACAGCGAAGCGATGACGCTCACCAACGACAGCAGACCGCCCTCGTACGCGTAGATCATCGCGGCGTTGGCGACCACGTCGAGCACGCTGACGAACGCGGCAAGTTTGAGCACGCTGCCGTGTGGCGGTGCGAAATGCCCCGATGCCAACGCGACTGCCCAGACCACCGCGGTGGCCGATGCGCGGGACGCCGCGAGGGGCCACAGCCCACTGCCGTCACCGATCTGATGCAGGAAGATGAAGGCGAAGGCGAACGTCACACCCGACCCGACCGTCAGCCAGGCCACGGTGCGGGTGAACTTCATGTCGCGGCCGCCCGCGACCTCGCCGGTCACCTCGTCCGGTGACTCCTTGCTGACCAGCACGACGGCCACCAGGGCAACGGCGATGCCCACGAAGGCGATGACGCCGGGACGCTCACCCATCGACAACCCGACCAGAACGGGAATCCCGGCGACCAACACAGCCGTCACCGGGGACACCACAGCCATCGGCCCGGCCGCGAGCGCGAGATAGAACCACCACACGGCGACGCCGCCCGCCACACCCGACGCCAGGCCCCACAGCATCGCGGGGAGTTCGATGGTGCCGCCGACGAACGGAGCGACGAGCAGCACGATGACGAGTGACAGCGGATAGGACACGATGACCACCCGCAGGGCTGCGACTCGACGGGACGCGACACCGCCGACGAAATCGCTCACCCCGTAGCCCACAGCAGCTACCAGAGCGAGCAGGACAGCGGTCAGCGCATGCCCTTCACTCGACGCCCGAGCTCACGAGTGACTTCGCGTTCGGCGGTGCGCTTGGCCAACGACTGTCTCTTGTCGTAGTCCTGCTTGCCTTTGGCCAACGCCAGTTCGACCTTGACCTTGCCGTCCGAGAAGTACATCGACAGCGGCACCAACGTCAGGTTTCCCTCTTTGACCTTGCCGGCCAGGCGGTCGATCTCGCGACGATGGAGAAGAAGTTTGCGGTTTCGACGCGGCGCGTGGTTGGTCCAGCTTCCGAGTGTGTATTCCGCGATGTGCAGCCCGCGCAGCCAGATCTCGCCGTCGTCGACGGTCGCGAAGGCGTCGACGAGGGAGGCCTTGCCGTCGCGCAGGCTCTTGACCTCGGTGCCGACGAGCGCGACTCCGGCCTCGACGACGTCGAGTATGGAGTAGTTGTGCCGTGCCTTGCGATTGGTCGCAATGGCCTTGCGGCCCTTCTCTCTCACTGCAGGGCCCTTTCTCGAGCGTTCGATGCGTGACGCCGCCTCATCGGCAACCGCTCCAGCATAGAACCGATCGGCAACCGAATTTATTCGCGCACGTAGAGGCGCAATGTGATGTAGGCGGTGACCGCCGCCATTCCCACTCCGACGAGTGCCAGGAACGGCGAGACCAACAGCACGTCACTGTTCGATATCCGGGCCAGAATATTGGCTTGATAGACGTCGGAGAGGACGTCGTCGATGAACATGTTCTTCGCGGTGAACAGCCCGGCAATCGCCAGCGCCGAACCGACCAGAGCTGCGACCACGGCTTCGAGGAGGAACGGCAGCTGGGTGTACCACCGGGTGGCGCCGACCAGCCGCATGATTCCGACCTCGGTTCGTCTGGTGAACGCAGCGATCTGGACCATGTTGGCGATCAGGAGGATCGCAGCGATCGCCTGCACGGTGGCAATCGCGAACGCTGCGTTGCGTACTCCGTTCAGGACGCTGAACAATCGCTCCACCAGGTCTCGCTGGTTGAGCACGCTCTGCACACCCGGACGGTTCTCGAAGTTGTCGTTGATCACTCCGAATCGCTCCGGGTCGCTCAGACGCACCTTGAACGAGGCCGGGAAACTGTCGGCACTGACCAACTCGGCCAGTTCGGGTTGGTCCTTGAACACTCGCTCGGTCGCATCCTTCACCGCGTCCTCGCGGTTGAGGTACTGCACCGAGACCACGGAGGGTGTGTTCTCGAGATCCGAGCGCAACGTAGCGCACGTCTCCTGGGCACAGTCTGCGTCGGTGGCAGAGATGTCGTCGGTGAGGAAGATCTGCACCTCCACCCGGTCGAGGAAGATCTGCTGGGTCTTTCCTGCCATCTGCACCACGAGCAATCCGCCGCCGAACAGACCGAGGGAAATAGCGGTCGTCAAGATCATGGCGATCGTCATGGTGATGTTGCGGCGAAGCCCGGTGAAGACCTCACTGAAGATGAAACTTGCGCGCATCGCGGAATCCGAGCCCTTCGATTCGTTCGGTCGAGAAGTGAGCGGTCGAGTTCGGTGGTCGGCGTCAGCGGCCGACGCCGTAGACCCCTCGGGCCTCGTCACGAACGACTCGTCCGTTGTCCAGTTCCACGACGCGTCGACGCATGGAATCGACGATGTGGTTGTCGTGGGTCGCCATCAGCACGGTGGTTCCGGTGCGATTGATGCGCTCGAGCAGCAGCATGATGTCCTGACTGGTGTCCGGATCGAGGTTTCCGGTCGGCTCGTCGGCGAGCAGCACCAGCGGTCGATTGACGAACGCCCTGGCGATCGCCACACGCTGCTGCTCACCACCGGACAACTCGTTGGGCAGACGGTCGGACTTGCCGCCGAGTCCCACCAGATCCAGCACCTCGGGAACAGTGCGCTTGATCATCGATCGAGGCTTGCCGATCACCTCGAGCGCGAACGCGACGTTTTCCACCACGGTCTTCTGCTGCAGCAGTCGGAAGTCCTGGAACACGCACCCCATGCTCTGTCGTAGCCGCGGGACGCGACGAGCAGCGAGCCGGTTGACGTGAAAATCCGCTACGTGGATATCGCCGGACGTCGGCGTCTCTTCCTTGAGCAACAAGCGCATGAATGTCGACTTACCAGACCCCGAGGGCCCGATCAGAAACACGAACTCGCCTTTGTCGATGGAGACCGTCACCTTGTCCAGAGCGGGCCTGGTCGAGGTCTTGTAGGACTTGGACACATTCGAGGTGCTGATCACGGGTCGCCAGTGTAGCCCTTACCCGTCGGTAACCGCCGGAAGCGAGCGGGTGCCGCGGCGAGTCCCGAGAGCCGGTAAAGAGTGCCTCAGCGCGACGAGGTCGGTGCAGGCCGGGACGGGATGAGCGACTGAATCGCCGGCGGGATGGGCACGCCGAACGGGGCGGTCGTCGTGGTCGGCGGGGCGGTGGTCGTCGTCGACTGGGTACCGGTGTCGTCGGCGCTCGTCGACGACTCCGGGTCGGTGGTCGTGCTGGGTGTGGTGGTGGTCGACAGACGTGAGGGGGTCGGTACGTACGTCTGCGATTCGCTCGGTTGCGTGAGCTCGTCCGGGCTCACCGCAACCGGCCCCTGAACCGCTTCCCCGTTCCTCTCGGCGATATCTGCGCTGACCTGCCCGTACAGCAGAGCGGTGAGCACGAAGCAGATTCCGAACGCCACGGTGGAGGTTCGGACGCGGCCGTAGATCTTGGCCGGAATGCGCCACTGCCGCCAGTTTCGTTGCGAGCGTTCGGTTCCGGTATCGGGTGTACTCACTGGTCTTCCGTTCGATCTCGTCCCGATGATTCCGGTGCAACTCCGGCCGTGCTGACGTCGGGGGCAACGTTGATGCCCTCGGGCTGCAGCGCAGCGGCGACTCTCACACGCAGCTCTCGTCCCACCTGGAATTGCTTGCCCGGCAGCGTCCGCGCGACCAAGCGCACGTTGACCTGCCCCACCTCGATGCTCTCCACACCCATCACGGTCGGTTCGTCGAGTAGGAGCGGACGCAAGTGTGAATCTGCGAACGCATCGCGGCCGACCGCACGCAGAAGCGCATTCACCTGAGTCAGATCGGCGGTACTGGGGACCGGAACGTCGACGACGGCGCGAGCCCAATCCTTGGACAGGTTGATCGCCTTGACGATCTGCCCGTTCGGCACGGTGATGACCTCGCCGTCGACGCTACGGACCCGCGTCACTCGGAGCGTGACGTCCTCGACGGTGCCCTCGGCATCCTCGGCGGAGCCGTTGACGGCGATCTGCACCACGTCACCAAAGCCGTACTGGCGCTCGGTGATGATGAAGAAGCCGGCCAGGATGTCTTGCACCACGCGCTGAGCACCGAAGCCGAGGGCTGCACCGATGACAGTCGCGGGTGCCACGAGTCCACCGACCCCGAAGCCGAACCGGCGCAGCACCTCGATGGTGACCAGGATGTAGATGAGCGTGACCAGCACCCAGGTGATGACCTGAGCCAGAGCATGACGGTGTTTGGCGGCCTCCGACCGGACGAGCGCGTCGCTGTGCTGGTAGTTCTGGTCGATGCGGGCAGTGATTCGAGATCCGGTCCACGTGACGAACCGCGCGGCCAGTAGCCCACCGAGGATGTACAGCACGATTCCGAGGCCGTTGAGCTTGACCTCGGGCGTCACGTTGAGCCAGGCCGTCATCGGTTACTGCTCCCCTCGCATTCGCCAGCGAATTCCCGATTCCAGGAAGCCGTCGATGTCTCCATCGAGAACAGTAGACGGATTGTTGACCTCGTACTCGGTACGCAAATCTTTGACCATCTGGTACGGGTGCAGCACGTACGAGCGCATCTGATTACCCCAGGAGCTGCCGCCGTCACCCTTGAGCGCGTCCATCTCGGCCCGCTCTTCCTTGCGCTTGACCTCGAGCAGCTTGGCCTGCAGCACGCGCATGGCCGACACCTTGTTCTGCAGCTGCGACTTCTCGTTCTGGCAGGTCACGACGATTCCGGTCGGAATATGCGTCAACCGGACGGCGGAGTCGGTGGTGTTGACCGACTGCCCACCTGGCCCGGACGAGCGATAGACGTCGACCCGAATGTCGTTCTCGGGGATTTCGATGTGGTCGGTGGTCTCGACGACCGGAAGCACCTCGACCTCCGCGAACGACGTCTGGCGTCGACCCTGGTTGTCGAACGGGCTGATCCGGACGAGCCGGTGCGTGCCTTGCTCGACCGACAACGTTCCGTAGGTGTACGGGGCCTTGACGGCGAACGTCGCGCTCTTGATTCCGGCCTCTTCGGCGTAGGACGTGTCGTAGACCTCGACGCCGTACCCGTGCTTCTCCGCCCAGCGGATGTACATGCGCATGAGCATTTCCGCCCAGTCGGCGGCGTCGATTCCGCCGGCACCGGAGCGAATGTTCACAAGGGCGTCGCGGGCGTCGTACTCACCGGACAGCAGAGTTCGAACTTCCATGGCAGCGATGTCCTCTCGGAGCGAGGCGCGTTCGGCGTCGGCGTCAGCGGTGGCGGACGCGGCGGCCTCGCCCTCTTCGCCCTCGGCCAACTCGTACAGAACCGGCATGTCCTCGAGCCGCTGCCGGAGCTCCTCGACGCGGCGCAGTTCGGCCTGCGCATGGGAGAGCTGACTGGTCACCTGCTGAGCGTGTTCCTGGTCGTTCCACAGGTCGGGTGAGGCGGCCTGATGTTCCAGCTCGTCGATGCGTCGCCGCAGCTCCTCGACGTCGAGAACGGACTCGACTGTGGACAGAGTGGTGTCGAGCTCGGCGAGGTCTGCAGAAACGTCGGGATGCACGAGAGTCAAGGTTACCGGCACACGAACCCGTCCCCGACCGCCCCCGAAGACGCATGCTCATCCAGGGGTTCGAACCGTGCTGATTCGAACCCTGTTCGGGCACCTCGTCCGCTGTTAGCTTTCGACGCGTCGACATATGCGCACGTCGACATCACTGCCGCCGCACGGTGCCAGCGACATTCGATGGACACAGGAGTCTCGTATGACCGTCACCGACCAGTACCTCGAGAACAACAAGGCATACGCCGCCCAGTTCGACGGCCCTCTACCGCTGCCGCCGTCGAAGCACGTCGCGGTGGTCGCGTGCATGGACGCCCGGCTCGACGTCTACCGGATTCTCGGCCTGGCAGACGGGGAAGCACACGTGATCCGCAATGCAGGTGGGGTGATCACCGACGACGAGATTCGTTCACTGGCCATCAGCCAGCGGCTGCTCGGCACCAAGGAGATCATCCTGATCCACCACACCGATTGCGGCATGCTCACGTTCACCGACGACGAGTTCAAGAACGACCTCCAGGAGGAGACCGGTCTGAAGCCCAACTGGGCTGCCGAGTCGTTCCCGGATCTGAACCGCGACGTTCGGCAGTCCTTGGCGCGCATCGAGCTCAGCCCGTTCGTCACGAAGCACGAGTCGCTGCGCGGGTTCGTCTTCGATGTTGCCACCGGAAAGTTGAACGAAGTCACCGGATAGGCCCGGCCACCCATATTGCCGCGTACGAGCAGGCCCGTGCGCGGCGATAGTCTTCTGCGGTGACCGACTACTCTGCCGATCTGCATCTCGCCCTCCGGCTCGCCGACGAAGCCGACGTCATCACTCGTGGACGATTCCTCGCCATGGACCTGACGGTGGACTCGAAGCCGGATCTCACACCGGTCAGCGACGCAGACCTGGCCGTGGAAACGATGATTCGGGCGGAGCTCGGTTCGGAGCGTCCCGACGATGCTCTGCTCGGCGAGGAGTTCGGTGGCACGGCTACGTTCAGCGGCCGCCAATGGGTCGTCGATCCGATCGACGGCACCAAGAACTTCGTGCGCGGCGTACCCGTGTGGGCAACGCTGATCGCGCTGCTCGAGGACGGCGTCCCCGCAGTCGGAGTGGTCAGCGCCCCGGCGCTGCATCGCCGATGGTGGGCCGCCGACCAGCTGGGATCGTGGACGAGCGTCGGCGACGAAACCGCCCGTCGAATCAACGTGTCGAAAGTCGACTCACTTTCCGCGTCGAGTCTGAGCTTCTCCAGCCTGTCCGGCTGGGCCGACCTCGGAACGAGAGACCGCTTCATCGGACTGACCGATGACGTGTGGCGAGTCCGCGCCTACGGCGACTTCTTCTCCTACTGCCTGCTCGCCGAAGGAGCCCTCGACATCGCCGCCGAGCCGGAGGTCTCCCTGTGGGATCTGGCGGCACTCGATGTTCTGGTGCGCGAGGCGGGCGGGACCTTCACCTCGCTCGATGGACGCGTCGGGCCGCACGGCGGGAGCGCGGTAGCCACGAACGGGCTGCTGCACCAGGACGTCCTCGGCCGCCTCTCCCCCGCTGCGTGAATCGGTCGGCACTCACCGGAGACGGACGGTGAGAACAGCGAGGCGTCAGAGGACTGCGGCCAGAACCAGGGCCAGGAGCGGAGTGATTCCCTGCACGAACGCGGGCCGGAAGTACTTCGCTCCGCCGGTGGCGAGCACCAGAGCCGCGCCGACGATGCTGGCGCATGCGAAGTAGACGATCGCGTCGCCGGCCGAACCGCCCACGATGAGGCCGACCACGATGCCGATGCCGAGAAACAGGTTGTAGAACCCCTGATTGAAGGCCATCGGTTTGGTGATGTCTGCGTCGTTCTGACTGGCGACACCGAACTTCGCCCACACGGCCGGCTTGGACCAGAGCACGCTTTCCATGACGAAGATGGCGACATGGAGTACCGCGGCGAGGGCGGCGAAGACCTGAGCTATCGGATGCACGGGAAACAGCCTGTCACATCGGTACGACGCAGGATACGAAAGACCCGCCACGGTGTCGTGCGCCACCAGTACTTACTCGACAGTAGACAGCTAACTTACTCGGGAGTAAGATCTGTGAAGTCCGTGCCCGACGCCGAGGAACTGGTGATCATGAGCAAGCAAGACAGTGTGGTCGACGCGAAGGCCCCCAAGGTGCCCCGCGATACTTCTGCGGTTGGCCTCAACCCGTTCAAGAGAGATGCGATCGGAACCGCCATGCGCGTTCTGACGGCCATCACCGGGTCCGAACTGGCGGAGAAGTACAACCTCCGACAGACGATCGACCGCGTCACGTACGAGAGCACCAAAACCGGTTTCAAGACTCTCGGCGCTGCCAACCGTACGTTCGCCAAGGTCACCGGAGGCGGCAAGCCCAAGCGTCTCGACGACGGTGCCGCGAAGAACCTGAGCTACTTCGACCTGACCCCCGACGACGAGCAGCGCATGATCGTCGAAACGGTCAAGGAGTTCGCCGAGGAGATCCTCCGGCCGGCCGCCTTCGAGGCCGATCACAACGCCTCCTCGCCCGAGGACCTGGTCCGCCGATCCGCCGAACTCGGCATCACGCTGATCAACGTCCCCGAGGAGCTCGACGGTGCCGCCAGCGAGCGCGGTGCGGTCACCAACTCCCTCGTCGCCGAGGCTCTCGCCCACGGCGATATGGGCCTGGCCCTGCCTATCCTCGCGCCCAGCGGTGTCGCTGTCGCCCTCACTCAGTGGGGAACGGATGCGCAGCAGAAGACGTACCTTCCGGCATTCGTCGGCGAGAAGGTGCCGAACGCAGCAGTGGTCGTCAACGAGCCCCGCGCACTGTTCGATCCGTACGCGCTGCAGACCAAGGCGGTGCGCTCGCCCAGCGGATACAAGCTCAACGGAGTCAAGAGCCTCGTACCCGCGGCCGGCAGCTCGGAGCTGTTCGTCATCGCGGCGGAACTCGAAGGTCGCCCGACTTTCTTCATCGTCGAGTCCGACTCCAAGGGCCTCGTCGTCGAAGCGGATCCGAGCATGGGTCTGCGCGCCGCGGGCCTGGGTCGCCTGATCCTCACCGACGTGGCAGTGCCCGAGTCGGCTCTGCTCGGTGATGGTGACGCCGACCAGCGCGCCGCCGAGTACAGCGCCGCCATCGGTTTGGCCCGTCTGGGCTGGGCCTCCTTGGCCGTCGGTACGAGCCAGGCCGTACTCGACTACGTCGTTCCGTACGTCAACGAGCGCGTTGCGTTCGGCGAGCCGATCAGTAACCGCCAGGCCGTGGCCTTCATGGTCGCCAACATCGCCATCGAGCTCGACGGCATGCGGTTGGTCACGCTGCGTGGCGCGTCTCGCGCCGAGCAGGGACTGTCGTTCACTCGTGAATCGGCCCTCGCACGCCGCCTGGCGTCCGAGAAGGGAATGCAGATCGGCTCCGACGGTGTGCAGTTGCTCGGTGGACACGGCTTCACCAAGGAACACCCGGTCGAGCGCTGGTACCGCGATCTACGGTCCGTCGGCGTCGCCGAAGGCATCGTTCTCATCTAGCTCGCCGACCCGAATTCCATGGCACTCACCCAAGGACACACACGATGATCAATCTTGAACTTCCCAAGAAGCTTCGGGCGCAGGCGAATCAGGCCCACCAGGTCGCTGCCGAGATCTTCCGCCCCATCTCTCGCAAGTACGACCTCGCCGAGCACGAGTACCCGGTGGAGCTCGACACCATGGCGTCCATGGTCGAAGGCATGTCCGACGCCGGTGGCGAAATCGGCGGAGCGGCCGGTGGCCGCGAGAAGGACAGCGAGTCGGCCAAGCCCAGCAAGACCGCCAACTCCAACGGCGGCAACATGTCCGCTCTGGTGAACGTCATCGAAACCTGCTGGGGCGACGTCGGCCTCACGCTGTCGATCCCGTACCAGGGACTCGGCAACTCCGCTATCGCCGCGGTCTCCACCGACGAGCAGCTCGAGCGCTTCGGCAAGGTGTGGGCTTCGATGGCCATCACCGAGCCCAGCTTCGGCTCGGACTCCGCGGCAGTCACCACCACCGCTGTCCTCGACGGCGACGAGTGGGTGCTCAACGGCGAGAAGATCTACGTCACCGCCGGTGAGCGTTCCACCCACATCGTGGTGTGGGCAACGGTCGACAAGTCTCTCGGCCGCGCAGCCATCAAGTCGTTCGTCGTCCCGCGTGACGCCCCGGGCCTGTCGGTTGCCCGCCTCGAGCACAAGCTGGGCATCAAGGCGTCCGACACCGCAGCCCTGCTGCTCGAGGATTGCCGCATCCCGAAAGACAACCTGCTCGGCACCGCCGAGGTCAACGTCGAAAAGGGCTTCGCGGGCGTCATGCAGACGTTCGACAACACTCGCCCTCTGGTTGCTGGAATGGCAATCGGCGTCGCCCGTGCCGCACTGGAAGAGTTGCGGTCGATCCTGGTCGATGCCGGAGTCGACATCTCGTACGAGACTCCCGCCTACAACCAGCACGCGGCGGCCGCAGAGTTCCTGCGACTCGAAGCAGACTGGGAAGCCGCGCACCTGCTCGCATTGCGCGCGGCATGGATGGCCGACAACAAGGAGCCCAACTCGCTGCAGGCGTCGATGTCGAAGGCGAAGGCCGGACGCTCCGCAGTCGACATCACCCTCAAAGCAGTCGAGTTGGCCGGTACCTACGGCTACTCCGAGCGCCCGCTGCTCGAGAAGTGGAGCCGTGACTCCAAGATTCTCGACATCTTCGAGGGCACGCAGCAGATCCAGCAGCTGATCGTCGCCCGTCGCGTACTCGGAAAGTCCTCGGCCGAGCTGAAGTAAGCAGTGGCTCGTCATCGACTCGGCACATGATCGACAAGCGGCACCGGACTGTGCGTCCGGTGCCGCTTTCGTGCGCTTCGAAGAAATGTCGAGGGTCGGTGTCGATATCGTGATGTCTCGATCGTCGTCTTCGTGTACGGCGAATCGCGCCGCGACACCGAGGTACCGAACGAGGGAGCGCACCATGAAGTACATCCTGTTGATCAACGCCGACACCTCCCCCGGTGCTGCACCCGGCTGCAGCAGTGTGGAGGACTGGATGACGTACGAGAAGGAACTGAAGGAGGCCGGGGTCTACGTTGCCGGGCACGCGCTGGCCGACTTGACCACTGCTACCGCGGTACGCGTCGATCCGAACACGGGCGAACGGACCGTCACGGACGGCCCGTATGCCGAGTCGCACGAGGTACTCGGGGGTTACGACGTCATCGACGTTCCCGACCTCGATGCCGCGCTCGAGTGGGCGGCCCGCTGCCCCGGCTCCAAGGACGGCGGCACCGTCGTCGTGCGCCCGCTCGCAGAATTCTGACGCGCGGGATCGTTCGGTGAGCGAGGTCGAGGTCAGTCGAACGATCGGATCGGTCTTCCGTGCCGAGCGCTCGATGCTGCTCGCGTCGTTGGTGCAGCGCTACCGTGACCTCGACCTCGCCGAGGAGGTGACGTCGGATGCCATCGAGGCGGCTCTGAAGCATTGGCCGATCGATGGCATACCGGCCAAGCCAGGGGCCTGGTTGCTCACCACAGCCCGGCGCAAGGCAGTCGACCGCCTCCGACGCGATGAGACACTGGCTGCGAAAATCGCCGTACTGCAGATCGACTCGGACCGCGACAACCCGTCCGGCTCGAATGCGCTCGACGATCGTGTGCCCGACGATCGCCTCCAGTTGTTCTTCACGTGCTCCCACCCGGCTCTTGCTGCCCAGGACCGACTCGCCCTGACGCTGAGGTGTCTCGCGGGTCTGTCCACAGCAGAGGTGGCGCGCGCACTGCTCATCCCTCCTGCCACGGCTGCACAGCGAATAGTGCGGGCCAAGAACAAGATTCGCACGGGTCGCATTCCGTTTCGCGTTCCGGGACCGGACGAGCTGGCGGAAAGAGTGCCCATGGTGCTCGAGGTCGTCTACTCCATCTTCACCGAGGGGTACTCGGCGACATCCGGCGATGGAGTCGGACGCGTCGATCTCTCGAACGAAGCGATCGGTATGGGCAGAGTTCTGCACGCGGCTCTGCCGGGCACGTCCGAGGTGACCGGCTTGCTGGCGCTGATGTTGCTGACCGACGCCAGACGCCGCGCCCGGATCGACGAACACGGCGAGATCGTGCTGTTGGCCGATCAGGACCGGCACGTATGGAATGCCGCGTTCATCGCCGAGGGAACGGAACTCGTGAGCGAGGCCCTGACCCGCGGGCCGGCCGGCCCGTACTCCGTTCAGGCCGCCATCGCGGCATTACACGACGAGGCTGCTGACGCCGCGAGCACGGACTGGCCTCAGATCGTGGCTCTGTACGACGTGTTGATGGCACTCACACCATCACCGGTGGTCGCGCTCAACCGGGCCGTCGGCGTCGCAATGACCGAAGGGCCCGAGGCCGGGCTCGAGTTGTTGGACGCCATCGCCGCTGAGCCGGCCCTGCGCCGGTACCACCCGTTCGCGATGGCGAAAGCCGATCTGCTGCACCGACTGGGCCGGATGGACGAGGCCGCCGTGCACTACCGGAGAGCACTGGATTTCGCGCGAACGGCACCGGAGAAGCGTTTGCTGAGAAGACGACTGGCCGAGGTTGCCGACGCACGGGATCAGGCGGACAGCACAGCATCCACCTGATCGGCCGTCAGCGGTCGGTCTGCGTACACCAGTCGGATGGCCTCGGGATCGGGGTTGCCGATATCGGGTCCACGGGATACCAGCTTCAGGCCGGCGCGCTCTGCCACGCGAGCGGAGGAGAGGTTGTGTTCGAGAAGATATGCCACGACCGGCATTTCGGGCCGAGTTCGGTACGCGCACTCGACTGCGGTTCGACTCATCTCTGCGGCGTACCCCTTACCTTGCGCGTCGGGATGGAGACGGTAGCCGAGATTCCAGAAGGCATTCTGTCGGATGGAACACCCGCCGTAGCCGCTGATCATGTCGCTGCCGTGCTCACGAACGATCCACGTACTCAATCCATCTCGACGCCATTGCGCAGTCCAGTTCTGCACCATACGTTCGGTCGTACCGATATCGGTGTGCCGCAAGCCCGGAAAGTGTGTCCACGACTGCGGATCACTGCAGATCTCGTACAGCGCGTCGAGATCCGCATCTGCAGGCTCGTCGAGAACCAGTCGTGGGGTCTTCATTCGCACACCGATGATCCTAGAGGGCTCGAGTCTGGTAGACCGGTGGTAGACGATCGAGCGAAGGGTGACAGTCATGGCCGAGTGGATCAAGAAGGTCGAAGAGAATGCCAAGGGCCTCATCGCAGAGGCTGAACAGGAACTGACGGCTCTCGAGGGCGCGGACACCGTCGACCTCACCGCAGACGAGCCGGAGGATGCTGCGACCACCGACGACGATGACATCGTCACCAGTGACGATGCACGGGAGCAGGTCTCGGACTGACGTCGGTGCCCGACCCCTCCGTGTCCGGTCGGAGCACTTGGTCCACCACGACGCACGACTGGTCGATGGACGTCGATCGAGATCACCTCTCGCACATCAGAAGCCGCTCCGGTGAGTACGCGCCGGGTGGAGTGCTGCACCTAATTCTCGAAGTCCTCGCGTATGCGGTGGACGAAGCCGAGGATCAGGGAGGCGGTCACGCGACCATCACGTTCGACTCGGACGGCACGATCGATGTAACGGACCTCGGACGAGGTACCGACACACGGTTAGACCGCGGACTCGCAATTCGCAAGCCCGTTGTGAGCACTGCAGATGTTCGCTTCTTCGACCGGCTGGAGCCAGTGCTGTTGGCGGACGGACATGCCCGCCGCGGAATGTCGACTGTCGCAGCGCTGTCGGAGGTGCTCGAGCACACCAACCGTCGCAGTGAGGGCTCGTGGACCCGTCGATACCAGCACGGGTTGCCCGTCACCGAATTGGTGTCGACTGCCCCTACGGATCGGACCGGTACCACGATCCGGTTTCGTCCCGATACGTCACTGCTCGCCGCAGATCAGCTGAGGCCGCACGATCTTCGTGCTCTGGTCGTCGACACCCAGTCCTTCACGGTCACGGTTCTGTAGATCTACTCGAACACGTACCAGCAGATGCTGTTTCTCCTGTGCTGGTCCTCCAACACCAGAGCCCGCACGCTGTCCGGCAGCTGTTCCCTCTGCCACTCATTTTCCGCATACGCCGCGGCGGCTGCGCTCGACGACGGTGCCGCAGCTCGAACTGCCTTGATGGCGTATGCCGCTGCTCCGAGGTCGTGTTCGGCCACGTGCGCCACGCATGCGGCCTGACCTGCGGCGTAGGCGGCGAATCGAGCCGCTCCGCGAAGGGGACGCGCTGCGCCCATCGCGTGTCCGCCGAGGGCGCGGGTCTCCATCATCGGCAGCTCACCGCGTACCCACGCGCCGATCCCGTCGATGGCTTCCCGCGGTCTGGCGTCCGACGGAACCGAGCTCTCGAACAGGGGCAGCACGTGTTCGGCACAGGCAGCAGCCCAGAGTGCCAGGGCCCGATGATCGTCATCGGACAGCAGTCCCCCGCGCCGGGCGGTGACGAGCCGGGGATCTCGAACAGCGGGCAGGATCATCCTCGGTCGCCCTCTTCGCACGGGCATCGGGCAGTCCAACGTGATTGCACGGTGGCTATCAGAGCACAAAAAAGCCCGAGACCGTATGGTCTCGGGCTTTTTCGAGTGGTAGCGGGGACAGGATTTGAACCTGCGACCTCTGGGTTATGAGCCCAGCGAGCTACCGAGCTGCTCCACCCCGCGTTGCATCTACGAAGTTACCCCTGCGTGTACGACGAATGCAAATCACGTGACCACGGGGTGCTCGGTCCAGTCGATCATGCTCGACGCGCGGCCGAGCCGACCCGAACAGCACGTTCGCAGCCCCTCTAAATAGTGCTCCGGGTCTCTTTTCTTGCGTGTTTCGAGTCACATAACGGTCGGGTCACGAAGGTGAAACATTCCCGCCACAATGCGGCTCGAGCTGCACGAACAGGGGGGCCGATCCCACTATGTGGACGGGTCGCATCCCATATCCGCTCAGTGACGGTGAGTGAATCCTCGACTACCTTCACGGACGGCCCTAAACCGCTGGGCTTGCACCACCCCGCCGCTTCTTTCGCTCTGCCCCGCGGGTGTGGTCCCCAATACGTACGGGGGCAGAGCCGCGACGATACGAAGTGCCTGGTCGTCATCGCCATCACCACCGGCGTAACGATTCGCAGGCCAGTCGCGCCAGTCGAGCGCGGAGAGGATTCACCCCGCATGACCACTCAGAACAACTTCGGTAAGCGCGCACTCGGATTGGCCGCCATCGCCGGCGCAGCCGTCGCCATTCCGCTCGGCGTTTCTGCCGGAACCGCCAACGCAGCCCCCCACAACTGGGACGGCGTCGCACAGTGCGAGAGCGGTGGCAACTGGAGCATCAACACCGGAAACGGCTACTACGGCGGCCTGCAGTTCTCGCAGAGCACCTGGACGGCCAACGGCGGAACCGGATCCCCGGCCAACGCCTCCAAGGCCGAGCAGATCCGCGTCGCGGAGAACACCCTGCAGAGCCAGGGACCGGGCGCATGGCCCGTCTGCGGTCAGCAGCTGACCACCGGTACATCGGCAGCCGAGCCCGAAGCGGCACCGGCACCGGCTCCCCAGGCAGCTCCGGCTCCGGCACCTGCCCCCGCGCCTGCCGTCGCACCCGAGGCCGCAGCAGCCGCACAGGCCGCTCAGGGCGCATTCGATGCAGCATCCAAGCTCGCCGACCAGTACGGCCTGAGCACCCAGTTCCAGCACTTCGTTGCTGCGAACGCTCCTGTGCTCGCGCCCATCGGACGCTGATTCACCGGCAGTTCGCTAGAACTGCCTCGTTCCGCTCGCCGCGATGCCCAGCGCATCCGGTGTAGCGAACAACGACAGAGCCGCCTCACCGATTCGGTGAGGCGGCTCTGTCGTTTCTGTCAGCCCGGTGAAACCGTGCCGATCAGCTACCGGCCCGGTTGTACGCGTCGACAGCCGTCTGCAGGTTCTCCAGCGCGGTGCCGAGCTGCGCCAGGTTGCCGCTCTGCTGTGCAGTGCGCACGGCGGAGAGTGCGTCGTTCAACCCGGTGACAGCGGCGTCCCTGGTGGTCGACCCACCGGTGGACGGAGCCGGATTCGCCGGCGTCGAACCGCCCTCGGACGGGGTCGTCTCGGGTACGGCACCCGGCTGGGTACTGCCGTCGGTCTCCCCCGGCGCCGTGACGGTCCGTCCGGCACCGGCCCCGAATACCTGCTCGATGGCCTCGGGCAGCGTGGCGGCGTAACCGACACGACCCTCGTACGAGACCAACACCCGGATCAACTGCGGGTACGCCGACGCCTCGTTGGTGCGCGAGGCGTACACCGGCTCCACATAGATCAGACCGCCGTTGCCCACGGGCAGGGTCAGAAGATTGCCGAACTCGACAGTGTTCTCCCGGCGCACGATGCCGAGGCTTTCGGAGACGTCCGTCGTGGTCGTCATCTGGTTCTGTACCTGATTCGGGCCCTGAGTGGACGTATCGGTCGGCAGCCTCAGCACGGTGATCTTGCCGTAGTTCTCCGGATCCGAATCCGCGCTGACATACGCGCCCAGCACTTCTCGGCGATACCCCACCAGCGCACTGGTCAGCTGGAACGAGGCCTGGTTCTCCTCGTTGGAGATATCGGACGCGACGACGTAGTACGGAGGCTGCTTGGCGGCAGTGTTCTCCGCGGTCGGGTCGGTCGGAACCTCCCAGAACGCGTTGTTGGTGAAGAACTCTCGCGGATCGTTGACGTGGTATTTCGTCAGCAGTTCACGCTGAACCTTGAACAGGTCCTCCGGGTACCGGAAGTGATCCCGCAATTCCGGAGACACCTCGCTCTTGGGGATGACCGTTCCGGGGAACACGCCTTCCCATGCCTTGAGCACCGGGTCGTTCTCGTCCTGCTCGTACAGCTTGACAGTGCCGTCGTAGGCGTCGACGGTGGCCTTGACCGAGTTCCGGATGTACGAGACTTCCCGGCTCGGCAGTGCGCGCGTCGTCGTCGACTCGATGCTGTCGGCAGTGGCATCCTCGAGCGACATCCGCTGGGCATACGGGAAGTTGTCCAGCGTTGTGTAGCCGTCGATGATCCAGACGAGCTTGCCGTCGACGATCGCCGGGTACGTCGAACCGTCGGTGGTGAGCCAGGGCGCGACCTTCTGCACGCGGTCTCGGGGATCACGGTTGAACAGAATCTTCGATTCGTCACCGATCACACTCGAGAACAGGATGTTGCGCTCGGCGTACTTGCTCGCGAACACGAGTCGGTTGAAGAAGTTGCCGACGTCGACACCCGCTGCACCGGTGTAGGAGTAGCTCTTGCTGTCCGTGTCGTACTCACGGGGTTCGCCGGCCGAGCCGACGATGGAGTAGTCGGCGTCGGAATTCGCGATGACCGGGCCGAAGTAGATGCGCGGCTGATCGAGGTCACCTGGGCCGTCCTTACGCACGGTTCCCTCGGCGTTGTTCTCGATCCAGTTCACCTGGTAGTTGGGATAACCACCACGCCCGCCGCTGGACTCGTCGGCGACAGCCTCGTCGACGGAGTTGGCAGGAGCAGCAACGAAGCCGTTTCCGTGAGTGAACACGGTGTGGCGGTTGATCCAGTCACGCTGGTTCGCGTCGAGAGTCTGCGGTGAGATCTCACGCGCGGCGACGACGTAGTCGCGGAGGTTGCCGTCCGCGTCCGGGTAGCGGTCGACGGCCAGTGTGTCGGGGAAACCGTAGAAGTTACGGATCTGACGCTGCTGAGTGAATGTCGGCGCAAGGATGTTCGGATCGAGCAACCGGATGTTCGACATCGTGGCCGACTCCGATGCCACTTCGCTCGGGCTCAACGACGCTTCACCCGAATAGTCGCGGTACGAGACCACGTCATCGGTCAAGCCGTACGCAGACCTCGTTGCCGCGATGTTGCGCTCGATGTACGTGCTCTCCTTGTCGGCCGCGTTCGGACGAACCGAGAACTGCTCCATCACCAGCGGCCAGACGGCACCGATCAGGATCGACGACAACACCAACAGGGCTGTGGCCAAGGCGGGGATTCTGAGGTCACGAAGGAAGATGGCCGCAAAGAAGGCAATCGCGCAGATGACTGCGATGGCCAACAGAATCAGCTTCGCGGGCAGCACCGCGTTGATGTCGGTGAAGCTGGCACCGGTGAACGTCGGCTCCTTGCGACTACTCGACAACAACGTGTATCGATCGAACCAGTAGGCGATTGCCTTGAGCAGGACGAAGGTGCCGGCCAGCACAGCGAGCTGAATCCGCGCCGCGCGAGTGAGCGCTCCTTCTCGGCCGGCGAGACGAATGCCGCCGAAGACGTACTGCGTCACCAGATTTGCGAAGAATGCAACCAGGATGGCAACGAACAGCCAGTTCAGGATGAAGCGGTAGAACGGCAGATCGAACGAGTAGAACCCGACGTCCAGGCCGAACTGCGGGTCGGTCTGGCCGAAGTCGCCGCCATGCAGGAACAGCTGCACGGTGACCCAGTTCGTCTGCGCGATCATGCCGGACAGGAAACCGAACACGACCGGGATTCCGATGCCGAACAACCGCAATCGGCTCATCACCGTGGTGCGGTATCGAGCGATCGGATCGTTGGGTCCGGCCACTGGAACGAACACCGGGCGATTGCGGTACGCGACGACCAGCGCGCCGAAGACGATGAGCCCGACGACGACCGAGACGACGAGGAAGATCACCAACCGGGTCAACAGAGTGGTGGTGTAGACGCCGCGGAAGTCGACTTCTCCGAACCACAACCAGTTCGTGTAGATATCGATCAACCGCGGACCGATGAGCAGCAAAGCTGCTACTACCAAGGCCAATACGAGCAAGATCCGGCTTCGCCGCGACAACGACGGCATACCGGTGGGGGGCCTCATGCCCACGTGCCACACTCCAACTTCGGGCGACGCCGATGGCGCCGCAGATGACTGTCACGGCGCACCTCGCGTGCGCCGCATGTCCGTTTCGCCCTACTGTACGTACGTTGATCCTACGGCTGTGACGCCCGTACTGCGGCCCCGCCGGACCGCAGGTCAGGAGCATCGACATTCGTGGAACCATTCGGATGCGAGGATAGTGCGGTGAGCAACGACAGTGACGGACTGCCCGGCCAGGAACATTTCGGAGACGACTTCGACCCCGAGTCGGGCGGACCCGGCGTCGCCGAGGCATTGGCTCGGTGCGCGCGTGAGGTGGCGGACTTCGTCGACGCGGGCGGGTGGGGCCAGTCGCCCCAGATGTTCGCGCTGGTGCCCACCGCTGCCCTCGCCGCGGCAGAACCCGGCCTGCTCGACGATCTGGCCGACGGTGCTGCACTCACACCGATCCAGCAGCATTCGTTGCCCGAGGACATCACCGGCGGCTCCCCCGCCCTCGACGAATTCCTCGCCACGTCGACGTGGCCCGAGGGCGTCGTGGGATGCGCACTCGTCCAGGAGATCGTCGTACTCCCCCCGGCGGCGGAGTCGGCACTCGACGATGCGCTGATGCCGCGTCTCGCAGATCCCGACGCGGCCGACAACGCGGCGCGATCGGCCGCCGAGAACCATCCCGAGAAGCGTGACGCGCGGCTGATCGTGGCAGTGCTCAAGGACGGGCCGTCGTTGACGTTGTTGCAACTGCATCCGGACGAGGACGCCGATCCGTTCGCTCCCATCGACCTTCGCATCGCCGAGGACCTGGCACCCAACGTCGTCCACGGTCTGTACTCGACGTTCGATGTGGTCGACGACGAGTAAATACGACCGAGCGGGTCAGCTACACGTCGGAACGTCTTCGCCCGACCCGATCGCTCGGAGCGAGTCGATCGCGTTGTCCAGCGATTCGACTCGCACCAAACGCAGACCGTCGGGCACATTCTGTTGCGCCTCACCACAATTGGCGTCGGGCACCAGGAACGTGGTGGCCCCTGCCTCGCGAGCTGCTATCAGCTTGTAGGGAATACCGCCGATGGGGCCGACCGTTCCCGCTGCGTCGATCGTGCCGGTTCCCGCCACGAATTCGCCGTTGCTCAGCTCGCCGGGACTCAGTTTGTCCACCACCGCGAGGCTGAACATCAAGCCGGCGGACGGACCACCGACGTCGGCGAGATTGAACTTCACGTCGAACGGAACGTCGGGCTGCTCCTCGGGCGTCACACCGAGATATCCCTTGGACGGGTCGTCCGGCCTGGCCCCGAGCACAACGGAACCCGTACGAGGGGCACCATCACGCACGTAGTCGATGTCGAGCGAATCGCCGGGTGCCTTGGCGCTGACGGCCTCGCGAACCGCGCCTGCCGTCGAGACGGGGGTGCCGCCCACCGCAACCAGAGTGTCTCCGATGTTCAGCACGCCTGCGGCGGGGCCGTCCTGGGCCACGCTCGTCACCGACAGTGACACAGGGAGGTCGAGGTGATGCAGAGCGGCGAGTTCGGCACTGGATTCCGATTGCTCGAAATCGGCCTGATTACCTTCCTGCACTTCCTCTTTCGACTTGTCCGGTGGGTACACCTCCTCACGAGGGACCAGTCCCTGACGCCCACTGGCCCAGAACCCGAGAGCCTCGAAAAGATTGAGCTGATCCCGCACGGCCACCGTCGTCATGTTCAGATGGCCTGCGGTGGGGTCGACGTCGGTGCCATCGATCTGGACTACGGGCACGCCGTCGACGTCACCGAGAGTGTTGTAGGTCGGCCCGGGGCCGAGTGCCGCGAACGGAACGGTGACGACCGAGCCGGTGACGCCCAGCACCACGACCGGTACCAGCGCTGCGACGAGTGTGGCGATCCTTCGGTTCACTCGGTAGACACTAGATCCGAACGTGCGGCGGCGTGGATACCGCCCCTGCCGGAGCCCGACGCACGATGCGACGAAGCCGTTCTGTTCGCCGTCAGCGTGACGATCTTTCGCGCTCCGAGTGCTCATGGCTTGTACCGTTGAGCCATGAGCAATTTTGGTTTCGGTGCTTCCGACGACGACCCGGACAAGAAGAAGGATCCGGACGGGTCGGGTAACCCCGCCGGTTTCGGGTTCGGGGCCGAGGGCTTCGACCCTGCACAACTGGGCCAGATGCTCACCCAGTTCGGCCAGATGCTCAGCGGCATGGGTGCCGCGGGGTCGGGCGGATCGTCGGCCGGACCGGTCAATTACGACCTCGCCAAGCAATTGGCCCGACAGCAGATGGGCGATTTCAGCCCGGTGTCGGCCGGGGAGCGTGAGGCCATCACCGAGGCCGCCCACCTCGCCGAGCTCTGGCTGGACGGTGCCACCACATTGCCTGCCGGTGCCACCAAGACTGCAGCGTGGACGCCGGTCGACTGGCTCGACAACACCATCGACACCTGGAAGCGGCTGTGCGATCCGGTCGCCGAGCAGATTTCGGGCATGTGGACCTCCGGGTTACCGCCGGAGGCTCAGCACATGGCCGGACCGATGATGGGCATGCTGACCCAGATGGGCGGAATGGCGTTCGGCTCGCAACTCGGTCAGGCACTGGGCCAACTGTCGAAGGAAGTTCTCACCTCCACCGACATCGGTCTCCCGCTCGGCCCGTCGGGCACCGCCGCGTTGCTACCGTCGGCGATCGCGTCGTTCAGCGAAGGTCTCGAACAGCCCGAGCGTGAGGTGCTGGTGTTCCTGGCCGCCCGCGAGGCTGCACACCAGCGGCTGTACAGCCATGTCCCGTGGCTGCGCCAGCGAGTTCTCGCCACTGTCGAGGAATATGCTCGCGGCATCCGCATGGATTTCTCGGCAATCGAGGAAGCCGCTGCCGGGCTCGACCCGTCGGCGCTGACGGATCCGTCGAAGATCGAAGCGCTGCTGCAGCAGGGTTCGTTCGAGCCGCAGACCACACCCGAGCAGAAGCACGCTCTCGAACGTCTCGAAACGTTGCTGGCGCTGGTGGAGGGCTGGGTGGAGACCGTGGTCACGGCCGCACTCGGCGACCGTCTCCCCGGCGCGGTTGCCCTCGCCGAGACCATTCGCCGTCGCCGCGCCTCCGGCGGCCCGGCAGAGCAGACGTTCGCGACGTTGGTCGGTCTCGAGTTGCGTCCCCGCAAGGTGCGCGAGGCCGCGGATCTGTGGCGCCAACTACTGGCTGCCGCGGACGTGGAGGGCCGCGACGGGGTGTGGGCACACCCGGATCTCCTGCCCGACGCATCCGACCTGGACAATCCGGCGGCGTTCATCGATCGAGTCGTCGGCGGCGGCACCTCCAGCTTCGACGACCCCATCGCGCAACTCGAGGCGATGGAGGCAAAGGAGGCCGCCGAACGAGCGGAACACGGCACGGACGACGCCTCGGAGGACGGCGACGACCATCCGGACAAAGGCTCTTCCACACCCTGAACCCGGACGGCGCACACCAATGCCGTCGGCCCCGTCGAACGCCTGCTCGAAGCCCATTTTCCCCTGTGGATAACGTGCTTCGAGCGGGCGTTTGCCGTCGGACCGAGTGTCACAGTGTGGTTCATGATCACATCGACCGTTCGACTCGATCCCGCGGTGGCCATCCTGCCGCGACGGGACGGAACCGTTCAACTGGGGTGGAGCCCCGAGACCAGCGTCGTCGTCACTCCCCCTCCCGGTGCGGAACCGGGCTCGATACTCGAGATCCTGCGGCTTCTCGCGGCAGGACGTTCCAGGCCTCACATCGTCTGTCACGCAATGACGTTAGGTTTGTCCGCGAACCGAGTGTCGTCGATGCTCGCCGAATTGGACGATTCCGGCCTGCTCGTGCACGGCACGAGTGGCCCGGCGGCGAGCAACGCGGACGCTCCGTCGAGTGAACTGCGCGACATTCGTTCCGTGCATCTCGTGGGCCGCGGGCCGCTCTCGGATGCGCTGACCGCCGGGTTGCGGCGCACCGGTGTCGCGGTGACCAGAACGAGCCTGACCCCGACACGCTATCCGCACCTCGCCGTGAACTCGTGGCAGTACGACGTGGTCGTGCTTACCGACGACCTCGTCGCCGAGCCTCGTCTGGTGACCGATCTGGTGCGGAAAAGGATCCCGCACCTGCAGGTGCGACTGCGGGACGGGAAAGGAATCGTCGGCCCGTTCGTGGTGCCCGGACAGACGAGTTGCCTGCGCTGCGCCGATCTCACCCGCTGTGATCTCGATCCGGAGTGGCCGCATCTGTCCGCACATCTGCTCGGCACGGTGGGCCAGGCGAGTACCGCCACGGTGTTGGCCACGGCGGCGTTCGCGTTCGCGCAACTCGAGACCCTCATCGATCGCACGGACGGAACGATGCCCGAAACCACCGACTGCACGATGGAGCTGAGTTTCGCGGCAACCGGTACGTCCGTGCACAAAAGACAGTGGACGCGACATCCGCATTGCGATTGCTGGTACTGACGACACGGTCACTCGACCACCCGCCCACCTCGGCAGTCGAGGCCACGGTTTCACCGGTCCGAGCATTTGTCGGAAGGTTCAGCCATGATGGAGCTGTGTCAGACATACCGCGCCGTGGATCCACTCGTACCGCGAAACTAGCCAGCATTCCCCTGGGAATGGCCGGACGTGCCGCGATGGGCTTCGGAAAGAAGCTCGCCGGCGGAAACCGCGACGAGATCGACGCGGACATGGCCGCCAAAGCAGCCGAGCAACTCTTCTCCGTCCTCGGAGAGCTCAAAGGCGGGGCCATGAAGCTCGGTCAGATGCTGTCGGTGATGGAAGCCGCCGTCCCCGAGGAGTATTCGGAGCCCTACCGTGAGGCACTGACGAAGCTGCAGGCTCAGGGCCCGCCCATGCCGGCCAAGACAGTGCATCGCGTACTCGATCAACAACTGGGTACGGCGTGGCGATCACGGTTCGAGAGTTTCGACGACACCGCAATCGCCTCGGCCAGCATCGGCCAGGTCCACCGAGCCACGTGGGCGGACGGGCGCGACGTCGCGGTCAAGATCCAGTATCCGGGTGCGGACGACGCCTTGCGGTCGGACCTCAAGACTCTGTCTCGTTTCGCGAATCTGTTCAGCACGGTGCTCGCCGGTACGGACGTCAAGCCCGTGCTCGAAGAGCTGACGGCGCGCACCGAGGACGAGCTCGACTACCGCATCGAGGCAGCCAATCAGCGCGCCTTCAGCAAGGAATTCGCGGGCGATCCTCGGTTCGCGGTACCCAAGATCGTCGCCAGCGCCCCGAAAGTGGTTGTGAGCGAATGGATGACGGGCAGACCCCTGGCCGATGTGATCGCGCACGGAACTGCGGACGAGCGTAATCGAGCCGGCGAACTACTCGCGCGGTTCGCGTTCGAGTCTCCCGCACGCGCGAAGTTGTTGCACGCGGACCCACATCCGGGAAACTTCATGATGCTCGACGACGGCCGAATGGGCGTCATCGATTTCGGGGCATGTGCTCCGATGCCCGACGGCCTGCCTCCGGTCCTCGGCCGGATGGTCGCACTCGCTCGTGACGACAAGTTCGACGAACTGGTCGAACTGTGCACCGAAAGTGGCTTCGTGGTGCCGGGTCGCACGGTGACGGAGAAGGAAATTGCCGATTACCTTCGCCCGTTCACAGACCCGATTCACACCGAGTCGTTTCACTTCACTCGGGCGTGGCTGCAGAAAGCGGCAGGCACCGCAGCCGATTTCAACAGCGCACAGTTCCGCACCGTTCGTTCGCTGAACATGCCGCCGGAGTACGTGATGATCTTCCGGGTACTGGGCGGCCTGGTGGGAATCTGCGCGCAGCTCGACGCCTATGCGCCGTACATGGCAATTCTGACGGAATGGTTGCCCGGCTTCACCGAGTGAATCACTCGGTGAAGCCGGACCTCCGGATCGAGCTTCATGCCGCGTTCTTACGTGGCCGTCCGCGAGGACGCTTGCGTGCGATGACAACACCCTGTTCCAGGATCTCGCCACCCCATACGCCCCATGGCTCGGCGCGATCCAATGCGGCGCTGAGACAGGTTCGGCGGATGGGGCATTCGGCGCACAGCGCCTTGGCCTGCTCCAATTCGGCAGGGGTGTCGGCGAACCACATGTCGGGGTTCGCCGCTCGGCAAGGCACCGACAGCTCGAGCTCCGCCGATTCGGCGAAACTTGTTGCTGCGTAGGTGCTTTCGGACTCTGGTCGGCATGTCGTCCGGATCGTGGCGGTTGACACGTCGGTCTCCTCTACTTTTCGTGCGGCGTCGTTATCGGTTCGAGGGGTGATGCGAACCATGTCGGCCTCACGCTCGGGTAGAGGATCTACCTGAACGACAAAGGCCACGGTCCGCGAGTGCGGGTCCGTGGCCTGGTGGGCAAATCGAAGCGTCTACCTACAGTGAAGTCGGTATCTGCTGTCGAACACGGACGCGCGTGGTGCGCGGTGACGTCGATGGGTGTACACAGCGGGTGCTGCCAACGCCAGGACGCCGGGGGCGGAATTCGACCCGAGGGCTTCCGATGCGGACTGGTGCATCGGGCCGAAAGCGGTGGGACGAATCCACGTCTGCGCAACCGAGCCGGCGGATACGGCCGCAGCAGCGGGCGTACCGACCAGCGCATCGCCGAAGGGCGTTGCACCGCAGACAGGGCTGAGCACGACGGTTGCTCTTGCACCGGCGATGTCGAATGTGTCGATCATGTTCTTCAGCTCCTGTTCTGGTCTCGTGGGCGGACTGGGCAGTGTGCGGTCTCCCGCGACACGAGAAACAGACTAAGCCCCCCGCCGAGATCTGCACAAGTTATTTTTGACCAGCAGTTTTACGGCAACTGTTCGACGGACGGTTACCGGACGGAGGACCGCACCACCGTGAGCACGTCCTCGCCGAAGCGCTCGAGCTTCTTGGCCCCGATTCCCGGTATCGCAACGAGCCCACGCTCGTCCTGCGGTTGCTGTTCGGCGATAGCAGTCAACGTGTTGTCACTGAACACGACGTATGCGGGCACCTTGAGTTCACGAGACTTGTCCAGGCGCCACGACTTCAACGCGTCGAGCAGGGCGATGTCCACGTTGGACGGGCAGCTATCGCATCGTCCGAGCATCGTGGCCGACGTGCCGATCAACGGCTTACCACAGATTCTGCACTTGGGCCCCGACCTCTTGGCCGCGGGTGCCGCGATGCGCGACGCGGGCGAATCCTCGGGCACCAATCCGACGAGGAATCGGGAGCGGCGACGCGACTTGCGCCCACCCTCGTTACGGGCCAGGGCCCACGACAGGTGCAGGTGGACCCGCGCCCGGGTGACACCCACGTAGAGAAGGCGACGCTCTTCCTCGACGGCGGCCTCGTTGTTCGCACTGGGATCGTTGCCGATCGCGTGAGATATCGGCAGCGTTCCGTCGGCAAGCCCGACGATGAACACTGCATCCCACTCGAGCCCCTTCGCCGCATGCAGCGAGGCCAGCGTCACGCCCTGCACCGTCGGTGGATGTCGCGCCTCGGCGCGAGCCGCGAGTTCACCGAGAAGTGAGTCGAGGGTCAGTTCGGGGTCGTGCACCAGCAATTCCTCGGTGAGTTGCACGAGACCTCCCAGGGAGGCCCACTTCTCCCGCGCCTGCGCACCGGTCGGCTCGGTAGCGGTCAACCCCAGAGGAGCCAGCACGGCCCGAACCAGACCGGTCAGGCCGTCCCCGGCACGAGAACCGTCGGGTAGATCGTCTCGGCCAGCAGCCTGGCGCAGTGCATTGACTCCCTGCCGCACTTCGGGTCGAGTGAAGAAACCCTCGCCGCCGCGAACCTGATAGGGAATCTTCAGCTCGGTCAGGGCCTGCTCGTGCGCCTCGGACTGCGCATTGATGCGGTACAGAATTGCGATCTCGGCAGGCTCGACGCCTTTCGAGATCAACCTCTTCACCGCGCGTGCCACTCCGTCCGCTTCGGCGGGCTCGTCGTCGTACTCGAAGAACTCCGGCTCCGGACCGGAATCACGCTGACCGATCAGCTGCAGCCGAGTGCCCGCAATGCGACCCCGCGCGGCACCGATCACGCGATTGGCCAACGACACGACCTCCGGTGTCGATCGGTAGTCACGTTCGAGACGGACAACCGTGGCCTCGGGATACTTGCGAGAGAAGTCGAGCAGGTAGCGAGGGGACGCTCCGGTGAACGAGTAGATCGTCTGATTCGCATCACCGACGACGGTGAGGTCGTCACGATCGCCCACCCAGGCGTCGAGAACCCGCTGTTGGAGCGGCGTCACGTCCTGATACTCGTCGACGACGAAGCAGCGATAGCGTTCGCGGAATTCGTCGGCCACCGAGGAGTGCTCTTCGAGCGCCGCGGCGGTGTGCAACAGCAGATCGTCGAAGTCGAGCAACATGCCGTCGCCGCCGCGAGATTTGAGTTCTTCGTATCCCGCGTACACCGCAGCGACCTTGGCTGCGTCCATGGGCACGTCGCGTCGGTTGCTCGCCGCTATGCGCGGGTAGTCCTCGGGGGCGATCAACGAGCCTTTCGCCCACTCGATCTCGCCCGCGAGGTCGCGGATGGCGTCGGTGGACGTGGAGACGCCGGCCCGGTTCGCTGCCTGCGAGACCACGGTGAACTTACGGTCGAGCAACTGCCACCCGGTGTCGCCGACGACCTGTGGCCAGAAATATTTGAGCTGGCGCATCGCGGCAGCGTGGAAGGTACGAGCCTGCACCGGAGGTCCCTCTCCCCCGACGCCGAGTTCTCGAAGACGGCCGCGCATCTCACCGGCCGCCCGCGCGGTGAAGGTGACCGCCAACACCTGGCCGGAGGACACGTGCCCCGCGGACACGAGATGCGCGATGCGTCGAGTGATCGTGCGAGTCTTGCCCGTTCCGGCCCCGGCGAGCACACAGACCGGACCACGAGGAGCCAGCACTGCCGCGGATTGCTCCGGATCGAGACCGGCAGTCATCGCGTCGTCAGCCATGGGTCCATTGTGTCAGTGCCTACCGACAGCGATGTCCGGGCCCGACGCCGCCGAGACTCGCCGAGGCCGCCGTCACGGAACAATCACCTGCGCCCTGCTGTTGACTGTCTCCGTGACCACTACCGAGAACACCCCACAGACCCCGGCCGCGCTGACCGTCTACTCCACCACCTGGTGCGGGTACTGCCGCCGGCTCAAGACTCAGCTCGACGAGGCGGGAATCGCCTACTCCGAGATCGACATCGAGCAGAACCCCGAGTCCGCCGAGTTCGTCGGCAGCGTCAACAACGGAAACCACATCGTGCCCACCGTGCAGTTCGCGGACGGATCGACGGCAACCAACCCCAGTCTCGCCGAGGTCAAGCGCGCTCTGTCGCTCTGATCGAGCGTCAGGTCGTCGCTGCCCACGCCTCCAGCATCCCGCGAGCGATCGAGATGGATCCGGGAAGCAGCAATCGAGACGTCGACTCCGATCCCCAGTCGCCCAGTTCGAGGGCGGCGACGACCTCGGTCCGCTCGAACCAGTGCGCCTCGGCGATCTCGCCGTCCTGAAATGCGAGCGGCTGATCCGGGTCGGCGACGGCCGAGAAGCCGATCATCACCGAGCGCGGAAACGGCCACGGCTGACTGCCGAGATATTCGATGCCGGACACGTCCAGCCCCACTTCTTCCTTGATCTCCCGCGCGACGCAGGTCTCCAGCGACTCGCCGGCCTCGACGAATCCGGCCAACACCGAGAACCGACGTTCGGGCCACATCGGTGCGCGCGCCAACAGCACTCGACTCGCGCCGTCGTGAACCAGGCAGATCACCGCAGGATCGGTGCGCGGAAACTCTTCGTGACCCGAGGACGTGCTGGTCCGCGACCAGCCTGCAGCCGACGGAACGGACGGAGCGCCGTCGAGCGAGCTGAACCGCGCACTGGCGTGCCAATTGAGGATGGCCAGAGCCCCGGTGACCATCGACAGCGACACACTGTCGAGGCGCTCACCGTCGGTGCGCAGATCTCCCAACGTGCCCTGGACGAGTTCTACGCGCCGGGTCCACAGGTGACGATCTTCATGAATCCCGAGGAAGACCACGTCCTCGGTCGGTTCCGTGGCCACGTCTGCGGCGTCGACGAAGACCAGACCACCGTCGTCCACTGCGAATCTGCCGCGACCGTCCACGTCGAGTATGCGAGCCGTGGACCAACCGGCGGCCAGTGCCGCTGTGTCGCGGCGCAATTCCTCGGCCCGGTCGAGCGGTGATCGAGACAGTCGAGGTGGATGGACGAGCTGAAAATTCGGCACGCTCACGACCCTACTGGGCCTGCTCAGTCGGCCACGCGACGGATGTACAGCAGTCGGTCGGTTGCCTCGATCGCGTCGACCTCGGGTGATCCGACCCGGAACAGCTTGCCGCCCCGAACCACTCCCAACACGATGTCGGCCAGGTGACGCGGTGAACCGCCCACCTCGTCCCGCTCCACCTCTCGCTCTGCGACGGCGAAGCCTGCCTCCGGGGTGAGAAGATCCTCGATCATCTCCACGACGGACGGTGTGGACGTGGCAATTCCGAGCAGCCGACCCGCAGTTTCGGACGAGACGACCACCGAGTCCGCGCCGGATTGGCGCACCAGGTGCGTGTTCTCGGCCTCTCGGATCGCCGCGACGATCTTGGCCTTCGGAGCGATTTCTCTGGCCGTCAGCGTCACCAGGACCGCCGTGTCGTCGCGATTGGTCGCCACGATGATGGCCGCGGCATGTTGAGCGCCCGTGAGCCGAAGCACATCGGACTTGGTGGCCGAGCCGTGGACGGTGACCAGACCCATCGCCGAGGCCGCGTCGAGCACGGTCTGGTCGGTGTCGACCACGACGATGTCCGAGGCCGACACTCCATCGCCGAGCATCGCGTCGACTGCGGTTCGGCCCTTGGTACCGAAACCGATGACCACGGTGTGATTGCGCACGCTGCGTCTCCATCGCTGAATTTTGAATGCCTGTCGAGACCGCTCGGTGAGAACCGACAGCGTGGTGCCGACCAACAGAATGAGGAACAGGACTCGTAAGGGGGTGATGACCAGAATGTTGACCAGCCGCGCAGACGGACTCATCGGCGCGATGTCACCGTATCCGGTGGTCGACAGCGACACCGTCGCGTAATAGAACGCGTCGAGGAACGACAGCTCGCCGTTCTGATTGTCGCTGTAGCCGTCGCGATCGAGGTAGACGACGAACGCCGCGAGAAAGAGGATTCCCAACGCCATCAGAACCCGCTTGTAGATCGCGCTCCACGGGCTGGATTCGATTTCCGGAACCCGCAGCACACCTACCAGCGCGAAATCGGGCTTGTCGGTCAACGCGCCGCTGTCCCCCAGGCGCGTGCGCAACCTACCTCCCACGTCGCCCACCGAGGTGCTCACCGAAGTCGAGATCATTCACGGCACGCAGCGTAACCCCATGCCGCGCTTCCGCGTCGACAACCGACCGCTTCGAGCGGACCGGATGGGCGGATGCAGCACCGTGTGGCACGGTGTGTGCATGACACAGAGACCGAGTCAGGCCGCAGCGCTGCGTCTCGCGGGATTGCTCGCCGGCGCCGGAGTACTCCATTTCGTCACTCCCCAATTCTTCGATGCGCAGGTACCGACCGCCCTGCCAGGTTCGGCGCGGACGTACACCCAGGTATCGGGAGTAGCCGAGCTCGCTGCGGCTGCCACGTTGGCCGCACCCCGCACCCGTCGAGTGGGCGGTGCGTTGGCAGCGGGCCTGTTCGTCGCGGTCTTCCCCGCCAACATCAACCTCGCATGGAAGTACGTACGCAGCTCCAAGACGTCACCGGCCTTGAAGGCCGCCATGATCGCTCGTCTCCCCCTGCAGATCCCACTGGTCACCGAGGCTCTGAAAGCTCGTCGACTGGCACCGTAGTGTCGATGTCGTCCACGACGGGTCGACCTTCGAGCAACGCCGCCAAAGCTGTTGCGTCAGGCAGATTTTCGGGCGAGATGGTACGGCCGCTGCGGACGTAGTGAAACGCTGCACGGACGCGATCGAGCGGTACCGGCTCGGCACGACCGACGGACATCAGCTCCGCCCACGCCAGCCGGTACGCCGCCAGCTGCATCGCCACCGCCTGTTGCTCGGACGCCGACGGCTCGGCTCCGGTCTTCCAGTCGACGACGGTCCAGCCGCCGTCCGGGTCGGCGAACACCGCGTCGATCCGACCGCGCAGCACCGTTCCTGCCACCGATGTCTCGAACGGCACCTCTACCTCCACCGGGCTGCGCAGAGCCCAATCGGAGGCCTCGAACGCCCGCTGAAGAGTGTCCAGGTCCACATCGGCAGAAGCACCGGTATCGGCGGAGCCCGGCAGTTCGTCGAGATCGAGCAGTCGGGTCGCGCCGAACCGGCGCTCGATCCACGCGTGAAACGCTGTTCCCCGGCGCGCCAACGGATTCGGGGGAAACGGAAGTGGCCGGCGCAGTCGCGAGGCGAGCGCATCCGGATCTGCCGCCAAGTCGACCAGCTGAGTCACCGACAGGTTTTCGGGTAGTGCGACATCGACCCCGGCAACGGCCCGCGCCGAGCGCTCGGCCAGCAAGGTCCGGACGTCGAAGCCCCACTTCTCCGGCTCGTCCTCGTCCTCGTCTTCGTCCGAATCATGGTGGGAGCCGGCCCTGTCGGCCAAGGCCCGCAGGACTTCGGCCGCACCACTCTCGATCGCGCCTCGCCGCGGCCCGAGCGGATCTCGCGGCCAGGATGCCGTATGCGGCTCGGCCCCCAACGGGTTGACGGCTCCGGCTTCGGGGGCCGGTGCCCACTGCTCGACCACCGCGACGGCGTCCTCGGCCGTCGAGGTGTACCGGTGGAGCTCGTCGAGAAACTCGGACGGGCCACGAGGCTTCGTGGACGTCTCGTCCCACTGATGCGCCGAGACCAGCAGCACCCGTTCGGTTCTGGTGAGTGCAACGTAGAACAGTCGACGGTCCTCCGCGAGCCGACGCCGAGCGAGCGCATCCTTGTGCAGCTTGACGGCGTCCTCGAGGTCCTTTCGGTTGTAGAGGTCCTCGAGCTCGAGTACCGGTACCCCCTCGGAACCCTCACCGTCGAGAGCGCGGTCGCCGCGCAGGGACGGCGGCAGTTCGGCCATCGCCCCGAGCCAGGTCGACGAGGCGTTCGAGGACGGGAACACTCCGGTCGCCACGTGCGGTACGGCCACGACCTCCCATTCGAGGCCCTTCGCCGAATGCACCGTCAGCACCTGTACTCGATGCGGGGCTACCTCGACCTCGCCCGGAGCCAACCCGTCCTCGACAGTCTCTGCCGCCGCGAGGAACGACAGGAATCCGGTGACCGTGGCCGTTGGGTTGTCGGCGTAATCGGCCACCACATGGGCGAATTCGTCGAGATGCTCGCGCCCGACTGCCCCATCCACACCGAACGGTGTCCGCGCCTGCGCTTCGACGCCGATGCCCATGATGCGTTCGATGTCGGCGACCAGTTCCGTCAGCGGCTGCCCGATACGGTCGCGCAACAGATGTAGTTCTCCGGCGAGCGCAGTGATGCGTCGGTGCCCGGCCTCCGAATATCGTTCGGCCGAACCTGGATCGGCGATGGCGTCGGCCAGACCGGCCTGCTCCGACTGTTCCCCCGGCAGGGCACTTCCGAGCGCGGCGTCGAGCGCCTGTGGGTCGTCGACACGGCCCGCGGTGCCGTAGCCGCCCCGAATCTCGAGCTCCTTGGCGCGCTGAGCGAGCGCCCGCAGATCGGCGGCCCCGATCTGCCATCGGGAGCCCGTGAGGATACGCATGGCCGAGCTGCCCGCAGTCGGATCGGCCACCAGACGCAGCATCGCGGTGATGTCGGCGACCTCCGGCACATGCAGCAATCCGCCGAGCCCGACCACCTCGACGGGTAGGCCACGGCTACGCAGCACCTCGGCGATCGGCTCGGCATCGGCGTTGCGCCGCACGAGTACCGCGGCACTGGGCGGAGGCCGGTCCAGTTCGAGGGCGTCGCGGTAGTGCTCGGCTATTCGGTCGGCGATCCATTCCCGTTCGTCGAGGACGGTGTCGGTGACGGCCAGCCGTACATCGCCGGGCACCGCGCCCGGCCGGGCCCGCAGGGTCGGCACCGGTACACCGACGCGGCGCAGGGGGTCGGTGATCAGATTGGCGAGAGCGAGTGCCTCGGGCGGGTTGCGCCAGCTGGTGAGGAGTTCGAGCCGCGGTGCCGGACTGCCGTCCGCCTGCGGGAAATCGGTGGCGAACCGCGGCAGGTTCGCCGCCGACGCCCCTCGCCACCCGTAGATCGACTGCATCGGATCGCCCACGGCTGTCAGCGCCAGGGTGGCATCGCTACCGGATCCGAACAGTGAGGACAGCAGCACCCGCTGGGCATGACCGGTGTCCTGGTATTCGTCGAGCAGAACGAGCCGAAAGCGTTGCCGCTCTGCGATTCCCACTTCGCGATGTTCGGCCGCGACCCGCGCCGCCATCGACATCTGCGAACCGAAATCCAGTGCCCCTTCGTGCCGAAGCGTCTGCGCGAGTCGTTCCACCAACGGCAGCAACGTGATTCGTTGATGTTGGGCATCGAGGATGTTGAGCAGCTCCTTGGTCGGCCCACCACGTTGACGCGGACCGGGGCCGAGTGTGTGCACCAATTTCTCGAGTTCCACGTGCGCCTCGCGCAGCTGGTCGGGGTCCACCAGATGCTCGGCCAGCTGACCGGAGAGGGCGAGTACCGCCTCGGTCACCGACGTGGGATTTCGGTCGGTGTCGAGATCGCCGTCCCACGTGCTGACCACACGATGCGCGAGCTGCCACAGTTCGGTCTCCGACAGCAGCGTCGCGGAGGGCTCGATGGGCAGCAACAGGCCGTGCTCGGTGAGCAGTCGCCCGGCATACGAGTGGTAGGTGCTCACCTCCGGCTCGGCGGCGAGAATCCGTTCGCGCAGTGCCAGACTCGGATCCAGCGCGCGCACCAGATCCGACCCGGCGAGCCGCGCCAGCCGAGCGCGGATTCGGGACGTCAGTTGCTGCGCAGCCTTGCGGGTGAAGGTCAGTCCGAGTACCTGATCCGGATCGACGAACCCGTTGGCCACCATCCACACCACTCGCGCGGCCATCGTCTCGGTCTTCCCAGCCCCTGCGCCTGCCACGACGAGCGTCGGACCGGGTGGGGCGGCGATCACCGCCGCCTGCTCGTCGGTGGGTGGGTGCTTCTGCCCGAGGGCGCGGGACAGTTCGACGGGTGAGACCCGCACGGTTGCGCTGCGCGTCGCCGAGGCGGTCACTGCTCGGTCACCTGCCGTCCTGTCTCGTGGGCCGGGCAACTGGATTTGACGGGGCAATGTCTGCACCCGTCGTTGACTCTGGCTTCGAAGACGGGACCCTGCGTCGCCGAGGCCGCCCGGTGGACGGTGTCTCGCCATTCCTCGAGTTTCTCCGGTGTCGGCACCTCCTGGATCCGCTGCGTTGCGCCGTCCTTGTTGTGCGGTTTGGCCACGAACACCAACCGGGCACCCCCGGGTTCGCCCGCGGGCTCTCCCTCGATTGCGCCCGCGGCAGCGGCGACCTGATACGTAGCCAATTGATGGTGATTGCGCGCGTCTTCCTTGGACATCACCGTTTTGGCCGTCTTGACGTCGATGACGACCGGGCGGCCGTCCGGATCGTGTTCGAGCCGATCGATCCGGCCGCGCAGGGCGACCGCAGGCTCGTCCTCGGATCGGGCGGCCAGAATGCCGTCGACCTGTACCTCGACGCCCGCCTCGGTGAGCTCGCCTCGGGTGCCCTGCAGCCAATTCTCGAACGTGTCGAGCATCGCCCCGGTTCGATCGAGCTCGTGACGCGAGAACCACTGTGATCCGAGATCGACTGCATCCCACGCCGTCTCGAGTGACCGCCTGAGCTGGTCCGGTGGAATCCGGCCTGCCACCGCCTGCACCAGAGTGTGCACGAGGGTTCCGGTGACGGCGTGAGTGTTGGTGCCGTCGTTTCCTCCGTGACGTTCGAGCATCCAGCGCAGCGGGCACGTGGTGAGCTGTTCCACCGTCGATGGCGAGAGCGGGACCGGCCCATCGCCGAGGTGCCACAGGGGCTCGCTGGTGCTGAGGCCCGCAATTCCGAACCACTCGTCGGGATGTGCGCCTCGGACGCCGGCCTCGGCGAGTGTGGCCAGGTGCCGCGCGGCGCGCGCTCGCTTGTCCGGATCATGTTCGGCGACAACGGGATCACAGACGACCCCGCGAAGCTCGGCGACCAACATCGGTAATGCCAACACCCGGTGCGGGGTCGGCGGCTCGGAACCTTCGGGCAGCGGGACGGGATCTGCGTCGCCGTCGACTCCCCGGAGTTCGTCGACGAATCGGGAGCGGACCAGATCGGTATCGCCCGTGCTCGAGTCCACGGCGGTGACGAGCAGAGTGGAGCGCGCGCGACTGCACGCCACGAGGAAGAGCTTGCGTTCCTCGGCGAGTAGCGGTGCAGCTTTCGACAGTCGTCCGTCGAGGGCCGCAGCCGCGTCGACCTTGCCGGACACCAGATCGACGAGCGTGTCGGTTCCGAGGAGGCTGCCGCGCGCTCGCAGACCCGGCCACAGCCCCTCCTGAACCCCGGCGACCGCCACCAGTTCCCATTCGCGACCGGCTGCCGAGTGCGCGCTGAGCAGCGTCACCGCATCGGCCGGCGCAGTCGAACGATTCGAGCTCGAGGTAGGAATCTGTTGCTGCGCAATGTAATCGAGGAATCCGCCCAGCTGCGCGCGCGGCAGCCTGTCGACGTAGGCCGCCGCGGCGTCGAAGAGTGCGACCACCGCGTCGAGGTCTCGATCGGCCTGAGCACCCGCGGACCCACCCCACGCGGACGCGGCGGCCCAACGCCGCTCGAGTCCGGACGCCTGCCACGCAGCCCACAGCACGTCCTCGACTCCGCGGCCCTCCCGAGCCACCGCTCGCGCCTTACGAACGACGCTCAGTGCTCGTCGCAGCGGTGCCGCTTCCACGTCCGACAGACCAGTGATCCACCCGAACTTCTCTCGCGTCTCGCCGGTGAGAACGACTCTGAGCAGTTCGGCCGAATCGCGCTCGCCGCCCGAGGCCAGTTCGAGTCTGCGGACACCTCGGCGCAGCCGCCGCAGACCTACCGGATCGGCACCCCCGATCGGGCCGGACAGCAGAGCCAGCGCATCTTCTCCGTCGAACGACGGGTCGGAGATCGCCCGCAGCACCAGCAGCAAGCCAACCGCTCCGTGCTGGCGATGCAACGGCAACTCCGAAGCCGGGGTGATCATGGGGACACCGGCCGCGTGCAGAGCGCGACGCAGCGGCGCGACGGTACGCGGGACCGACCGCACGACGATCGCCATCTCGGACCAGGGCATTCCGTCGATCAGGTGCGCGCGTCGCATGGCGTCGGAGATGATCGCGGCTTCCTTGGCAGGCGAAGACACGACGTGTACCCGGGCCTCCGGCTCGCCGAACCGAGCCGTGGCCACCGGCTCGGGACTGCGGTGCCGACCGAGCCCGGGCAGTCGCCCCGCCACGATGTCGGTCAGTTCCGCCACTGCAGGCACCGATCGAAAGTTCCGCGTCAGGACCACCCGTCGAGGCGAGTCCGCATCGAGCAGATCGGCCACGAACGTGGGATCCGCTCCACGGAACGTGAAGACGGATTGATCGGGGTCCCCGGCGATCACGGTCGATTCGGTATCGGTGCCGATCAACCGAATCAGCTGCGCAGCTTGCGGATCGAGGTGCTGCGCATCGTCGACGACGAGATGCCGGATGCGGGCGCGCTCACTGCGCAGCAGATCCGGGTCGGTGGCGAACGCCATCAGTGCGCTGCCGATGAGCTCGGCCGCGTCGAGGCCCGGTGCCGTGGCCCCTGCGGCTTCGACGCCGACTGCGCCGCGCAGCAACATGGCTTGTTCGTATCGAGCCGCGAATTTGCCGACGGCGATCCATTCGGGTCTGCCGTGCGTGCGGCCCAGCTTGACCAGATCCTCGGGTCCGATTCCGCGTTCTGCGGATCGGAGCATCATGTCTCGCACCGCGGTGACGAATCCTGCGGTACCGAGAGCCGGGCGCAATCGATCCGGCCAGTCGGTTGCGCCGTCCTCGATGTCGCCCCGCAGCATCTCGCGGACCACCGCGTCCTGCTCGGCACCGGTCAGCAGTCGAGGAGGCGGATTGCCGTAGAGGGAGGCCTGCAACCTGAGTACCGCGAACGCATAGGAGTGCACCGTACGTACCAGCGGTTCGCGCGTGGCGCGCAGCGCGTGATCGCCGCTGAACAGACCGGCGGTGATCTGCTCGCGGAGCGTGATGGACGCGCGCTTCGACTGAGTGAGCACCAGGACCGATTCCGGATCGCCGGACACGATTCGGGAGACTGCGTAGTCCGCCACGAGCGCTGTCTTTCCCGAGCCGGGCCCGCCGAGCACCTGCCAGGGGTTCCATCGAGGAGCGCCCTGAGCCGCCTCCGCCGCCGAATCGGGAGTCCACGCCAGCAACCGGGCAGCGGAATCGGTCCACCGGCGGGGCGGCTGCGCCACCCTGGGTGCACGGACGAGGGTGACCGTCGCGCCGTGTCTGCCGTCCGTGCTCATGCGGGACATGCAATCACGCCCCACCGACACGAAGGGCCGTGCCCCGATCCGGCGGCCCGGGGGCGGCAGCCGACCCGTCCCTTTCGAAACCGGGGCCTTCGATGCGGCATAGTGGTTCACGTGCCCGAGTTGAATCTGCATACGTTCGGACCCGCAGACGGTCCCGAAATCCTCGCCGTTCACGGTGTGACCGGCCACGGTGCCCGTTGGTGGGACCTCGCCGAGAATCACCTGCCCGAGGCCCGCATCCTGGCTCCCGATCTGATCGGCCACGGCCGTTCTCCGTCCGTTCCACCGTGGGACATCGACGCTCAGGTCACCGCACTGAAGGCCGTGCTCGACGCCCATGCGCGCGGTCCGGTCGTGGTGCTCGGACATTCGTACGGCGGCGCGTTGGCCGTGCATCTCGCACAGCGGTTCCCGGAGGTGGTGCGCGCGCTGGTGCTGCTCGATCCTGCGATTGCCTTGCCGCCGGAGGAGCTGCTCGAGGTCGCCGAGGCCACTGCGAAGTCCCCCGATTACACCGACGCCGACGAGGCGCGTTCGGAGAAGATTCACGGGGCTTGGGCCGACGTGCCCACCGAGTTGCTCGACCGTGAGGTCGCCGATCACCTGGTCCCTGCCGACGGCGGGAAGGTCGCGTGGCGAATGTCGATTCCGGCCATCGTTGCGACGTGGGGCGAGCTCGCTCGTCCGATCGTGGTGCCCGCCGAGAGCGTCCCGACCATCGTGGTGCGGGCCATGCGCGTCGAACCTCCTTATGTGACCGAAGAATTCGTGTCCGCGCTCCGAGACAAGCTCGGCGAGAACCTGCGCACCGTCGAACTCGACTGCGATCACATGGTCGGCCAGGCCAAGCCGGCCGACGTGGCCGAGCTGGTGCGATCCCTGCTGTAGATGGCTCCGATCACCGAGGCGCAGGTGGAGCGGGTACGCGCGTTGGTCGCGTCGATTCCCGTCGGTTCCGTTGCCACCTACGGGGACATCGCGGCGGCGGCCGACCTGTCCAGCCCCCGCATCGTCGGGTGGATCATGCGGACCGACTCCGCCGATCTGCCGTGGCACCGTGTCCTGGGTGCAAGCGGAAAGCCTGCGGCGCATCTGGCGACGAGACAACTCGAGACGCTGCGCGGTGAAGGTGTCGAGATCCGCGACGGGCGAGTGTCGCTGAAGTCCGTTCGCTTCGACTTCGGGGCGCTCCCCCAGCCTCCGACGTCGACCACTAATCTCGAAGGATGAACATCGGAGATCGGCTCGGGCAGTTCGATCCACGCCCTACGGCGAAGTTCGCCCTGTCCAAGGCGAGCACTTTCGTCGCAGCGGCCGGCCTGGTGATCGACGAGGTCTCGGGCACGCGGGTAGCGGGGCACATCGAGTTGACCGAGGAACATTTCACGCCCTGGGGCGTCGTACACGGTGGGGTCTATACCAGCGCTGTGGAAAGCGCCGCGAGCATCGGTGCGAGTGAGGCGGTCAAGGATCGCGGCGAGTTCGCGGTCGGAGTGCACAACGGAACCGATTTCCTGCGCGCCAGCAAAGGCGGACGGGTGGATGTTCTCGCGGAACCGTTGCAGCAGGGCCGCGTTCAGCAACTCTGGCTGGTCACGATCACCGCGACCGACAGCGGTAAGACCATCGCGCGCGGCCAGGTTCGACTGCAGAACGTGCCGCTGCCGACGTGATGGGATCGCACCGGTGAGCGGCTCGTCGACCGAGCCGATCTGCGACGCCATCGTGCTCGCGGGTGGTCGCGGATCGCGAATGGCAGGCCTTGCCGGCTCGCCATCGGCAGAGGTCGACAAGCCCGCGCTCACCGTCGGCGGACGACGACTGGTCGACATTGCAGTGGCGGCCGTCTCGGACTGTCGCCGAACGGTACTGGTGGGCCCCACACGCGACGCAGTACCGGGTTCGGTTGTGCAGACCCGAGAGTTCCCCGCCGGCGGCGGCCCGGTGGCAGCTCTGGCCGCCGGACTCGAAACACTCGACGGGACAGCCGATCTGGTGGCAGTCGTAGCGTCGGACATACCGCTGCTGAATGCTTCTGCGGTGCAGTCACTGATCGATCAGTTCCACCGAGTCGAGACCGACGCAGTGTTCGCGGCCGACGCCACCGGTCGCACCCAGTTCCTGCTCGGAGTCTGGCGCTACAGCGCGCTGCGCTCGGCGGTGGCGGCGCTCGATACCGTAGAGGGTGCCCCGATGCGCGCACTCGTACCGAACGAGCACCGCGTCGTCACGGTTGCCGATATCGAGGACTGCGACACCCCTGCCGATCTGGTCGCCGCGCGCGCAGCAGCCTCGTCGAGATCGGAGGACGTACTCGACATCGACGCCGCGCACGAACGAATTCGACAGCGAGTAGCCGCCCTCCAGGTTCATCGAATTCCGTTGCAGGACACGGCTGGGACCGTGCTCGCGCAACCGTTGGTGGCGGCAACGGCACTGCCTGCGGTCGACATCTCCGCGATGGACGGATTTGCCGTGAGCGGACCCCCTCCGTGGACGCTGAGGCCCGATATCGCCTACGCCGGGACGTCCGGCATCGCCCGACTCGCCGACGGCAGCGCAGTACGCATCGCGACCGGCGCAGCGCTTCCTCCCGGTGCCACTGCGGTCGTTCGCGACGAACACGCGGTCACGACACCGGCCGGCGTGGTGGAACGCGCACCGACGGCGACGTCGACCGATGACACGCGTCGCCGCGGCGAGGACTGGCTTCCCGGAACGGAGTTGGTTGCCTCGGGTACCGCAATCGACACTGCTGTTCGGTCACTCGCCGCGAGCGCGGAGGTGACCGAACTCGATGTGCGGGGACCGGTTCGCGCACGAATTGTCATCAGCGGAAACGAGATTCGGGTATCGGGTCCGCTGGCACCCGGGGAGACCAGGGATGTACTCGGATCGGCGCTGCCGGAGTATCTGGCGCACTGTGGAATCGCCGTCGTGGACGCACTGCTGCTCGACGACACGGCGACCGCGTTCGCCGACCTCTTGGGAAGTACCGAGAACATCGACCTCGTGGTCGTGGTCGGAGCCACCGGAGGAGGTGCCGCCGATCAGCTACGCTCCACGCTCGCCGCCCTCGGTGCCGAAACCGTGGTCGGGCGAGTGCGCGTGCGTCCCGGCGGATCCCAGATCACCGCGACCCTGCCCGACGGTACGGTTGTCCTCGGCCTCCCCGGCAATCCGCTCGCGGCAGTGAGCACGGCGCTGCTGACCGCACCGGCGATCGTCGACGCGCTCACCGCTCGCATTCCGCGTTCACCGCGAACGGGGTTGTTGTCCAATGCATCCGAGGTTCGAGCCCCGATCCCTCGAATCGTTCCCGTGGTGGCCGACGGTACCCGCTGGCGAGCCGACGTCAAGGTCCGGACAGCTCATCTGGCGCACCTCGTCGGCCGTGATGCGCTCGCCGTGATACCCGCCGACGTCAGCGACGACGAGCCGGTGACAATTCTTCCGTTGCCGTACTGAATTCCGAACCGGCCAGCAGCCGAACACCCTCGTGGTACCGCTCGACGACGAGATCGACGATGGCCGGATGCACCCCGAGCGGCGCACCGACGCCGTCGGCTCCCACGTCGGCCAACCGATTGTGGAAGAGCCCACGAGCCAGCAGATAGCTCGCCACGAACACTCGATCGTGCCCGGCTTCCCGCAGCCCGGACACCGCCTGCGCGACGGTCGGCGTACTGGTGGCCACGTATCCGATCTTCACCGGCGTCCGAGCCGCGTCCGCGAGCATGGCTGCCGCGATCCGATGTTCCTGCAACGCACGAGGATCGGACGATCCTGCGGCCGCGAGCACGATGCTCTGGCCGGCTCGCCAGCCGGCGTCCCGGAGCCGATCGACCATCACTCGTGCGAGCACCGGGTCGGGCCCGAGGGCACGGGTGACGGCGACCGACGAGTGCGCACTGTCCGTGATCTCGCGCGGCACGTCGGTGTGGACGTGATAACCCGATGCCAGAAATGCCGGAACGACGACCGCCGATTCCGGAGTGTCGCGCAGTACCTCGGACGGGGACGGTCCCAGCACGTCGACGAAGGCGACACGCGTAGTACCGATCTGCTTCGAGACGGCGTCGGCGAGCGCGGCGACCATCTCCACACCGCGCGGGTTTCGAGTGCCGTGTGCGACCAACACCAAGGTGGGTTCCATCAGTACTTACTCCCCTCGCTCACGGAAACAGCCCCCGCGGGTTCGTGTGTATCGCAGTCGGATTCGGTCTCGATATAGTCCAACGCGATACGGTAGCCGCGTTTGACCACGGTCTGGATCGCCTTGGGTGCCCCCAGTGAGGAACGGAGTCGGGTCATGGCGGT
The DNA here is from genome assembly GCF_002258575.1 of Rhodococcus sp. 05-2254-5. Lineage (NCBI taxonomy): Bacteria > Bacillati > Actinomycetota > Actinomycetes > Mycobacteriales > Nocardiaceae > Rhodococcus > Rhodococcus sp. 05-2254-5. The sequence continues at coordinate 86,112 of NZ_NOZG01000026.1, read as the reverse complement.
CTCCACCGCGTGGGTATCGCCACCCCCTCCGGGCAACGAGGCCAACAGGTCTTCACGGGAGACCACGCGCCCCGGATTACGACTCAGCGTCTTCATCAGCGCCATCCCGGCCGGGGACACGGGCCGCACCTCCCCGTCGACCACCACACACCGTCCCCGAACACTGACCACATGCCCGCCTGCGTGCAGGCGACCGGTTCTCCTGGGCAGCTCCTCGGCGATGTGACGGGCGAGCGCGCCGAGGCGCGCACGCGCAGGCGCAGTGGTGGCAACCGACAGCTCTTCGAGCGGGGCTGCGGTGACCGGCCCCACGCACACCGGAAGCACCCGCGTACGCATCGACTGCAGCAGAGGCTCGAGTACGCCGTTCTCGTCGGCACGCATCAGCATCGACGCGACCGCCGGTGCCGAGGTGAAGCTGATGGCGTCGAGATCACCGACGACGACCGATTCGATCATGCGATCCATCGGACTCTGATCGTCGGGCGCCGTCCAGCGATACACGGGCACCGGCACCACTTCGGCTCCGGCGCAGCGCAATACCTCGCAGAAATCCGGAACCGGCTCCCATTCGGTGGTCGCGCCGTGCAGTTGGACCGCTATGCGCTTGCCCTCGACACCCTCGGCGAGCAGATGTTCGAGCACTTCGGCGGACGACTCGGAGGCAGGCGACCATTCTTCACGTAGATCCGCCGCTCGAATGGCACCGGTGGCCTTGGGACCACGCGCCAACAGTCGCGACGCACCCAGGGCACGACCGAGTTCCTCGGCTCGCCCCCAGCCGTCGGCGGCCTCGATCCAGCCGCGAAAACCGATTCCGGTGGTGGCGACGGTGATCTCGGGTGGTGCAGCGATGATCGCCGCGGTGACGCGTTCCAACTCTGCGTCGTCGGCGAGCGGGATGATCCTGATCGCAGGCGCGTGCATCACACTGGCCCCACGCCGCTCGAGCAAAGTCGCGAACTCCTCGGCGCGACGCGACGCCGTCACCCCGACGGTGAACCCGGCCAGAGGCATGTCCGCCCCGGCATTTTCGGTCACGTAGATCCGCCGCGGACGAGCACGACACCCTCGACCGTGGCGACCTCGAACGAGCCGAGCGAGACCTCCGCATCGTCGAGGCAACGTCCGTCGACGAGAGAGAAGACCTGCTTGAGCAGCGGAGACGCGACGGTGGGCTCGCCGCCGCGGTCGCCGACCAGACCACGTGACATCACTGCAGCGCGGCCGTAGGGATCGATGTTGCCGACCGCGAACAGTCGTCCGTCGTCGAGCAAGAACAGTGCCGCCTGGGTGCCGCCGCGCAGCAACACCGCCACCCCGCGACCCGGGATGAGAGCGTCGAGGGTGCAGGCCGGGGTCCAGTCTCGCGAAAGATCGTTCGGTACCGAAGTATGTGAATCGATGACAGTCATGGCGTACCTCCTGGTCAGCTATTTGACGCTGCCCGTGTTTCTTGGCCGTTAAGCGGCGATTACCCACCTGTGCACATGCGCTCAGGTTCGTGACCTGTCGGTTGTCAGGAACCCGTCACTCGAGCACGTCACGCTCCGATGCGCGGCATCCCCATCAGCACGGGCACCTTGCGTGCGCCGGACTCGTCGAACGCGATGGTCGGATCGGCCTCGGCCGGAGCGTTGACAAAGGACACGAACCGGCCGAGCTTCTCCTCGTCTTCGAGCACCCCTGCCCATTCGTCCTTGTAGCCGGCGACGTGGCGTGCCATGTCTGCCTCGAGTTCTGCGCCGATGCCCAGGCTGTCCTCGCAGACGACGGCTTTGAGGTGGTCCAATCCCCCATCGAGCGATTCCAGCCACGGTGCGGTGCGTTGCAGGCGGTCCGCGGTGCGGACGTAGAACATCAGATAGCGGTCGATGTAGCTGACGAGTGTGGCGTCGTCGAGGTTGGACGCGAGCAACTGGGCGTGCTTGGGCGACTGGCCACCGTTGCCGCCGACGTAGAGATTCCAGCCACCTTCGGTGGCGATGATGCCGACGTCCTTGCCGCGGGCTTCGGCGCACTCACGTGCGCAGCCCGACACTCCGAACTTGATCTTGTGCGGCGAGCGCAGTCCGCGGTACCGGTTCTCGAGGTCGACGGCCATTCCCACCGAGTCCTGAACACCGTAGCGGCACCAGCTGGACCCGACGCAGCTCTTGACCGTACGCAGCGACTTTCCGTACGCCTGACCCGATTCCATGCCTGCGTCGACGAGCCGCTTCCAGATTTCGGGAAGCTGTTCGACGCGGGCACCGAACATGTCGATGCGTTGCCCGCCGGTCACCTTGGTGTACAGCCCGAAGTCCCGGGCGACCTCACCGATGACGATCAACTGCTCGGGCGTGCACTCCCCTCCTGGCATCCGAGGCACCACCGAATAGGTGCCGTTCTTCTGGATGTTGGCCAGGAAGTGATCGTTGGTGTCCTGCAACGACGCCAGTTCACCGTCGAGAATGTGATCCGACGAGGTGGACGCGAGAATCGAGGCCACGACGGGCTTGCAGATGTCGCAGCCGGCACCCGATCCGTACTTGGCGATCAACGATGAGAAAGTTCGGGTGTTCGTCGCCCGCACGATCTCGAACAGCTCGGCCCTCGACTGAGAGAAGTGCTCGCACAACGACTTCGACAGCACCACTCCCGATGCCGCCAGCAGCGATTTGATCGACGGCAAGCATCCTCCACAGGTGGTGCCTGCCGTGGTGCAGCTCTTCACCGCGGCCAGATCGCACGCACCGTCGGAGATGGCCGAGCAGATCGCACCCTTCGTCACACCGTTGCACGAGCAGATCTCGGCGTCGTCGGGAAGCGCTCCGATGCCGACCTGCTCGGCCGCCGGAGAGATCAGCGAACCCGGATCGCCCGGCAATTCGCGTCCGACGAGCGGCCGGAGCAGCGAGTACGCCGATGCGTCGCCGACGAGGATGCCGCCGAGCAACGTCTTGGCGTCGTCGGTGACGACGAGCTTGGCGTAGGTGCCCTTCGGCGCGTCGCTGAAGACCACCTCGAGCGCACCCGGAGTCGCGGCCATCGCGTCACCGAAGCTCGCCACATCGACGCCCATGAGCTTGAGCTTGGTCGACATGTCCGCTCCGGGGAATTCCGCTGCGCCGCCGAGCAATCGGTCGGCCACCACCTCGGCCGTCGAATATCCGGGCGCGACGAGTCCGTAGCATCGGCCTTCGACCGCAGCACATTCGCCGATGGCGTAGACGTCGGGATCGGAGGTGGTGCAGCCGATGTCGACCAGAATACCGCCGCGCTCGCCGACGTCGAGGCCGCTCTCGCGAGCCAGCCGGTCCTGCGGTCGTACCCCCGCGGAGAACACCAGCAGCGCCGCGTCGATCGTGTCGCCGTTGCTCAGCTCGACCGTCAATCCGGCGCTGTCGTTCTCGGTGATCGACGACGTGCCCACTCCCACATGCACGTTCAATCCGAGATCGGTGACGAGGCGGGCCAGTAGCGCACCGCCGCCTTCGTCCACCTGGAGCGGCATCAATCGCGGTGCGAACTCGATGACGTGCGGCGTCATGCCCATCTTCTTCAACGCGTTCGCCGCTTCGAGGCCGAGCAGGCCGCCGCCGACGACCACGCCCACGGCTCCCGGCCCGGCCTCGTCGGCACGCGCACGGATCCTGTCCAGATCGTCGAGGGTGCGGTAGACGAAGCACGCGGGCAGGTCGTGTCCGGCGATCGGCGGGACGAACGGGTAGGAGCCGGTGGCGAGGACCAGCGCGTCGTAGTCCACGGTGTCGCCGGCCGAGGTGATGACGGTTCGGTGGTCACGGTCGACGCGTTCGGCCCGCACCCCGGTACGCATGTCGACCAGGGAGTCGCCCGGATAGTCGTTGCCCGCCAACGCAAGTTCCTTGTGGTCCCAGGCACCGACGTAGGACGACAGACCCACCCGGTCGTACGCCGGCAGAGCCTCCTCGCACAGGATCGTGATCTTCCACTCGGCACCCTCGTCGCGCGCCCGCAGCGCCTCGACGAACCTGTGCCCTACCATTCCGTGCCCTACCACTACCGCGTTCTTCATTGCGGGTCCTTCCGATTTCGTTGCCGTGCAGAGTGTTTCGAGTGCGCCTGCACCGAGCGTCAGACGGCTACCGGTGCGTCGGCGTCGGCGGAGTCGGTCCTGCGCAGGTAGATCGCCCACGTGACGATCGCGCAGACCACGTAGAAGCCGAGGAACACCCAGAACGCTGTGGTTGCCGACTTCGCACTACCGGAGTACGACGCCCGCAGCACCAGGTTGATGGCGACACCGCCGAGTGCGCCGATGGCACCGGCGATCCCGATCAGTGCGCCGGACATCTTGCGGGACCAGTGCTGCTGTTCCTCGACCGTCAGGCCCTGCAGTGCAACAGATTTCGCAGCGAAGATCGCGGGAATCATCTTGTACACCGACCCGTTGCCGAGGCCCGAGAGCAAGAAGAGTGCGATGAATCCGATGACGAAGAGGACCATCACAGTGCCGCTGGCCGCCCCGGGCGTCGAGTCGTCCCAGGTGCTGGCCGCTACCAGAATTCCGGTGGAGAAGGTCATGGCCACGAACGTGTACAGGGTGATCTTTCCGCCGCCGATCTTGTCGGCGAGCTTGCCGCCGAACGGACGCGACAGCGACCCCAGCAGTGGCCCGAGGAACGCGATCTGTGCAGCGTGCAGAGAGGCCTGGGCCTGCTGAGCCGCCGTGGCGGGTGCCCCGTCGGTCAATCCGGCCAGGAAGTTGATCTGGAGTACCTGCCCGAATGCGAAGCTGAAGCCGATGAACGATCCGAACGTGCCGATGTAGAGGAAGGCGATCCACCATGCGTCGGAGAACTTCAACACGTCGATCATGGAGCGGCCGTTGGTCTTCTGGTTGTCGAGGTTGTCCATGTACAGCGCGGCACCGACGGCGGCGATCGCGATGAACACCAGGTACACGGCGCAGACGATCTCGGGCGCGGTGTTGCCGATGGTAGCGATGACCAGCAGACCGATGAGCTGGATGACCGGTACGCCGATGTTGCCTCCGCCGGCGTTGAGTCCGAGGGCCCATCCCTTTTCGCGCTGCGGATAGAAGGCGTTGATGTTCGTCATCGACGAGGCGAAGTTACCGCCGCCGACTCCGGCGAACGCCGCCACGATGATGTACGTGGTGTACGAGGCCGGGTTCAACATGAAGTACATCGTCAACAGCGTGGGAATCAGCAACACCAGAGCGCTGAAGATGGTCCAGTTGCGCCCGCCGAATTTCGCCGTGGCGAACGTGTACGGAATGCGCAGGACAGCACCGACGAGGGTGGGGACGGCCACCAGGAAGAACTTGCCCGCGGCATCGATGCCGTAGACCGACAACGGCATGAACAACACCATCACCGACCAGATCGACCAGATCGAGAAGCCGACGTGTTCGGCGACGACCGACCAGATCAGGTTTCGTTTGGCGATCTGCTTACCGCCGCCTTCCCACGCCTGCACGTCCTCGGAATTCCAATGCGCGATCCGGTGATTCACCGAGACGGGAACGGTTCCGGGCGGAACGGGTGCGGTGGCAGCAGAGCCGGTTTCGGCTGAAGCGCTGCGAGAAAGGCTGGTCACGTATGGCCTCCTGGTTCGGTGAGTGACACCAAGATAGGAAAGCCATGTTGCAGCGGCGCTGCGTGCGGTGACCCGCTGATTAACTCGTTCTCACCCGCTCGTCGACGTGTACGTGAGATCGAACGCGTCGACGAGCCGGGTCACCAGGAGTCTTCGAGCATCCGAGGTCGACAGCACAGATAGCCGCCGACCAGCAGAATCACAACGCATCCGGTGAGCAGCGTCAGCGGCAGTCCCCAACCGCCGGACACGGTATGCAGGAAGCCGAACAGAATCGGGCCGGTGGCCGACACCACGTAGCCCAACCCCTGGGTGAAGCCCGAGAGCGAGGATGAGCCCACCGCGGTGCGGGTCCTGAGATTGATCAGCGTCAGGGACATCGGGAACGTCATCGTGCCGAGACCGATCAGGCACACCCAGATCACCGTTCCGGCGGCAGGCGAGAAGTGCAAGCCGGAGAACCCACAGAGGTAGCACACCGCGGCGACCAGGACGAGCCCGAACGGATTACGCAATTTTGCGCAGAGGGTCGGCGTGGCCAGCGACGTGACCAGGCCCATCGCTCCGAACGCGGCGACCGAGGCTCCGGCCAACCCCTCGCCGATACCCGAGTCGATCAACAGCGTCGGCAGCCACGTCAACATCGAATACGTGATCAGCGACGTCATCGCGAACATCATCACCATTCCCCACGCGAGCGAGGATCGATGGATGCGGCCGCCGGAACGGGTGTGCACGGCCGCCGAACCGGCCTCGGCCGAGACGTCCTTCTCGTCGCGACCGCGTCGGGCGATCACGACACCGAGCCACGGCAATGCTGCGGCAACACCGACGATCGCCCAGACCCCGATGGAGAGCCGCCACCCGTGGGCATCGGCGACCGGAACCGCGAGCAGGGGCGGAATCATGGTGCTGATCTGGAGTGCACAGATGTAGATGGTGCTGACCACTGCGAGTCGATCCGAGAAGTACCGCTTGACCAGGGGTGGGATGACGACGTTTCCGATACCCATGCCGGCGAGGGCGATCGCGGACAGCGCCAGCAACGACGCCGTGTTCGGCGCAAATGCCCGGGTGGCCATCCCGATCGTGGTCAACGCCATGGCGAGCAGGGCGGCGCGCTCGAGACCGGTGCGCTTGGCGAGAAACGGTGTCGCCAACCCGAACACGGCGAACATCGCCGGCGGCAGCATCCCGACGACGCCGATCACGGCATCCCCGAACTGCAGATCCGTTGCGATCCTGCCGAACAGAGGGCTGATGGACGTCACGGCGGCGCGCAGCGTCAGCGCAGAGAGAACGATGGCGGCGAACACCAGTAGGCGGCCGCGAACGAGTGATGTACCGGTCTGGGTGGTCTCGGAAACGGTAGGCGCACTCACCGCGTAATCATAGGATGACCGGATCATCGGGTGCAACGCAGTATCATCGTCGGCGCAGCACCCCGAGCACTGCACCGCCCCCAGAACGAGGAGCCTCCGTGCGCCAGGTCCACCGATCGAGCCTGATCACCCAGGTCACTGCAGCCCTGCGCGACGAGATCACGTCGAAACGATGGCCGGTCGGCAGCAGAATTCCCACCGAACCGGAGCTGTGCGAGATGACCGGCACCGGGCGAAACACGGTTCGTGAGGCCGTTCAGGCACTCGTCCACGCCGGCATGGTCGAGCGACGGCAGGGGTCGGGAACGTTCGTCATGACCTGCTCGGACCTCGGCGGCACCCTGGGCAAGTACTTCTCGGACGCCCGTTATCGCGACGTCACCGAGCTACGGGAAACTCTCGAGGTGACCGCAGCAGCATTGGCTGCGGATCGACGCGACGAGCACGACATCCGAGAGATGAACGACGCCCTCGAGAACCGCAATGTCGCCTGGTCGAGCGGCGACGTGCCGTTGGCCGACGCCGTGCGAATCGACGCGCGCCTGCATCGCAGCATCGTCGCCGCCAGCCACAACGCGATCTATCTGGAGTTCTACGACTCCTTGCTACCGGTGATCCACGAGACGATCAGAGAACACGCCACCGCTCACGACGACGACTACGTCGCCGAGCACACAGCCCTCGTCGACGCGATCGTGGACGGTGATTCGGCCCGGGCAATCGCCTCCGCCCGGTCGCTGTTCCGCGAACTCTCCGCCCCTCCGGGCCACGCGCCCGAACCTACAGAATGAGACGCACCAGATCTGCCGTGCGCGCGAGGCCGGGAAATGCCTCCGACGTCGACCGCGGATGAAGTGCGTGCACAGCCAGACGAAACATCAACGCGCGCAACAGCATCTGCGGCCATTCCGGTAGATCGTCCCACCGGCCCACCAGACCGTCGTCGGCGTCTCCCCACGAGAGCGCGTCCACCACAGCGACGCCCGCAGCCCACGACGCCGGACGCCAGTACGGGGTGATGTCGCTGATCCCCGGTGCATCGCTGCCGGAGAACAACACCGTCCCGAACAGGTCGCCGTGTACCAATTGATCCGGCGATTCGACGGGCTTGCGCAGTGTCGCAAGCTGTTTGACCAATTCGAGGCTGCTCTTGCCGTCACTCGACGACGGCTCGGGCGCACCCGCACCGCGAGCGGTCCGTAGCGGAACGGCCTCCCAGGCAGCCCGGTCGGCCGCGACGAACACGTCGACGTCGGCCCACGGGGCGACGGGTGGCTGCACCAAGAAGCGGGGACGTTCCAACTGCGCGGTCGCTGCGTGCAACCGCATGGACAACGAGACCACTTCGTCGTGGCGAGGCTCGGGTTCGCCCGCGACGAACGTATCTGCACGCCAACCGGACACGACGTATCGACCATCGGTCGAGCGCACCGGTCGAGCGAGGCGAACACCGTCCACAGTCAGTGTTTCTCGCACCTTCGCAGACCAGGCTGCGCGAGCATGATCGGCGACGGGCGAGAGCACGACGTCACCCAGACGCCACCCTCCGTCCCAGTCCGCACCCAGTGGCGCAGGCTCGACATCGCGCAGCCCGAACGTAGAGATCACGTGCTGAGGAGGTTCGACAGAGCTCACGAACGCCACGGTACCGTCGATCGGGCAGAGCTCTGCGGACGACGCGCGCATGCGGCCCAGCCGCCACGTCAGTAGATGGGCAGGCCGGGCTCGATCTGCTTGGCCCACTCCACGATTCCGCCGTCGAGATGGGTTGCGTCGGTGAAACCGGCACCGACGAGAGCGTCGAGAACCTCCGCGGACCTGATGCCGGTTTTGCAGTACAGAACGATCGGTACCTGCTGTGGCAGTTCGGCCAACGCCGCCCCGGACAGAATTCGCCCGCGTGGTATCAGCCGAGCGCCCTCGATGCGGACGATGTCCCACTCCACCGGCTCACGCACGTCGATCAAGGCGACCTCGCGTCCGGAATCCAACATCGCCCGTAGCTGCTCGGGGCTGATCGAGGCGTCGTCGGATTCGACGGCCGGCACCACCCCGCAGAAGGCGTCGTAGTCGATCAGTTCCGTGATCGGGGTTCGGTGCGGATCACGGGCCAGTCCGACGGTTCGGTAGCTCATGGCCAACGCGTCGTAGATCATCAGCCGTCCCAGCAGCGTCTCGCCGATTCCGGTGATCAACTTGATGGCTTCGGTCACCATCACCGACCCGATCGAGGCGCAGAGCACGCCCAGGACGCCGCCCTCGGCGCAGGAGGGCACCATTCCCGGCGGCGGAGCCTCGGGGTACAGATCTCGATAGTTGATCCCGACGCCGCCCGGAGCTGCATCCCAGAACACCGAGACCTGCCCCTCGAACCGGTAGATCGAACCCCACACGTACGGGATACCGACCAGTGCGGCCGCGTCGTTGACGAGGTAGCGGGTGGCGAAGTTGTCGGTGCCGTCGAGAACGAGATCGTAATTGCCGAAGAGGTCGATCGCGTTGGACGAGTCGAGGCGGACCCTGTGCAGCACCACCGAGACGCCGTCGTTGAGTTCGAGGATCGAGTCCCGTGCGCTGTCGGCCTTCGGTCGTCCGACGTCGGACCGCCCATGGATGACTTGTCGCTGGAGGTTGGACAGCTCGACGTCGTCGAATTCCACGATGCCCAGAGTTCCGATGCCGGCGGCCGCGAGGTACAGCAGCGCAGGCGAACCTAGTCCGCCGGCTCCGACCACGAGCACGCGGGCGTTCCGCAACCGCTTCTGGCCGTCCGTTCCGACGTCCGGAATGATCAGGTGACGGCTGTACCTGGCAACCTCCTCGGAGGTCAGTTCACCGGTGGCTTCGACCAGTGGCGGTAGATGGACCACGCTCAGCGACTCTCCTCGACTCGACGGGGCGACCGCACAATTGCGTTCGCCGCCTTCGAATCTAATCCGCGATCGCTCACCCGCGCGGATAGGGCCACGGGTTGAACCGGCAGGTCTTGCCGTCCATGGGCACGACGCCTTCCGGGTCGAGCCGCGCGATGTCGTCGTTGGCCGTTCCGAACGTCTGCTGCATCATCACCGGTGCCAGCCCGCCGTCGGTCTCGCACGGCTGATGCTGCTGGTAGCCGATGGCGTGTCCGACCTCGTGGTTGATCTGATACTGACGGTACGAACCGATGTCTCCCTGGAAGGAGATCGCTCCGCGTACCCATCTGGGTTCGTTGAGCACGACCCGTTCGATGCCGGGGTTGTAGCAGGACACCTCGAGTTGGATGTCGTATCCACACGCCTGCCGAATGGACATCTGCGACGTCAGGGAGATCCGGAAATCCGGGTCACCCTGATCGATACGGCGGAACGCGAAACGTGGGTCGTTGGTCCAGCTCTTGGGGTTGGCCAATGTCTGATCCACCAGACGGCCGAACGACTCGTCGCCGCCGAAACCGACGGTGTCCACACCGTCTTCGACCTCGACGGTGTAGGTGAACACCCGCTCGGTTCCCTGGCCGACCTGCTCGGTGCTTCCGGCGACGGTGTGCCAGGTGCCTGCCCCCTGCACCGCGAACGGTCCACCGTCGGGCAGCTCACCGGACGAGATCGTTTCCGCGAAGTTGCCGTCGGCCTGCGGCGGGACCCCGATGATTCCGGTTCCGGACGTATCGGAGCTCAGCGTGCCGAAACCTGGGTCCTGCGAGGTGCCCTGAGAGGCGGTGCCGACGACCGGGTCACCGGCCCGAACGGCATCGACGACCACGAGCGCGGTGACGGCGATCAGGATCGGTACCGCGTACGCCCGCCAGCCGTAGGTGGCGGCGAACTTTCCCAGCTTGGTCTGTTTACGCACGTCACGCTCGGGGCGGCGACTGCGGTCCTTGACCTCGCGCTGCGTCGGGTCCCACTGCGCGCGCAACGGCTGATGCGACCCACGACCACCCACGCCTCGTGGAAGATCGTCCGACCGCTCGTCGAACCCGCCGGACTGCACACCGCCGCGAATTCGCGGCTCGCCTCGGTCAGTCACTCGCTCACGATCTCACAATCCTGCTCGCTCGCCGCTCGGCACGCCGATACCGGGGACGGATCTATCGGGCTCTCGGTACGACAAACATCGTACAAACAAACCATCCGATGTGATTCGAGATCGCCCGTTTCCGACAAGGATCCCCCAGGATCCCAGCGGTGCCGACGGCCACGAGTATCGTTGCCCGTGATCTGCGCTACGAGCGGTCCGAACCGAAGGCCACCCGCCGAAAGTTCACGCCGGACCGCACGTTGTCGAACCAAGACGAGCGCAGCTGTCGACGCGATGGGAACATATTTGATGACAGATCTCGACGACCGGAGGTCCTCCGACCGTCCGGCCACCACCGGCAACCGCCGCAGCGCCAGGCTGCCGCGTGATGCCCGTCGGGCGCAACTGCTGGCTGCTGCGAGCGAAATCTTCGTGACCCGCGGCTATCACGCGTCGGGAATGGACGAGATCGCCGAATGCGCCGGAGTCAGCAAGCCGGTTCTCTACCAGCACTTCCCCGGCAAACTCGAGCTGTACCTGGCGGTACTGCAGAGCTACGTCGACACCCTCATCGCCGGGGTTCGTCAGGCTCTGCGTTCGACGACGGACAACAAGCAACGCGTCCGCGCCGCGGTTCTGGCGTTCTACGATTTCGTCGACACCGACACCCAGGGTTTCCGTCTGGTCTTCGAGTCGGATCTGATGGGTGACCCTCAGGTCAACGCCCGCGTGGAGCAGGCGACCGAAGCATGCGTCGACGCCGTCTTCGACCTGGTCGCCCACGATTCCGGACTCGATCCGTACCGAGCACGAGTGCTGGCCGTCGGCCTAGTCGGTGCCAGCCAGTTCACCGCGCGCTACTGGCTTGAAGCAGATCGGCCGATCTCCAAGGAAGACGCCGTCGACACCACGGTCTCACTGGCCTGGGGCGGCTTGTCGCACGTTCCGCTGCAGTCTCCGTAACCAGCCGGTCGGGCATCCCGCCCACATACGCCACACGCCCCTCGTTCGAGTAGAACGAGGGGCGTGTGGTGTTACCGGCCGTCTCAGGTGGTTGCGAACCCGACCTTGCGAGGATCGGACGGGCCGATCTCGACGTACGACACCTTGGCGGTCTGGATCAAGAACTTGCGTCCCTTCTCGTCCTCCAACGACAGCACTCCGTCCTTACCTGCGAAGGCGGTCGATACGAGCGCCTCGACCTCGGCCGGGGACTGCGCACTGTTCACGACGAGCTCACGGGAACTCTCCGACACACCGATCTTGACCTCCACGGTCAACCTCCGAACTCTCGACAACTGACGCTGTTCTCGCCAGGCTAGTGCAGCCCGCGTGCCGCAGCCGCTTCCAGGCCTGTGCTGTCAGCGAACACCGGCGGGGACCCGCCCCGCCCGGTGCCCGATCTAGCCGATCAGTCCAACCCGAGCGAGGACATCCGCTCGGCATGCTGCTCCTGCATGCGATCGAACAGAGCGACGACCCCGTTGAGGTCGCCCGACGCGGTGATGACGAGATCGGTCAGCGACTCGCGCTGCGCGAGCACGAACTGGGCCTGCGTGATCGCCTCGCCGAGCAGTCGACGCCCCCACAACATCAGGCGTGCCTTGTCCTGGGAGCTCGCCCGGACCCGTTCGGACACCTCGTGGACGACGAACTCCGAGTGCCCGGTCTCGGCCAACACGTCGCGGACGATCTCCGCGACGTCGGGGGCGAGGCTGTGCGCGATCTGCCGGTAGAAATCAGCGGCGATTCCGTCACCCACGTATGCCTTGACCAACGACTCCAACCAGGTCGACGGCGTGGTGGAGGCGTGGTACTCGTCCAGAGCCCGCACGAACGGATCCATCGACGAATACACGTCGAGGCCACGGTTGGACAAAGCCTGTTCCAACGTCTCGAAATGACTCATCTCGGCGGCGGCCATACTCGCCAGCGCCACCCGGCCTTCCATGGACGGAGCCATTCGAGCGTCCTCAGCCAACCGGTAGAACGCAGAGATCTCGCCGTAGGCGAGCACGGCGAACAAGTCGGGAACGCCCGGGTGATCGTGTGCGATCGCGGGCTCCCCTCTGTCCGGATCGCTCGACCCGACGAGGGCGGTGGATGCAACTGCGGGCGACGACGACTCCGGCGAATGGGCTCCCATTCCACGAATCGTAGACCCGTGTCCGACGCCCCGTCGCGGGGCGCGTCACACCTGCCGCGACCCGTCGACCGTGGAGAATCTGGCCGGGCAAGCTACCATGGTGTCGATCGTTGCTCGCGGACCTGTCACACGGACCGAAAGCCGATGCGGCGATCATCGATAATGTGTGCGCACCTGATCCGGGTCGCCTCGAGAGCTTCGCCGCAGCGAACGTCACAGTTCGCGGCCGCGCTGAGGCTGACGGCGACATCACATCGGATTGAGGGCATCGACTTCGGCCGGCAATAGGCCTGTGCCCTTCCTTGTGCGTACGTTCGACCACGAGGAAGGCCAGTCCCCTGAGCAAGATAGTCGTAGACCAAGAATCCGAGACCGGCGACACCACCCTGTCGGCCCAACTGGACGACACGCATGTGCCACCGACGTTCGCCGAGTTGAACGTCGACGCCGACATCGTTCGTGCACTCGCCGACATGGGTATCGAGCGCACCTTCGCCATCCAGGAGCTCACTCTTCCGCTGGCCATCGCGGGCGACGACCTCATCGGGCAGGCCAGGACCGGAATGGGCAAGACCTTCGGTTTCGGTGTGCCTCTTCTGCATCGTCTCGCCACGGAGAATTCCGGAACGACCCCGCTCGACGGCACGCCACGCGCGCTGATCATCGTGCCGACCCGTGAGCTGTGTGTTCAGGTCAGCTCCGACCTCGAGAATGCATCGAAGTACCTCAGCGGCGCGAACGGCCCGGTGAAGGTTCTTTCCATCTACGGCGGCCGCCCGTACGAAGCTCAGATCAGCGCGCTCCAGAACGGCGTCGACGTCGTCGTCGGCACCCCCGGCCGTCTACTCGACCTCGCCAAGCAGAACCACCTGATCCTCGGCAAGGTCGGCGTCCTGGTTCTCGACGAGGCCGACGAGATGCTCGACCTCGGGTTCCTTCCCGACATCGAACGCATCCTGGGCATGGTCCCCGACAAGCGTCAGACGATGCTGTTCTCCGCGACGATGCCCGGCCCGATCATCACGCTGGCGCGCACGTTCCTGACGCAGCCGACGCACATCCGGGCCGAAGAGGCTGAGTCCTCCGCCGTGCACGATCGCACCGCCCAGCACGTCTACCGGGCGCACGCACTCGACAAGGTCGAGATGGTCGCCAAGGTGCTCAAGGCGGAAGGCCGCGGCGCGACGATGGTGTTCACCCGCACCAAGCGCACCGCGCAGAAGGTCTCCGACGAGCTCGCCGAGCGTGGCTACTCGGTCGGCGCGGTCCACGGAGATCTCGGGCAGGTCCAACGCGAGAAGGCTCTCAAGGCGTTCCGCACCGGCAAGATCGACGTGCTGATCGCCACCGACGTCGCGGCCCGAGGTATCGACATCGACGACGTCACCCACGTCATCAACTACCAGTGCCCCGAGGACGAGAAGACCTACGTCCACCGCATCGGCCGTACCGGCCGTGCAGGGCGCACCGGTATCGCCGTCACCCTCGTCGACTGGGACGATATCCCGCGCTGGCAGCTGATCGACAAGGCCCTGAATCTGGGTATGCCGGATCCGGTCGAGACCTACTCGAGCTCGCCGCATCTGTTCGCCGAGCTCGATATCCCCACCGATGCGACCGGCACCGTACGCAAGGCGGCACCCGCGCGAGCCGCAGAGCAGGCCGCTGACAAGGCCCCCGACACCGAGTCCGCAGCACCGTCGGCAGAGGCGTCCGCACCGAGCAAACCGCGCCGCTCACGCAGCCGCCGTCGCACCCGCGCGGGACAGGACGGGGACCAGGCCTCGACCTCGACCGACTCGGCCAACGCCTCTGCATCGACCGCGAACCCTGTTGCAGCACAGTCGGATTCGACCGATTCGTCGACACCGGAAGCGTCGACCAAGACCGCTCCTCGTCGCCGACGCCGTCGCCGCACGAGCGGATCGTCCGCCGAGACCGGACCGTCGACGGCGAGCGCGTCGGAGTAGTCTCCAGCCGTGCTGGCTCCAGAACGTAGGTCGAGAACCGATCTCGTCGTCGCGGCAGTCATCGCGGTGACGGTGGTCGTGGCCGCGAGCGTCGCCTGGCTCACGGGTGACGCTCGGGGCACCACCTCTGTCACGGCCGACAATCCACTCGCGCCGTCCGAGGCGGCCGCCTCCGTGCCCGCCGCCCTGTCCGAGTTGTGGCGGGCACCGAGTTCGGCGACGGATTCGGCGCATACGCCGGTTCCGGTTGTGACCGGTTCGGCAGTCGTGACCGCCGATGGCGGTTCGGTCGTCGGCCACGACCCCCGTTCCGGCGACCCGGCGTGGTCGTACTCGCGAGACCTACCCCTGTGCTCGGTGATCGCCTCCTGGAACACTGCCGTCTCGGTCTACCGCGACGACCGCGGTTGCTCGCAGGTGACCACGCTCGACGGATCGACCGGCGTCCGCACAGCACAGCGCACGTCCGACGCAGACGACTCGGTGTACCTCTCGTCCGACGGCACCTACGTGACCTCGCGAGGTGACACTCGGATGGAACTGTGGCGCTCGGACATGGTGCGCACACTCGAATACGGGCGCGTCGATGCTCCGGTCAACCCGGGTACTCAGCCGAGAACCGGATGCACGCTCCTGTCCACCACGTCGTCCAATTCGCGGACGGCGGTACTCGAACAGTGCCCGGGTGAGCCGGCCGCACGACTGTCTCTGCTCAACCCTGCCCCCAAGGATGCGAGCGAACCCGAGGAGTACGGATCCTCGGTGGTCCCGGATCTCGTCACCTCGGAGCAGGAGCCGACATCCGGACGCGTCCTGGCTCTGACGGGAAGCCTTGTCGCGCTGTATGTTCCGTCCGCAAACGGTGCCCCTGCGCGCATCGCGCTCTACGACGACACCGCCACGGCCGTCTCCGAGTTCGCTCTCCCCGCGGGCCTCGGCCCAACATCCGCACCGCCCGCCTCGCCGGCAGCGAAACAGGGTTCGGTGTTCACCTGGTTCACCGGCTCCGGAGTGCAGGCACTGAACTCCACCGACCTGACTCCGGCGTGGTCCATGCCCGGGGCCCTCGGCAGCGGTGCCGTCATGGCCGGCAGGCTACTGGTTCCCGTGCCCGACGCGATCGCGGTGGTCGAGCTCGCCACCGGCACGGTGATTGCCGAGATTCCGATCGATCGCGGCGACTACGACGGACCGGTGCAGACCTCCGTGATCGGCGATGTCGTCGTCGAGCAGCGCGGTTCCGACCTGGTCGCGCTGGGTTGATCGAGGACGGCCGATCGGAGGAGCTACTCCGCAGGGTCGTACGTCTTCAGTTCTGCTGTGCCCTCCCAGTGGGCCAACAAGTTCTCGGCCAGCTCGCGATACGCCTGCGCGCCCTTGTTCTTTCGCCCCGACAGCACCGTTGCGCCGGATGCACTCGCCTCCGCGAAACGCACCGTCCTGGGGATCGGCGGAGCGAGGACCGGCAGCGAGTACCGGTCAGAAACATCGCCGAGCACGTCACGGCTGTGGGTGGTACGGGCATCGAACAGGGTGGGCAGTGCACCCAGCAGTGCGAGGTCGGGGTTGGTGATCTGCTGCACCTCGGACACCGTCCGCAGTAGTTGTCCGACGCCGCGGTGAGCGAGCGTCTCACACTGGAGCGGGACCAGAACCGATTGCGCGGCAGTGAGACCGTTGAGCGTGAGAACACCGAGCGAGGGTGGGCAATCGATGACGACCACGTCGAAATCCTGCAGAATCGGTGCCAGAGCACGCTTGAGTGCGAACTCGCGACCGGCGCGCATGAGCAGCAGCGCCTCCGCACCCGCGAGGTCGATCGTGGCGGGCAACAGCACGATCCCCTCCGCCGTCTCGATCAGTACGTCCTCGACCTGTGCGTCCCCGGTCAATACCTCGTGCACCGACGAGTCGAGCTTGTCCGGGTTGTGACCGAGCGAGAACGTCAGGCATCCCTGCGGGTCGAGATCGACCACCAGAACGCGTCGGTCGAGTGCGTGCAGCGCGGCTGCCAGCGAGGCGACCGTAGTGGTCTTGGCCACGCCGCCCTTCTGATTCGCTACCGCAAGAATTGTCGTCACGCCCTGATCCTTGCCTAGATTCGCCGCTCGAGCGAGGTTTGTCGGTTCCGGGCGCGTCAGTGCATCACGATCGGCGGCGCGGATTCCGGAGAAACGTGCTTGGTTCGGGGCAGGAAGAACGCGGGCACGAACGTGATGACGATGAGCACCAACGCGACCATGAAGGTGGTCCCGAACGCGCGCGCCGAGATGTCGAATGCTTCGAGCTGGCTCGAGGCCGTCAGCGCCGGCTTCTGCTGCGCGGTCAACACCACCGACATCAGCGCGGTTCCGATCGATCCGGCCGCCTGCTGGACGATGTTCATCAATGTCGAACCGCGAGCGACTGTTTCGTTCGTCAACGTCTGCAGCGCAGCAGTCATGATGGGCATCATCGTCGAGCCGAGCCCCAGCCCCATGACGAACAAGGCTCCGATCAACAACGTGTACGACGTGCTGGTGCCGACCTGGGTGAACACCGCCATGCCTGCGGTGATCAGGACCATGCCCATCAGCACGATTCGTCCTGGACCGGTCTTGTCCGCGATCACTCCGGCGATCGGCATGGCTATCATCGCGCCGATACCCTGCGGTGCGAGAAGCAGCCCGGCCGACAGTGTGGACTCGCCGCGGAGCAGGAAGTAGCTGGGAAACAGCAACCCTGCGCCCATGAACGCGACCATGAAGAAGGTGGTCGTGATGACCGCGACGGTGAGTGAGCGGTTCCGGAAGAGCCTCAGGTCGATCAACGGATGCTCGACGCGCAGAGCGTGGAAGACGAACAACACGATCAGCACCAGGCCCACGATGACCGGAACCAGCACCTTGACGGCCAACACGGTCTCGGTTTCGACGACCGACGACGCACCGTAGAGAAACAGGGCCAGACCGGGCGAGAGCATCAGCATCCCGCGGAAGTCGAACGATTCCGACGGGGTCGGATTGTCTCGCGGAAAGATCACGATTGCGGCGATCAGCGCAAGAATGCCGATCGGCAAGTTGATGAGGAAGATCCAATGCCAGCTCGCGGCCTCGATCAGCCACCCGCCGAGGATGGGGCCGGCGATGGGCCCGATCAGCATCGGCACACCGAGCACGGCCATCACCCGGCCGATCCGTTCGGGGCCGGCGGCACGCGTCATGATCGTCATGCCCAGGGGCATCAACATGCCTCCGCCGAGGCCCTGCAGTACGCGGAACACGATCAACGAGGTGATGTCCCAGGCGAAACTGCACAGCACCGAACCGAGTACGAACAGCACCAGTGCCGTGATGTAGAGACGCTTGGTGCCGAAACGGTCCGCTGCCCAGCCCGTCAACGGGATGACGGTGGCCAAGGCGAGGGTGTAACCGGTCATCGTCCAGGCCGCGTTGGCATAGGTGGTCTCGAACACGTCAGTGAACGTCCTCAGGGCCACGCTGACGACGGTGACGTCGAGAATCGACATGATCGCGCCGAGAACGACGACACCGGCGATCTTCAGCAACGCTCCGTCGAGCTTCTCCGGGGCACCGGAGGGCGCGGGCTTCTGCAAGTCGGTCATTGTTCTCCAGATCGATGAGAAGAGCTACGAGGTCAATGCAGTGAGCACACTGACGGGCAGGACTGCGTTGCCTGCGACGGTGAAGATCCAGAAGAGAATAACCGTCCGGTAGGTCTGGACTCAATCGCGTTTTCGGACACATCCACCGGTTCGGTATGACGAAGCCCACACCCGACCGGCAGGCATGATCGTGTGCATGACCAACCACGGAGCCGTCGAGGCCGGCCGAGTCGTTCTACTCCGTCACGGGGAAACCGAATGGGCCCTCGCGGGTAAGCACACCGGAAACACCGATGTTCCACTCACCGCGCACGGTGAGCAGCAGGCAGTCGAGGCCGGCTCACTGCTGACTCTGCTGAATTTGCGCGACCCGGTGGTCATCAGCAGCCCGCGCGAACGGGCCCGTCGAACAGCCGATCTCGCGGGGCTCCAGGTCGATCGAACATGGGATGCGCTGTCGGAGTGGGACTACGGCGACTACGAGGGCATCACGTCGTCGGAGATCCACGAGACAGTGCCGCACTGGACCGTCTGGACGCACCCGTGCCCGGGCGGAGAGTCGATCGGTGACATCGCTGTTCGCGTCGAACTGGTGTTGTCCGTTGTTCTTCCACTGCTCGAAGGCCGGGACGTGGTGCTGGTGGGACACGGCCATTTCTCGAGAGCACTGATCGCCGGCTGGACGGAAGCGTCCATCACCGAAGGGAAGCGCTTCGCATTGTCCCCGGCCGCCTACTCACTGCTCGGTTTCGAGCACTCCTTTCGACAGCTCATCGCCCACAATGTTCACCCCTCGATTCTCTCTGCAGCCACCGATCGCTCGATCGGCACCGACCCGGCCGGAGGTCCACGATGATCCGCCGCGCCACCGAAGACGATGTATCCGCCATCTGCGGGTTGGTCCACGAACTGGCGGAGTACGAGAAGGCGTCCTCGTTGTGCACGGTCCGAGACGACCACCTTCGGTCGGCTCTGTTCGGTGAGAATCCGTCGGTATTCGCGCACGTCGCCGAGCACGACGGCGTGGTGGTGGGGTGCGCGCTGTGGTTCTTGAACTTCTCCACCTGGGACGGGGTCAAGGGAATCTATCTGGAGGACCTCTACGTGCAGCCGGACGCACGCGGCCATGGGTTCGGAACCGCACTGCTGGCAGCGTTGGCGGCCGAGTGCGAAGCCAACGGCTACACGCGGCTGACCTGGTCGGTGTTGGACTGGAACACCCCGTCGATCGGGTTCTACCGAGCGTTGGGCGCGCAGGCTCAGGACGAGTGGACCACATTCCGATTGACCGACGGTGCCCTGAGGGACCTGGCAGCGACAGCGTCCTAGAGACGCGGTTCGTCGTCGACGTCGCTGTACTCGGCCGCCATCCACTGCGACGAGGGTGGACTGAACAGCAGCACCAGCACGGCAACCACGACGATTCCCAGAACGATGCCGTAGACGGTCTGATGTGAACCGGTGAGCAGCGACCACACGACGGGAAGCAGCAGTAGCTGTACGACGGTTGCCAGTGCCCTCCCCCACCGTTTGCCGAGAATCAGGGCGACGCCTGCAGCCCCGACGCCGAGGCCCAGCACGCCGAACCACCCGGCCGTGCCGTACCCGTTCGCGACAGCGTTGTCGCCCTCTCCGGAGACCGCGCGCACGACGAGAACGAAGGCCGCGACCAGCGAGACGGCACCTTGTGCTGCGACGAGGACCCCGGCGGATCGAAAAGTGACCGGTGGGGTGAGGTTCTCGGGTTGGGTGGACACGGGACCAGCCTAGGCAACCGGGAGTGGAGCCTGCGGAACGACCCGGGTGGCGGGAATGGAGCCTGCGGAACGAGCCGGGTGGTGCCGGTGGAGTCCGCCGAGCCACCCGGTTAGTGTTTGTTCCTGTGCGTGCGCTGCTGATCGTCAATCCCAATGCGACTTCTACGACGGCTGCAGCTCGGGATCTGTTGGCTCATGCATTGTCGAGTCGGTTGCGCGTGACGGTGGCGCAGACGACGCATCGTGATCATGCGTCGGAGTTGGCTCGGGGTGCCCGTGAGGACGGGGTGGGCCTGGTGATCGTTCACGGGGGTGACGGCACGGTGAACGAGGTCATCAACGGTCTGCTCGGGGTTCCGTTGCCGACGTCGATGCAGGCGGTGACGATCGGCGCGATTCCGCCTATTGCGGTCGTTCCCGGTGGTAGTGCGAATGTGTTCGCCCGCTCTCTCGGAATCGAGGCGGATCCGGTAGCGGCCACGAATCAGTTGATCGGTCTACTGGACGCGCGGGCGCGGCGGACGGTCGGTCTGGGGCATTGCGACAACCGGTGGTTCACGTTCAATGCCGGGATGGGTTTGGACGCGGAAGTGTGTCGGGCCATCGATGCGAGCCGGAAGGACGGTACGCCGGTGTCGGCGACGCGTTATCTCCGGTTCTCGGTGCAGGAGTTCTTCAAGCACAAGCGTCGTCCGGCGCAGTTGACGGTGGAGGTTCCCGGGCGGGATCCGTTCGAGAACGTGCACTATGCGTTCGTGTCGAACTCGAGTCCGTGGACCTTCTTGAACGATCGTCCGGTCCATACCAATCCCGGGACCGCTTTCGATTCGGGTCTCGGTGTGTTCGCGATGCGCTCGACGGCACTGTTCCCCACGCTGCGGGTGTCGCGTCAGCTGTTGGCCAAAGGTGCAGAACCGAAGTCTCGCAAGTTGATTCGAGTCGACGACGTCCCGAGTGTTCGAATTACGTCTACAGAACCGATGGGGCTGCAGATGGACGGGGACTACCTGGGTGAACGCACCGAGGCGGAGTTCTTCTCGACTCCCGACGCATTGGATGTTGTCGCGCCCGTCACGTGAGACCCACTGTGACCTGCGCGCGAAGATGCTCGATGGGCAATTTCCTGCGAAATCACGAGCAATATCCGCCGAGTCGGGGTACAAAGGAGCGCAGAAGGCTAAAGCGAGCCTAACAGAGTGAGCTTGACCACGGTCACGCGCGTATCCCTTGACTTCACCTGAGTTCGTGAAAGCATTCACAAGCAACAGTGCGGAAACATTGGTTACCCACTCGTGAAACAGAAGAGAAACGAAACGGCGCTTCGGCGCCCGGTAAGGAGCAGAGGATGGACTGGCGCCACAAGGCAATTTGTCGCGATGAAGATCCGGAACTATTTTTCCCGGTGGGAAACAGTGGTCCGGCGCTCGCGCAGATCGCCGATGCCAAAGTCGTCTGTACTCGGTGCCCCGTCACCGCAGAATGCCTGTCCTGGGCACTCGAATCCGGCCAGGACGCAGGAGTATGGGGCGCAATGAGCGAAGACGAGCGCCGTGCACTCAAGCGACGCAACGCACGTACGCGCGCACGTAGCTCCGTCTAGGACGCAGACACACAACACTCGGTAGGCCCGGTATCCGCTCAGCGGATACCGGGCCTTCTGCATGTCGGACTGCATAGCGGGCGCTTCCACGGATCGGGCGTTCTCACGTCACAGTGCGGCCCGTTCGTAACGCACTGTTCACGAGCGGCCCGTCAGGCTCGCGGCACCCGACGGCCCAGTGGCACACGCAGCATGGCGTCGGTGCCACCTCCAGGAGCCGGATGCAGGCCCAGAGAACCGTTCAGTTCGACCGACACCAGAGTGCGTACGATCTGCAGCCCCAGTCCGTCCGAACGCTCCAACGAGAACCCTGCGGGCAATCCGCGGCCGTCGTCGTGGATGACGACGTCGAGCCATTTCGACGAACGATCGGCGCCGATGCGCACCACGCCGACCGATCCGGCGTCGAACCCGTGCTCCATCGCGTTCTGCACCAGCTCGGCCAACACCATCACCAGCGGCGTCGCCCGCTCGGCGGAGAAGACACCGAGTTGGCCGTCTCGGACCACCCGCACCCGAGGGTTGACGGTGGCGATGTCGAGCATGATCGGCACCAACCTGTCGACTATCTCGTCGAGGTCCACTTCTTCGTCGACCGACATCGACAGCATCTCGTGCACCAGCGCGATGGACGTCACGCGGCGAACGGATTCGGACAACGCGGTACGAGCTTCCTCGTTCTCGAGCCGACGCGACTGCAGCCTCAGCAGAGCCGCCACGGTCTGCAGATTGTTCTTCACTCGATGATGGATTTCGCGAATGGTCGCGTCCTTGCTGAGCAGCGCACGGTCGCGTCGCTTCACCTCGGTGACGTCTCGGACGAGTACGGCTGCGCCCGCGGATCGACCGTGCGGCTGCAGTGCCAACGTGCGCACCAGTACCGTCGCGCCGCGGGCGTCCACTTCCATTCGGTGTCCGACGTTGCCGGACAGTGACGACCGGATATGGTCGGCCACTTCTTGCGAATCGAACGGGTCGGTCACCAGAGACCGCGTCACCGATGCGAGGTCGCGGCCCGACAGTTCCGTCGTCAAACCCATCCGGTGGTACGCCGACAGCGCATTGGGGCTCGCGTAATCCACCCGTCCCTCGGTATCGATGCGGATGAAGCCGTCGCCGGCCCGCGGCGACGAGTTGACGTCGGTTCGCTCTTCCGGCGTCGGAAACATTCCCTCGCTGATCATCAGGCACAGATCGTCCGCACATTCCCGATACGCGACCTCGAGCGCACTCGGCGGACGAAGCTGGGCCGGATTGGTGTCGCGGGTCAGCACGGCGATGACGTGCTCTCCACACCGCACGGGAATGCTCTCGCTGCGGGTCAGAACACCACCCTGCACGATCTTTCGCTGTTGCAACGCGACGAGCACTTCGGGGTGCTCGGACTCGGAGATGGTCGTCCCCACGATGTCGTGGGTGAACACCGTCGGCGCAGTGGTGGGTCTGCACTGGGCGACACACAGCACGTCCGCCGACCCGTCCGAGACATCGTCGGTACCGACCCAGAGCAATACGTCCGCGAACGACAGGTCGGCCAGGAGCTGCCACTCCCCTACGACGCGCTGCAGATGGTCCACCGCGGCACCGGGCAGATCGGTGTGTTCGGCCAGCAGGTCACTGAGGGTCGACACAGGTTCTCACGCAGCCGTCGGTCAGGACACCACAGCGATGAGATCGCCCTGTTGAATGACATCCCCCACTGCGACGTCCACGGACGTGACGGTGCCTGCGGTCTCGGCGAGCACGGGAATCTCCATCTTCATCGACTCCAGCACGACCAACGTGTCACCGACCTCGACGGCATCACCGCGGGCCACGACCACCTGAAACACCGTCGACACCATCTCCGCACGAACATCCTCGGACACCGGCGAACCCCTCTCTCACGACACCTCGAACCGCGGCGGGCACACACCGGAGACCATGCCCGTCACAGTAAGCCAATCACACGTGGGAGACTGTAGTGAACAAACGAGAGGAGCCCATCATGGGAAAGCGTGGACGTAAGAAGCGTGCTCGTAAGGGCAACAAGGCCAACCACGGCAAACGTCCCAACAGCTGACGTTCTGCCACCAGCCACGAAGGGCCGAGAAGCACTGCTTCTCGGCCCTTCGTCGTCGGTACGATCAGGTTATTCGGAGTCGACGCTACGGGTCAGCACCGTGCGTCGGATTTCCAGGCTGAGTCGCTCGCGAAGCCCGGCGGGCGCTTGATCTCCGCCACATTTACGGGAGATCAGCCGCTTGACCTTCTCCTCGATGCCGTACGCCTCGAAGCACGATCCGCACTCGTCGATGTGCTTCTGCAACCGTTGCCTGCTGGCCTCGTCGCACTCGTTGTCCAACATGATCCATACGTCCGCGATCACGGCCGAGCAATCCAGTCGCTCGAATTCGGCGTCGGCTCCGCCGTCGCCCACAGAACCGCCGCCGATGATGTCATCGCCGGAATCATCGGTGCGCGTCACTGGACTACCTCCTGCTCGTGCCGGTCGACTGCGCCGTCCCGGTTGAATCCACGGTCGCGGGCCACACCCGCCAGCAAACCTCGAAGTTGCTTACGCCCACGATGCAAGCGCGACATCACCGTTCCGATGGGCGTTCCCATGATCTCCGCGATTTCCTTGTACGGGAAACCCTCGACATCGGCGTAATACACCGCCATCCGGAATTCCTCGGGCAACGACTGCAGAGCGGCCTTGATGTCGTCGTCCGGCAGTGCGTCCAGCGCCTCGACCTCGGCCGAGCGCAGTCCGGTGGACGTGTGTTCAGCGGTCGCGGCGAGCTGCCAGTCACTGATCTCGTCGGTCGGGTACTGCGCAGGCTGACGCTGCTTCTTGCGGTAGGAGTTGATGTAGGTGTTGGTCAGGATTCGGTAGAGCCACGCCTTGAGGTTCGTGCCCTCACGGAACGACCGGAACGCCGAGTAGGCCTTCACGAACGTCTCCTGCACCAGGTCCTCGGCATCTGCGGGATTGCGCGTCATCCGCAGCGCGGCACCGTACAGCTGGTCGAGCATCGGCAGCGCGTCACGCTCGAAGCGTTCGGTCAGCTGGGCCCCGGTCTCGGCTGCCCGCTGCTCGGCGATCGCCTTCTCGTCCGCTTCGGTGGGAGTCCTGGCTTCTGTCACGCTGATCCCTTCGGTAGCTTCCACCACCCAGGCTACCGCGCCCGAAGTCGGCTTCTGCGCCGAGATCACCCCCTTGATCGCCAAGGGACGTCCCGCGGTCAGCACTGCCATTCGTCATTCCTTCCGCCTGCATCCGTATCTGCGCTGTCACAACACTGCCGCGCGCCGCGGTGTTCCCGCCGCAGTCGATAGAGTCCGACGAATGGCTGCGTCGACTCCCGCTCTTGCGCTGCTCACCGCACGGAAGGTGGCGCATATCGTGCACACCTACGAGCACGATCCGCGCACGCAGTCGTTCGGCAGCGAGGCCGCCGAGATTCTGGGCGAGCGCCTCGGCGTGCACCCGAAGCAGGTGTTCAAGACCCTGGTCGTCGAACGCGCCGATCGTTCGCTGGCCGTCGCGGTGGTACCCGTCACCGGATTGCTCTCGTTGAAAGCGGCAGCAGCCGCTCTGGACACGCGGAAGGTCGCGATGGCCGACAGAGCTGCCGCCGAACGGTCGTCGGGCTACGTGTTCGGTGGAATTTCTCCGCTCGGCCAACGAAGATCCCTGCCCACCGTCATCGACGACTCGGCACTCGAGTTCGACCGTGTGCTGTGCAGCGGGGGTCGCCGTGGCCTGGAGATCGAACTCGCTCCGGCCGATCTGATTCGCCTCACGCGCGCCGTCACCGCGCCCATCGCCGCACACTGACCGCCGATGAGCGAAGATGGACCGGTGAGCACTTGGACAGCCCCCGCCGCCGATGGACCCATCGACGCGACAGTCACTCTGCCCGGATCGAAGTCGATCACCAATCGCGCGCTGATCATCGCCTCGCTCGCATCCGGCCCGTCAACCGTCACCGGCGCGCTTCGCAGCCGCGACACCGACTTGATGATCCACGCTCTGGAGACACTGGGCGTGCAGGTGGCCGCCGACCGCAACGATCCGACGTCTCTCCGTGTGACGCCGGGAACGCTGCACGGTGGAGCCGTCGAGTGCGGCCTGGCCGGAACGGTCATGCGTTTCGTCCCGCCCCTGGCCGCGCTCGCCGACGGCGTGGTGTCCTTCGACGGAGACGAGCAGGCTCGCGTACGGCCGCTCGACACCATCCTCGACGCACTGCGCGCTGTGGGCGCCGACGTCGATGGCAGCGCGCTGCCGTTCACGATGCGCGGTACCGGTTCGCTGCGTGGTGGATCCGTCGAGACTGATGCCTCGGGGTCGTCGCAGTTCGTCTCGGGTCTGATGCTCTCGGCCGCGGCGTTCGACGAGGGAATCGAGATCCATCACATCGGTAAGCCCGTCCCGTCCATGCCGCACATCGACATGACCGTGGAGATGCTGCGCCGTGCGGGCGTCCGAGTCGACACCCCGGAATCGAGCGGAGACGCGAACACCTGGCGCGTGCATCCCGGTTCGGTCACCCCCGTCGATTGGAGCATCGAGCCGGATCTCTCGAACGCCACCCCGTTCCTGGCTGCGGCCGCTGTCACCGAAGGTGTTGTGCGAGTACCGAATTGGCCCGAGTCTACGACTCAACCCGGTGATGTGTTCCGCGAGATCCTCACGCAGATGGGCGCGGTGGTCGAACTACACGCAGGGGTGCTGACCGTAGAAGGTCCGAACACGTTACGCGGCATCGACTTCGATCTGCACGACGTCGGCGAGCTGACCCCCACCGTCGCAGCGCTCGCCACTCTGGCCGAGGGGCCGTCCATCCTGCGCGGCATCGCCCACCTACGCGGTCACGAGACCGACCGACTGGCCGCACTGACGACCGAGATAGTGCGCCTCGGCGGGCGAGCGGTCGAAACCGACGACGGCATTCGCATCGATCCCGCGCCGCTGCACGGCGGCACCTGGCACTCCTACGCCGACCACCGCATGGCCACTGCCGGCGCGATCGTCGGGCTTCGCGTCCCGGGCGTCGAGGTCGACGACATCGGCACCACCGCCAAGACTCTCCCCGGCTTCGAGAACCTGTGGGACACGATGTTGTCCGCTTCCACACCCAGCGGGGTCGGATCCTGACCGCGCGCCGCTACGACGAGTCCGACGTCCGCATCCGGCCGGGCAAGAGTTCTCGTCCGCGCACCAAGACTCGACCCGAACACAACGACGCCGAAGCCGGCATGGTGGTGTCCGTGGACCGCGGCCGCTGGGGTTGCGTACTCGACGGTGACCCGTCTCGGCCGGTCGTGACGATGCGGGCCCGCGAGCTGGGGCGAACTCCGATCGTGGTGGGCGACGAGGTCGGCATCGTCGGAGATCTGTCGGGCAAGGTCGACACTCTGGCCCGAATCGTGCGCGTGGCCGAGCGGCGAACGGTGCTGCGCCGCACCGCGGACGACACCGACCCGTTCGAACGCGTCGTGGTGGCCAACGCCGACCGACTGCTCATCGTCGCAGCGCTTGCCGATCCACCTCCCCGCACCGGCTTCGTCGAGCGCGCTCTCGTCGCGGCGTACGTCGGCGGACTCGAACCGGTGCTGTGCCTGACCAAGAGCGATCTCGCTGCACCCGACGAGTTCACCGCGTCGTTCGCCGATCTGGACGTCCCGGTGGTACTGGCGGGCCAGTCCGAGGACCTGACCGAACTGACCGCCATGCTGACGAACAAGGTCACCGCGCTCATCGGACACTCCGGTGTCGGCAAGTCGACGCTTGTCAACAGACTGGTGCCCGACGCCTATCGCGCGACCGGGGTGGTCTCGGGCGTCGGCAAGGGCCGCCATACGTCGACGCAGTCGGTGGCGCTGCCGCTACCGGGCGGCGGATGGGTGGTCGACACTCCCGGCATCCGATCGTTCGGATTGGCGCACATCTCGCCGGAGAACGTCGTGGCCGCATTCTCCGACCTTGCCGAGACCATCGAGGACTGCCCCCGCGGCTGCACTCACCTGGGTCCGCCGGCAGATCCCGAGTGCGCTCTCGACACGCTCACCGGGGATGCAGCACGACGGGTGGCTGCCGTACGGCTCCTGCTGGAAGCGGTTCGAACGAACGAAGCCTGGTAGAGACCCACGGGGTCTGTACCAGGCTTCGCTGCTCGGAATCGGAGGCGGTCAGGCTGCTTTGCCGACCAGTCTGCGAATTCCCTTGCGCTTCTTGGTTTCTGCGATCGCGGTCCGAAGGCCACGCCGCTTTCCGGTGTCGGGATCGACGGCGAACAGACCTGCAGGCGCCTGTTCCCATTTACGCTCGGACGCGGTTTCCGGCGCGTCGTCGCTGGTCGCCTTCAAGTACTTGTTCGGAAGCGACAGCTTGGCGATGGTTCGCCAGGACAGGAAGTACTGGTGCACGATCGAACCGGTCGTGTACGGCAGGTCGTACTTCTCCGCGAGTTCGAGAACCCGAACCTTGATCTCCCGCAGACGATTGCTGGGTAGATCGGGGAACAGGTGATGCTCGATCTGGTAGCAGAGATTGCCGCTCATGAACTCCATGACCGGACCCGCGTTGAAGTTCGCGCTGCCCAGCATCTGACGCAAGTACCACTGCCCCTGCGTTTCGCCTTCCATGTCCGACTTGGTGAACTTCTCGGCACCGTCGGGGAAGTGCCCGCAGAAGATGACGGTGTTGGTCCACACGTTGCGCATCATGTTCGCGACGATGTTCGCCGTCAGCGTGCTCTTCCAGGCAGGTCCGGTGAGCAGTGGATGCAGGACGTAGTCCTTACCCATCTGCTTGCCGACCTTCTCGAGAACCTCGCGACGCTTCTGCTCGAATTCCTCACGTGGGACGCGACCCTTGGCCACCTTGCCCAGTTCCAGGTGCTGCAGCGCCACGCCGTACTCGAAGAACAGCTGCAGCAACAGGTTGTAGACCGGGTTGCCGATGTTGAACGGCTTCCAACGCTGGTCGCGGGTGACGCGCAGCAGGCCGTAACCCACGTCGTCGTCCATGCCCAACACGTTGGTGTACTTGTGGTGGATGTAGTTGTGCGTCTGCTTCCAGTGCGCCGAGGGCCCCGTGTTGTCCCACTCCCACGAGGTGGAGTGGATCTCCGGATCGTTCATCCAGTCCCACTGGCCGTGCATGACGTTGTGGCCGAGCTCCATGTTCTCGATGATCTTCGCGACCCCGAGCATGGCGGTACCGACCAGCCATGCCGGGCGGCGGCGACTGGCGAACAGGACTGCACGTCCGCCGATGTCGAGCGAGCGTTGCAGCCGAATCGTGTTCTTCACGTACCGGGCGTCGCGTTCACCACGGGACGCCTCGATGTCTCGCCGAATCGCGTCGAGCTCGTGGCCCAGTGCTTCGATGTCGGCGTCGGTCAGATGCGCGTATTCCTTGATGTCCGAAATCGCCATGGGAAACAGCCTCCTGGCAGTTGTGAACACACAGCGTGCGGTAGTGAGCCGTGTGCATTTCCGTCACCTACCGTATCGTAACTTACGGTCGCGTAGGTTACGGGCGCGAATCTGTGTGACGATTCACAATCAGGCGGTGACGTCCGATCGCCGGAGCGCCTTCGCCTGTCGTCTGGCTTCTTTCTTCGCGTTGCGCAGAGCTCCTCGCGCCTCCTGCATCGCCGAGCGCAGTCCACGGCGCTGGCCGGTGAGCGGGTCGATCCGAAGTGCGTGCACGGTCGGAGAATCGCCGACGCGCCAACGCCGCTCCGACGATGTCTCGGGCGCGTTGTCCGAGGTTGCGCGCAACCACTTGTCGGGCAGCGACAGCTTGTGGATGGTCCGCAGTGCCAACAGGTACTGCTTACCGAGCGACCCTGTCGTGTACGGCAGGTCGTACTTGTCGCACAGCGCGTGCACCTTCTCGGCGATCTCCGAGTACCGATTGCTCGGCAGATCCGGGAACATGTGGTGCTCGATCTGGTAGCAGAGGTTTCCGCTCATGAACGCCATGACGGGGCCGGCCTCGAAGTTGGCACTACCGAGCATCTGCCGCAGGTACCACTCGGGACGGGTCTCGTTCTCGAACTGACCGATCGTGAACTTCTCGGCACCGTCGGGAAAGTGACCGCAGAAGATCACGGCGTAGGCCCAGAGGTTTCGAACCAGGTTGGCCGTGGCGTTGGCGGTCAACGTGGACTTCCACGCCGGGCCGGACAGGGCCGGGAACAGGACGAAGTCCTTGCCGACCTGCTTGGCGATCTTGCGCGCGAAAGCGCGGGCCGCCGGTGACTTGAAGAGGCCTTTTTCGTGTTCCCCGTCGAGCTGCTTCTGAGCGTCGTAGTCGTGCAGTGCGATGCCCCACTCGAACGTCGTCGCCAGGACGATGTTGGCGAGCGGCTGAACGAGGTTGATCGGCTTCCACGGCTCGTCGCGGGTCATCCGTAGGATGCCGAAACCGATGTCGTCGTCCATTCCGACGATGTTGGTGTACGTGTGGTGCGAGTAGTTGTGCGCCCGCTTCCACTGCTCCGACGGTCCGGTCTGGTCCCACTCCCACGAGGTGGAGTGAATTTCCGGATCGTTCATCCAATCCCACTGGCCGTGCATCACGTTGTGGCCGAGTTCCATGTTCTCGATGATCTTGGCGACGCTGAGCATCGCGGTCCCCACGAGCCATGCCGGCCGGTACTTGCTGCCGAGCAGCACGGCGCGTCCGCCGAGCTCGAGCATGCGCTGAGCTCGGATGGTCCGGCGAATGTATGCGGCATCGCGTTCACCGCGACTGTCCTCGACGTCGCGGCGAATGGCGTCCAGTTCGCGCCCGAACGCTTCCATGTCTTCTTCGGTCAGGTGAGCGAACTCTTTGATGTCGGTGATGGCCACCGGGTCCTCCAACAGTTGTGTGCGGCGCCCGAAATACCGGGGTTCAGCGTGGGCAACCTACGTGAGAGTAACCCAGCAGCCTGAGAAGGCAGTGTGCGAAAAACAGACCTACAGTTCCAATGTGCAGTCACCCGCGGCTGCGGAAATGCATGTCTGGACGCGGTCACCCTCGCTGTGTTCCTTACCGGAACGTAGGTCGATCACATGTCCTGCCGTCAACGGCACCACACACGTCTGGCAGATACCCATACGGCAGCCGAACGGCATCCGAACACCCACATTTTCGCCTGCTTCGAGCAGTGTGGTCGCCCCGTCCGCCGCCGCTTTCTTGTCGGACTTGGAGAACGTGACGGTTCCGCCCGAACCGGACGTATCGGCGCGTGAGATCTCGAACCGCTCGAGGTGCAGCTTGTGCTCGATGCCCTCGCGCTTCCACGTCTTCTCGATTTCTTCGAGCAGTGCCGCGGGACCGCAGGCCCAGGTGTCGCGGGTACGCCAGTCGGGGTACAGCTCGTCGAGCGAGGACAGAGCGAACTTGCCATCGGAACGCGTCAACTGCACGTGAGAGGTGAACTCGGGATGCGACTTCTCGAGGGCTGCGAGTTCGGCCGCGAACATCACCTCGTCCTCTGTGGGGGCCGAGTGGATATGCACGGTATCGGGCATGTCGCCGTGGCGATCGAGTGCTCTGAGCATCGAGATGACCGGGGTGATGCCGCTACCTGCGGTGACGAAGAGAATCTTGGCGGGCGGCGGAACAGGCAGTGCGAAATTGCCCTTCGGTGCCGCCAGTCGCACGATGGTCCCCTGCGGCACGCCGCCCACCAGATGTGACGACAGGAACCCTTCGGGCATCGCCTTGACCGTGATGGAGATCAGCTTGTCTTCCCAGTTCGGCGGCGAGGTCAGTGAATACGAGCGCCAGTGCCACCGACCGCCGAGATGCAGTCCGATTCCGATGTACTGACCCGGCTGATAGTCGAAATTGAAGCCCCACCCGGGCTGGATCACCAGTGTCACCGCGGTAGCGGTTTCCTTCTCCACGCGTACGACGCGGCCGCGCAGTTCACGGGCCGACCACAACGGGTTGGCGAGGTGCAAGTAGTCGTCGGGTAGCAAGGGAGTGGTGATGCGGGTGAAAGCACCACGCAGCATGTTCAGCCTCGGCCGCTTGGGTGCCGAGACACCGGCCACCGGGGCCTCCAACCACTTCTTCAGATCCATCGGGTGTTCCCCATCCCCTCGATCGTCGTACCGAACCGCGTGCGGGCATCGAGGTTACGCTACCGTAGGTTGAGTCCCCTGGTCACCTCTGCAGGCAGCTCAACCGTGGATATCGCCAGGTCGTGGCCGAGAGCAGGATCACAGCAGATCGAGCAGAAACGGTAGTTCCTGGGGGGCGTACCACGCCAGCGTGTGGTCTTCGGCATCACCGAGAACGAATTCTGCATCGGCATCGCCCATGTCCGCTGCGTCCACGGCGGAGACAGCCTTGGTAACTGCTTCCTCGGCCCCTTCCAGATCGACGTGCACCGACGCGACCTGATCCATTCGCAGCGGTTCCTTCAGCCGAACGACAGCGTCGTCGAGATCGGGACGCAGGGTGGGATCGTCGACGTCTGCGGCAATCACCGCCCGTCGGTAGACCACGCCGTCGGCCACCGTCCCCGTGTCCGCCTCGTCGTCGACGGCCGCGGCGATCAGGCGCAGCGAGGCACGCGCGGCCTCCCCCATCGCGACCTCGGACAACTCCTCGTCGTCGCCCGACGAGTACGCCTCACGCAAGGTGGGCGTCACCGCGAATGCGGTGCGCGAGACCGGACTGAACTCGCCCTCGGCTGCGAGCACTTTCAAGAATTCCAGCGTCGCCGGAACGTAGACACGCATTGCAGAAGACCTCACACTCTCGATTCGTTGCTGGCGTCGACCAACTCTTCCAGCGCCTCGTGCAGTAGCGCTGTCACCACATCCACATCGGGCATCGCTCCGCGGTCGGCGTTGAGCCCGAAGAACACGAAACCGTCGTACGACGTCAGCCCGATACTCAACGCCTGATTCTCGAACAGCGGCGACACCGGGTACATCTCGAGCATCCGGGCACCACCGACGTACAGCGGAAACTGCGGGCCCGGCGCGTTCGTGACGATCAGGTTGAACACTCGTTGCGAGAGTCGGCTACCCGCCCGCGCACCCATGGCATGCAGGCTCGCCGGAGCGAACCCACTGATCCGCATCAGCGTCTGAGCCGTCACACCGCGGCTCTGATGAGAATGGGCCTCGGTCGCGTGCGCGATGTGAGACAGCCGAACGACGGCGTTCGACTCCCCCACCGGGAGGTCGACGAGGAACGAGGACACCTCGCTGCGATCGTCCTCGGCCGGCTCACCGGACATGTCGCTGCCCTCACCGAAGCCGACGCGATCGGACGAGACGTACACCGACATCGGCACCATGGCTCGCACCGTGGACGATGCCGTGACGGGTTCGCCGCGCGAGAGCAGCCAATTTCGCAGCGCGCCGGTGACGACTGCGAGCACGACGTCGTTGATCGAGCAGTCGAATCTGTCGTGGATCCTGCGGTAATCGGCCAGCTCGGTCTTGGCCACGGCGAACCGACGATTTCGTGAGATCGGCGCGTTCAGTGGGCTGGACGGGGCGCTCTGTGTCGCGGTACGCAGCACGGCCGCGACCTTGCCCGCGGCGCGCAATGCGTCGCCCGCGAGACCGGCAACCCCGTTGACCGCGCCGCGCAACGTCTCGATGCTCTCGCCCGGACGCACCACCAGTTCGGTGAGCGCGTCGAGCACCAACACCGAGTCCTTGGGCTCACGGGCGGGCATCCACAGCTCCTCGGCCATCGGCGCGGGGTTCTTGCTCGCGTCCAGAATGACCTGACCGATGTCGAGCGCATTCTCGCCGTCGACGAGGGCCGAATGAGACTTGGTGAAGATGGCGAAACGATTCTTCGCGAGGCCCTCGACCAGGTACATCTCCCACAACGGTCGGGTGCGATCGAGCGGCCGTGAGGTCAGTCGCGCGATCAGGTCGTGCAACTGATCGTCCGTCCCCGGCTTGGGTAGTGCGGAACGACGGATGTGATAGGTGATGTCGAAATCCGCGTCGTCCACCCAGACCGGCCGCGCCAAACCGAACGCGACTTCGCGGACCTTCTGCCGGTAGCGCGGAACCAGCATCAGTCGCTGTTCGACCAACGACAGCAGTCGGTCGTAACTGAAACCGCTCCGCGGGGTCCGAAAGACGGCGAGCGAGCCGAGGTGCATGGGACTGCTGCCGGCCTCGAGAAAGTAGAACGACGCATCCTGCGCCGTCAGTCTGGTCGCCATCGCGTGTCTCGGTCCCCGTCCTCGCACGTGGTGCGCCCCGATCGATACCGCCTGTTGCGCGGTGTGCTCGAACTCAGAGTACGTGGGTTCGCGACGTGAGTCCCAGTGCCGGGTGGGCACCGACGTGTCGCCGATCTCGGGAACCGAAATTCGATCGCGACCGTCAATGTCGGTGTGAGCGTCATCGAATCCAACGATCCGCCGGACACCGGGGACGACAGCCCGATACCGTCGCCGGCGGACTCTCGGCTGCGCGCCGAGCACCATTGCTTTCTGTCGCGGCCGACCCAGTTCGAGCCGCCACTCTCGGCAGGCGCGGTGCACACCTGGGGACGGGGTGAGAGCGCGGACAGGCCACCGGAACGCCATCCGGCATCGGTACGCAGCACTCGCCCCCGCCGCCGGGCCGAGGCACCCCATCGACCGATCGTGCAAGTGGTGCCCGCCGATGCGCGGGCGAGCGCCGAACGCGCCATGCGGTTGCTCATCGAGGTGATCGACCGCAGGCGCAGTGCCGAGCAACTGTCCTCGTTGTTCACTGCGCCCGTGATCGACCTGATTCGCACCATCGTCCGCACGCCCCCACCGGGACGGCGACTCGGATTCGCCGCGGTGCGTCGCGTGCACGTCGCTTATAGATCGGACACGTCGGCCGAGATATTCGGCTCGTACACCCGCGGCCCACGCACCTTCGCCTTCGCGGGCCGAATCGAGCAAGCGGTCGACCCGCGGCGGCCAGGATGGACGGTCACCTCGTTGCGAGTGGGTTGAGAACACGGGTCGCCCGGCGAGGTCGCGCCGGATCGACCCGGCCGACTACTTCTTGCGCTTGGAGCGCGCCGACTTCTTCGGTGCTTTGTTCTGCGCTCGCGCTGCTTCGCGACGCTCGCGTCGGGTTCCCTCGGCCGCCGACTCCGCGCTCGCTGCAGCATCCGATCGCTGCACAGCCGTACCGCCCCCCTCGGCCGGGCCGGAGAACGTCAATCTCTGTTCGTCCCGCTCGTCGAGTCCTTTGGCACGCAGAGCTGTGGGAGCTGCCTGAGCTGGAGCGGCAGGGGCCGGGGCCGCCTTGGCCGCAGGCTGACCGCCCGTGGCCGCAGGTGCCGACGTGGCCGCAGGTGCCGACGTTGCCGCAGCTGCCGGGCGACCGGATCCGACGGGTGAGGCCAACCCGGGGGCAACCGCGAGACCGGCGGACGCGGCCGGACCTGCCGGGGCAGGGGTCGCCTCGACCTGGAGGTTGAACAGAAAGCCCACCGACTCCTCTTTGAGGCCGTCGAGCATGCCCTGGAACATGTCGTAGCCCTCCCGCTGGTACTCGACCAGTGGATCTCGCTGGGCCATCGCACGCAGTCCGATGCCCTCCTTGAGGTAGTCCATCTCGTAGAGATGCTCGCGCCACTTGCGATCGAGGACGGACAGCAGAACCCGACGTTCGAGCTCCCGCATTCCGTTCTCGCCTGCGATGCCGTCGATCTCGGCCTCGCGAGCGGCGTAGGCCGAGCGGGCGTCCTCGAGCAGCGCCTCGCGCAGCTCGTCGCGGCTCAGGTCACCCTTCTCGCCGTCCTCGTTCTCGCCCGAGAGAACCTTGTGGTCGATACCGACCGGATACAGAGTCTTCAGAGCCGTCCACAACTGCTCCAGATCCCAGTCCTCGACGTAGCCCTCGCTCGTCGCACCATCGACGTAGGCGGTGATCACGTCGGTGATCATGCCCTCGACCTGGCCCTCCATGTCGGCACCTTCGAGGATGCGCCTGCGCTCCTCGTAGATGACCGTGCGCTGCTGGTTCATCACCTCGTCGTACTTGAGGACGTTCTTGCGGATCTCGAAGTTCTGCTGCTCGACCTGGGTCTGTGCGCTCTTGATGGCCTTGGACACCATCTTGGCCTCGATCGGGACGTCGTCGGGCAAGTTGAGCCGAGTCATGATCGATTCGAGTGCGCCGCCGTTGAATCGACGCATCAACTCGTCGCCGAGCGAAAGGTAGAACCGCGATTCGCCCGGATCACCCTGACGACCGGAGCGCCCTCTGAGCTGGTTGTCGATACGACGTGAGTCGTGGCGCTCGGTTCCGAGAACGTACAGGCCACCGGCCTCGCGCACGGTGTCCGCGTCGGCCTTGACCTGTGCCTTGACCTCATCCAGAGCAGGCTCCCAGGCGGCCTCGTACTCCTCGGGAGTCTCCACCGGGTCCAAGCCCTGCTTACGCAGCTTCAGGTCGGCGAGGATGTCCGGGTTGCCGCCGAGCACGACGTCGGTGCCACGGCCGGCCATGTTGGTCGCCACCGTCACCGCGCCCTGTCGCCCGGCCTCGGCGATGATCGTCGCTTCCTGCTCGTGGAACTTCGCATTGAGCACGTTGTGCGCGACGCCGCGCTTGGTGAACTGCTTCGACAGATACTCCGACCGTTCCACGCTCGTGGTGCCGATGAGAACCGGCTGGCCCTTCTCGTGCCGCTCGACGACATCGTCGACCACCGCGTCGAACTTGGCTTCTTCCGTCTTGTAGATCAGGTCGCCGTTGTCGACGCGGACCATCGGGCGGTTCGTCGGGATCGGAATGACGCCCAATCCGTAGATCTGATGCAGCTCCGCGGCCTCGGTCTCGGCCGTACCGGTCATGCCGGAGAGCTTGTCGTACAGGCGGAAGTAGTTCTGCAGAGTGATCGTGGCGAGGGTCTGGTTCTCGGCCTTGATCTCCACCTTCTCCTTGGCCTCGATCGCCTGGTGCATGCCCTCGTTGTAGCGGCGTCCCACCAGGATGCGACCGGTGAACTCGTCGACGATGATGACCTCGCCGTCGCGGACGATGTAGTCCTTGTCCTTGGTGTAGAGCTCTTTGGCCTTGATGGCGTTGTTCAGGTAGTTCACCAGAGGCGAGTTGGCCGCCTCGTACAGGTTGTCGATACCGAGCTGATCCTCGACCAGCTCGACGCCGGCCTCGTGCACACCGATGGTGCGCTTGCGGATATCGACCTCGTAGTGGGTGTCGACCTTCAGCATGGGGGCGATCCGGGCGAACTCGCCGTACCACTTGCTCGACGCGTCGGCGGGGCCCGAGATGATCAGTGGGGTTCGCGCCTCGTCGATGAGGATCGAGTCGACCTCGTCGACCACGGCGAAGTTGTGTCCGCGCTGCACCAGATCGTCGAGCGAGTGCGTCATGTTGTCGCGTAGGTAGTCGAACCCGAACTCGTTGTTGGTGCCGTAGGTGATGTCGGCGGCATACGCTGCACGGCGTTCGACCGGCGTCATCCCGGACAGGATCACGTCCACCGACAGACCCAGGAAGCGGTGCACACGGCCCATCCACTCCGAGTCACGCTTGGCGAGGTAGTCGTTGACCGTCACCACGTGCACACCGTCGCCGGAGATGGCGTTCAGGTAGGCAGGCAGAACACACGTCAGGGTCTTGCCCTCGCCGGTCTTCATCTCGGCGATGTTGCCGAAGTGCAGGGCAGCTCCGCCCATCACCTGCACGTCGAAGTGCCGCTGGGACAGCACCCGCCACGATGCCTCACGGGCGACCGCGAATGCCTCGGGCAGCAACTGATCCAAGGTCTCCCCGGACGAGTACCTCTCCTTGAACTCGGCGGTCTTACCCCGCAGTTCGTCGTCGGAGAGACTCTCGACGTCCGAAGACAGGGTCGAGACGTGGTCAGCGATGTTCTTGAGCCGCTTGACCATGCGACCTTCACCAACACGGAGCAGCTTGGAAAACGACAGCGACGGCACGGGTTTTCTCGTCCTCGATCCTCGGTTCACGGGTACTGACACGAACAAATCTGTTACTCGACGCGTTACTGCTACCTGCACGAGCGCACGGGTTCGTCACCGTGACGTCCGCGCGGCAGTAACCCGAACGCGTCCATGGTAGGCGGTCTCGCTGTGGGTACGGCAGTCCCACTGTCGGTCCCCGAACGACACCACGCCGGCATTCGGACAACCCCGACACAGCACTGCAGGCTCGACGTGGGGATCGTGTGTCCGGCGTCGAGCCTGCAGTGGTCGGATATTTCACGGACGGCGAACGACCCGTTCGCCGTCACGCTCGGTCAGGTGAGCCTGATCAGGCCGTAGTCGAAGGCATGCCGTCGATACACCACGGAAGGCCGGTCGGTGGCGCTGTCGTGAAACAGGAAGAAGTCGTGGCCGACCAGTTCCATCTCGTACAGCGCATCGTCGACGCTCATCGGTGCGGCCGAGTGAACCTTCGTGCGAACGATGTGCCCGGGGCCGGTCTGATCGTCCTCGAACGAATCCAGCTTGGTCTCGGGATCGAGCGCAAGTGTGTCGTCTTCGGCGAGTTCAGCGGTGGCCTCGGCGACGGATACGGGTCTCTTCTCGCCGTAGTGGACCTTGCGCCGATCCTTGGTACGCCTGAGTCTGCTTTCGAGTTTCGAGGTCACTGCTTCGAGTGCGGCATAGAAACTGTCTGCGCACGCTTCGGCACGAACGACCGGGCCTTTGCCCTTCGCGGTGATCTCCACGCGTTGACATGCTTTGGCCTGACGGCGATTTCGTTCGTGCTGCAGTTCGACATCGAACAAGTAGATGGAGGGGTCGAAGCGCTCGAGGCGAGCCAGTTTCTCGGACACGTATATCCGAAAATGGTCCGGTATCTCGACGTTGCGGCCCTTGACCACAACGTCGGCATTGCTCTTGGCGGGTTCTTCCGAAGGCTTCTCGTCGAAGAAAACCGAGGCTTGTGAAGGGGTCGTCACGTGTACCTCCCGATATCGGCCACGCCCACTGTTGGACGTGGCAGGTGTGCATGCCGAATGGGGAACCTTCCGGCATCTCGAGTCCGGGGCATCACCTCACGTCCGTGTTTCTACGGGTCGTTCTACCGGTCCGCTCCGTCGTGATGGAGCGTGTCCGCGACGTTAGTCGGTCATCGACGCGTGTGCCACCGTTCACCCCGAATTGGTTGTCGGCGTGTCTCGTCGACTCGCGTTCACGCGCTGGCCACCACGATCGCACCGGCCAACGAGATCCCGAAATCGGTTAGCACTCTTGCACATTCGGCCAGGGTCGCCCCGGTGGTCACCACGTCGTCGACGAGAAGAACGGTCAGTTCGTCGGTTCGCGGCCGCGGCCGGCCGATAGCCGGGCGCGACTGTCCGACCAACTCGATCCGGCCCGCCACGTTGTGCTGACGCTGACCTGCCGAGAGCCCGACCGAATCCCGCACTCCCCCGGCCATCTTCAGCAGCTGGGGAACCGGTACTCGCTCCGGTGCCAACTCGGTCGCTGCGTTCCTCGCACACCGCAGCACCGGATCGCCCCCTCGGGCTCGCGCTGCGCGCGCCCGGGACGGAGCGCACACCAGAACGAGGGGACTCAGCTCCGGTGGATCGATCTCGCCTGCAGCACGCAGTTGGTGCACCGCACCGGCCAGCGCCCGGCCGAACGGCACGGACACGGCCCGTCGGCCCCGTTCCTTCAGTGCGATCACCCCGTTGCGCCGAGGGCCGGTGTACGTGCCCAGCGCCCAGCAGGGCACCCCCGGATCGACCCGCGGACGCACCCGGACAGGCGGCACCGACAGCGCCTGTTCACAACGGCGACACCACTGCTCCCCCGGCACCCCACACCCGGCACATTCGAGGGGCAGGACGAGGTCGAGAAGCGTTCTCATGACCGTGAAGTGTGCCGGTAGCCACCGACACCCGCCGGACGTCAGCCGGGCAGGATCGGCACGGCCTTCACCCCGGCCAGGCCGGTGACCTCGCGCCAGTACCTGTCGCCGACCGGATCGGCATTGTTGAGTGCGAACACGGCGCGGGCGTCGGCAACGTACTCGGTCTCCGGCGACGCATCGACCGCCAGAACGGGATTGGTGAGATTGCGCGACGGCAGGGCGTCCATCCTCGAGCCGTCGACCGTCACCTGGACCACCGGTGTATCGGTAGCAACCCGTGCGATGACGATGGCCTCGCCGGTGCTCCAGTCCAGGCTGGTGGCGTCACTGCCGAGTCCGATCGCAACCGCGCGCGGGGCCGTCAGCGAATAGACGCCCGACGGATCGCGTACCACGGTGGCCACGTACACCACGCCGTCGACGATGAGTGCGGCCCGAACGCCGTCGCGGGCCAGCCGGAGTTCGGTGATGCGAGTTCCCAGGGTGGTGACCGCGCGGGCATCGACCGGTATCACCGATACCTGACCGGTCGAGGGGTCGCGGGCCGCGCGAATGACGTTGGTGCCGTCGATGACCGCCCAGGCGGCGTTGTCATCGGCTCCCCATGTCGGACGCGTGATCGACTGCCCCTCGGCCACCGGGAACGCGCCACCGTCGTAGCTACCGACCATCAATGTGCTCGACGGTGCCGGAGCGGGTCTACCGGTGTCCGCGACGCCGGCCACGAGTGTTCCGTCGTTCGACAAGGCCACCGAGCGCAGATTCCGTGCCTGCCCGAAGTACCCGGGGGCGGGTGTGGTCGCGGATTGCTCGACGCGGAGCAGTCGACCGGAGGCCAGTGCGTGCAGGCCGACCGATTCGTTGGTGGAGCTCTGTGGATCGAAGGAGTCGACCCCGGCCGTCGTCCACCCGTCCGGCTTGGTCGTGTCGATGGGTTGTCCGTCGGCGAGCAGCACGTAGGGCCCGGCCACCTCCGCCGAGGCCAGAGTCCAGATCACCTGTGCGGCAAGCAATTCTCGGTCGCGGTCGCCCTTGTTCTGCAAACCACCGAAGTCGATTCTGATGCCGCCGAGACCGACTCCGACCTGTGTAGTCTGTCCGTCGGCCTTGGTGATGGGCCCCCGGATACTGACGTCGTCGGACAATTCGTTGCTCACCGCTGCGGACAGCGCGGACTTGGGTCCATCGATCAACAGCTGCACGAGCTGGTTTGCGAGCTGATCCTGCGATCCGCTCGTCCACCGAACATCCGGCACCAACACCCCACCGAGCGGATCGACGAAGTAGATGGATCGCTGCTGATAGGTGTCCATGAACGCCGAGCGATCGATGACCACACCCGGTGGCAGCTTCGAGATGCGCCATTGGCCGTCGACGCGCGTCATGTCGATCGCGATGTCGAACGTGTCCGATCCGGCCTGATATTCCCCGCCGGGAGCCAGGATTCCCGCTGTCGTCGACCGAATCGTGAATTGCGCAGAGTCTGCAGTTCGGGGCCCCGACAGGGTGTCGATCCGATCTGCGACGACGGTACGAGCGCCGTCGTCCCACGTGTTCGACGCGTCCTCGGTCAGGAACTGTCGGGCGGCCTGGTGGCGGTTGGCCGACACTGCGCTGGCCTCGAAGAAGTCGTCGAGCAGCCGGTCGGGCTCACGTCCGGGTTCGGGAGCCGGGGCGCTGGTGGGCGCGGCACCGTCGGTCAACGTGC
Source organism: Rhodococcus sp. 05-2254-5 (assembly GCF_002258575.1). Lineage (NCBI taxonomy): Bacteria > Bacillati > Actinomycetota > Actinomycetes > Mycobacteriales > Nocardiaceae > Rhodococcus > Rhodococcus sp. 05-2254-5. Next base: position 44,510 of record NZ_NOZG01000026.1, on the reverse strand, counting down.
CGATGGCCTGGGGGCTCGAGGACTCGGGCAGGCTGGCACAACCGGAGACGAGGGCGGCGATCAGGGCGCAGACTGCAACCGAGCGAGACAGGCGACGAGACGAGCGAATCACGTCGACGACTCCGACGCGGCCCGCTGCGCACCGATGGCCGGGATCGGTTGTCCCTGAGCGTATTTCTTGGTGCTCGGCTTCAACGGCAGAGGTGAGCCGATCACTTTGTGGCCACGGACCAGTGGCACCGTGAGCCGGAAACATGCGCCTTCGCCGACTGCACCCCACGCCTCGAGCTTACCGTCGTGCAGCCGGGCGTCCTCGACGCTGATCGCCAACCCGAGGCCGGTACCGCCGGAGCGCCGGACGCGGGAGGGGTCCGAGCGCCAGAACCGATTGAACACCAGCTTCTCCTCGCCGGGGCGCAGACCGATTCCTTGGTCGCGCACCACGAAGGCTGCCGCGTCGGCATCCGATCTCAGGCGCAGCAGCACCGGCTTGCCTTCCCCGTGATCGAGGGCGTTGGCCAGAAGGTTGCGCAGGATACGTTCGACACGCCGCGGGTCCACCTCGGCGATGACCGCCGTCTCGGGCATGTCGACGATCACCTCGGTACCGGTTTCGCGGGCGAGGTGACGCACCGTGGAGACCGCAGCGCGTGCACACATCCGCAGGTCGAGTTGCTCGGCGGCCAGTTCGGCGACACCGGCGTCGTGGCGGCTGATCTCGAGCAGATCACCGAGCAACGTCTCGAACCGGTCCAGCTCGTTGACCAACAGCTCGGAGGAACGCTTGAGGGCAGGTTCGAGATCGTCACTGGCGTCGTGAATGAGATCCGCGGCCATCCGCACGGTGGTGAGCGGCGTCCGTAGTTCGTGGCTGACGTCGGAGGTGAACCGGCGCTGCAGGTTTCCGAATTCCTCGAGCTGGGTGATCTGTTTGGACAGACTTTCGGCCATCTCGTTGAACGACATCGCCAGCCTCGCCATGTCGTCCTCACCGCGAACCGGCATGCGCTCCTTGAGCCTGCCGTCGGCGAAACGTACTGCGATGCGGGACGCGGATCGAATGGGTAGCACCACCTGCCGCGCGACGAGCATCGCGATCGCGGCAAGGAGTACCAGCAGCACCACGGCCCCGATGAACAGCGTGCCGCGGACCAGGGAGAGCGTCCGGTCTTCGCTGGCGAGCGGGAAGATGAGATACAGCTGCAGCGCCGATATGTCGGAACCGGTGGGCGACCCCATGATGAGCGCCGACCCGGAATATCCGCCGTCACTGTCGGTCACGGTGGCGTACTGCGAGCTGATCAGGCCCTTCTTGACGAAGTCGCGCAAGCTGGCCGGTATCTGGTCGACCGGACCGACCGACGCTTCCGCGCGGGTCGCGTCGCCCTCGACGATCAGAACAGGGTCGAAGGACCCTGCCGACCCGGTGGTCGACGCGGCGTCGAGGTCCTGGTTCGTCAACGCTGCTCTCGCCCGTTCGAGACGGGTGGACAGGCCGCTCGAATCATCGGCACCGGCGAGGTTGCCCTCCACCGTGGTGCGCGAGCGGTCGAGTTCCTCGGTGGCTGCAGACAGCTTCGCTTCGAGCAACCGATCGGTGATCTGGCTGGTCAGAACAACGCCGAGAATCAGGATCACCACGAGCGACAACGTCAGGGTCGAGACGACCACGCGCAGTTGCAGTGACCTTCGCCAGGCATGACCCAGCGATGTGCTCAGCGACCTGAACCAACGCAGGAGCGGGGAGAACTTGCCGTTGATTCGTCGCCGAGAGTGGGAAAAACCGATCACGGCGGTCCGGCCTTGTACCCGACCCCCCTCACGGTCAACACCACCTCCGGGTTCTCCGGATCCTTCTCGACCTTGGCGCGCAGGCGCTGAACGTGGACGTTGACCAGGCGGGTGTCGGCGGCGTGCCGGTAGCCCCACACCTGTTCGAGCAGAACTTCACGGGTGAACACCTGACGGGGCTTGCGGGCCAAGGCGACCAGCAGATCGAATTCGAGCGGAGTGAGCGAGACCAGCTCGTCGCCGCGGCTGACCTTGTGGGCGGGGACGTCGATGACGATGTCGGCGATCGACAACAGTTCGGCCGGCTCGTCCTCGGTTCGACGCAGTCGTGCCCGGACGCGTGCCACCAGCTCCTTCGGCTTGAAGGGCTTCATGATGTAGTCGTCGGCCCCGGATTCGAGACCGAGCACCACATCGACGGTGTCGGTCTTGGCCGTCAGCATGACGATCGGGACCCCCGAGTCGGCTCGCAGCACGCGACAGACGTCGATGCCGTTCATTCCGGGAAGCATCAGGTCGAGCAACACCAGATCGGGTCGATTCTCGCGGACGGCCGCCAGCGCTTGGGTGCCGTCTCCGACGACGAACGGCTCGAATCCCTCACCGCGCAACACGATGGTGAGCATCTCCGCCAGAGCCGAATCGTCGTCCACAACCAGAATCCGAGGCTTCATGGCTCTATCGTGTCACTTTCGGCTCGGCGGATGGCTGATTGAACATGTCGGCGGCGAGTCGATCGGGGTCGACGTCGGCGCGCACGACTCGCCAGGGCGACGCCCAGTTCGTTTCTGCGAGACGGCCGTAGACGGCCGAGGTTCGGGTCTGCAGCGAGCCGTCGCGTTCGTAGGCATCCCGGGTGCGCGCGGCGTCCGCACTCTCACGCGCGGCGGCGCGCTCCGCAGCGAGAGCCACCGGTACGTCCAGCAACACCTGCACGTCCGGAACGGGCACACCGAACCGCTCGAATTCGAGTGACCGGATCCACTCGACGGCCGCTCCGTCGACGGACTGCTCCAACCGCGCCGCGGTGTAGGCGGCGTTGGACGCCACGTACCGGTCCAGCAACACGATATCGTTGCGGGACAACAAGTTTCGGATCTCGTCGGCCGCATCCTTGCGGTCGAGTGCAAACAGCAGCGCCATGGCGTGCACGCTGCCCGCGGTGTCTCCGTGTTCCCCCTGCAGCGCCTCGGCCGCCAGATCGGCATGAACCGACCTTCCGTACCGGGGAAACCCGACCCGGACGACGGCCAGGCCGTCGCGTTCCCACGCCGAGACGAGCCGACGGGCGAGCGTGTTCTTGCCCGCTCCGTCGACTCCCTCGATGACGAAGAGCTTTCCCAACGACCGAACTCTCTCGGTCAGTAGCGGTAGTGCTCGGGCTTGTACGGGCCCTCGACGTCGACGCCGATGTACTCGGCCTGCTCCTTGGTGAGCTTGGTGATCGAGCCGCCCAGCGCTTCGACGTGGATGCGAGCAACCTTCTCGTCGAGGTGCTTGGGCAACCGGTAGACCTCGTTGTCGTACTCACTCGGCTTGGTCCACAGTTCGATCTGCGCGATGACCTGGTTGGAGAAGCTGTTGCTCATGACGAACGACGGGTGACCGGTGGCGTTGCCGAGGTTCAGCAAACGGCCCTCGGACAGCACGATGATCGAGTGCCCGTCCTTGAACTGGAACTCGTCGACCTGCGGCTTGATGTTGATCCGCGTGACGTCGGCAGCCTTCTCGAGGCCGGCCATGTCGATCTCGTTGTCGAAGTGGCCGATGTTGCCCAGGATCGCCTGGTGCTTCATCTTGCGCATGTGCTCGAACGTGATGATCTTGAGGTTGCCCGTCGAGGTGATCACGATGTCGGCCTGCTCGATGAACTCGTCGACCGTGCGCACGTCGAAGCCGTCCATCAGTGCCTGCAGGGCGTTGATGGGATCTGCTTCGGTGACCGTCACGCGAGCGCCCTGGCCCTTGAGTGCCTCGGCGCAGCCCTTGCCCACGTCTCCGTAGCCACAGACCAGCACGGCCTTGCCGCCGATGAGAACGTCGGTGCCACGGTTGATGCCGTCGATCAGCGAATGGCGAGTGCCGTACTTGTTGTCGAACTTGCTCTTGGTGACCGAGTCGTTGACGTTGATGGCCGGGAACGACAGCTCACCGGCAGCAGCGAACTGGTACAACCGCAGCACACCGGTCGTGGTCTCCTCGGTGACACCCTGCACGGATGCGGCAATCTCGGTCCACTTGGTCGTCGACGCCTCGAGGGAGCGACGCAGCAGGCCGAGGAACACCTTGTACTCGTCGGAATCCTGGTCGTCGTCGGTCGGCGGAACGACGCCTGCCTTCTCGAACTGAGCGCCGCGCAGCACCAGCATCGTGGCGTCACCGCCGTCGTCGAGGATCATGTTGGCAGGCTGCTCGGGCCAGGTGAGCATCTGCTCGGCGGCCCACCAGTACTCCTCGAGGGTCTCACCCTTCCAGGCGAACACCGGAACGCCCTTGGGCTCTTCGACGGTGCCGTACGGGCCTACGACGACGGCCGCTGCAGCGTGATCCTGGGTGGAGAAGATGTTGCACGAGGCCCAACGCACCTCGGCACCGAGTGCCACCAGCGTCTCGATCAACACGGCGGTCTGCACCGTCATGTGCAGCGATCCGGATACTCGTGCGCCCTTGAGCGGCTGAACGTCGGCGTACTCGCGACGAAGCGCGATCAGGCCGGGCATCTCGTGCTCTGCCAGCCGTATTTCCTTGCGGCCGAATTCTGCGAGTGACAGGTCTGCGACCTTGAAGTCGATTCCACCGCGGTGTTCCACGGTGAGTGCCGATCCTGACGTAACTGAGGTCGTCATCTTGCCTCTCCTGTTGACTTGAATGTCTTCGTCCAGGCTATCGGGTCGCGGCGCGCGGCGACCGTCTGCCCGGCGAATCGGTCCGATGCCCTTCAGACGGCTCGTCGAGTGGTCCCGCGGTCACCCGTGTTGCTGGGCTCGCGCCAGAATCCGTTCGCGCTTTCGGGGCAGAATGTTGGCCCGGACGAGATCACCGTCGTAGTGGTCGAGCACCCGCGGGTCCATCACCCGACGCCACAGCGGCGGTACCGCTGCCAGTAGAACCATCGTCGCGTACCCGGCGGGCAATTGCGGGGCCTCGTCGCACGAGAGCAGAGTCTGGTATCGCTTCCCCGGATTGGCATGATGATCGCTGTGTCGCTGCAGGTGGTAGAGAAAGATGTTGGTGCACAGCCGGTCGCTGTTCCAACTGTGCCGCGGTGCGCATCGCACGTATCTGCCTCGCTCGTTCGTCTCGCGCAGCAGTGCGTAGTGCTCCACGTAGTTCACCATCTCCAGGAGCACGAATCCCACGACGGCTTGTATCAGCAGATACGGCGCGATCGCCCAGCCGAAGACGACCATCAGCGTGACGAAGAGAACGGCGCTGAGCAGCCACGTGTGCAACAGAGCGTTCGACGGGTGAAACACGGAGTGGCCCTTGCGACGCAGCCGCCGAGCCTCGAGCTTCCAGGCCGAGGCCAGCCCGAGAACAGCGCTGCGCGGCACGAACGTCCACACGCTCTCTCCCAGCCGGGCACTGGCCGGATCCTCCGGAGTGGCCACCCGCACGTGGTGACCGCGGTTGTGCTCGACGAAGAAGTGTCCGTACAGGGTTTGCGACAAGGCCACCTTCGCCAACCAGCGTTCGTGCTGCTCGACGCGGTGGCCCAGCTCGTGGGCGGCGTTGATTCCGGTTCCCGCGACCAGGCCCACCGTCACCGCGAGCCCGATCTTGTCCACCACGCTCAGACCTCCGTACGCCCACATCCAGCAGGCGACGATCAGACCGATGAATTGGATGGGCAGGAACAGGTAGGTGCACCAGCGGTAATAACGGTCGTTCTGCAGCTTGTCGGCCGCAGACGCGTCCGGGTTGTGACCGTCCTCGCCCGCGAGCAGATCGATGATCGGAATGATCACGAAGAACACCAGGACGCCGCTCCACCAGAACACCGGCATGCCGGTCCAGTACACCAATTGGGACGGCAACAGTGCCGATGCCGGTGCCAGCAGACCCAGCATCCACAGGTAGCGCTTGTTGTCCCACCGCCGAACCGCAGGTGCAGCCCCGGCCGAATTCCGCTCCCCGAAAGCGACACCCGAATCGTCCGATGAGGTGATCCGGCCGTCCACGCTCACAGTTGCCACACCCTCTCACCGAATGTTTGCGGTCCTATCAGTTTGTTTTCGAGGGTATAACATGCCGGGCGTTCGGACCGAGGGGTGTGACGCATACCCCGGACACGTCGGATCCGAGAAAACCGGCCCCGCCCGCACAATCGACGGTCGGGGCCGGCCTCGCAAGACGACTCGGCCGCGTCTCACTCGGGTCGCGACTCGACTTTCTTCGCCTCGCGCAGACCCATCACCGAATGGCGGCGACCGTACAGCACGTAGATGACGACACCCGCTGCCATCCACACCAGGAACCGCAACCACGTCTCGACCGACAGGTTGAGCATCAGCCACAGGCATGCGGCCACTGCCAGGATCGGAACCAGCGGAACCCAGGGCACGCGGAACCCGCGCTCGAGATCGGGACGCGTCTTGCGGAGGACGAGCACACCGGCCGACACCAGAACGAAGGCGAACAGCGTGCCGATGTTGACCATCTCCTCGAGCGTGCCGAGAGGGACGAACGCGGCGAGCAGTCCGACCACCACACCGACCAGGATCGTCGTCCGAACCGGCGTGCCCTTCTTCCCGGTGTGGGCCAGACCGCGCGGCACCAGGCCGTCTCGCGACATGGCGAACAGGACGCGAGTCTGCCCCAGCATGAGAACCATGACCACCGTCGTCAGACCGGCCAGTGCGCCGAACGAAATGATGTTCTTGGCCCACGTCAGCCCGTTCAGCTCGAACGCCGTTGCCAGCGTGGCACTGTCGCCGGCCAGATCCGTGTACTTGACCATCCCGGTCAGCACCAAGGTCACCGCCACGTAGAGCACGGTCACGATGGCCAAGGATCCGAGGATGCCGCGCGGCAATGCCTTCTGCGGCTCCTTCGTCTCCTCGGCCGTTGTCGCGACCACGTCGAAGCCGATGAACGCGAAGAACACCAGCGACGCCGCCGCCAGCAGTCCGTACCAACCGAAGGTGCTACCGCCCGCACCGGTGACGAAGGAGAACAGGGACTGATGAAGCCCCTCACCCGTGGACGCGGGCTCGGACGGCGGAATGTACGGGTCGTAGTTGGCGACCTTGATGTAGAACGCACCGAGCACGACGACGAACAGCACGACGATCACCTTGATGGCTGTGATCACCAACGACACGCGCGAGGACAACTTGGTTCCCGAGGCGATGAGAACCGTCAACACCACCACGATGAGAAGTGCGCCCCAGTCGAAATTCAGCGAACCGATCTGCAGTACCGGGGCCGACGTGCCGAGCAGGTCTCCCAGGTAGAGCGACCAGGCCTTCGCCACCACCGCCGCGGCGAGTCCGAATTCCAGGATCAGATCCCAGCCGATGATCCAGGCGATGAACTCACCGAATGCGGCGTAGGAGAACGTGTAGGCACTACCGGCGACCGGAACCGTGGAGGCGAACTCGGCGTAACAGAGGGCAGCGAGCCCGCAGGCGATGGCCGCCAACACGAACGCCACCGAAACAGCCGGTCCGGCAACGTTTCCGGCAGTCCTCGCCGTCAGCGTGAAAATGCCGGCTCCGACCGCCACCGCGACACCGAACACGGTCAGATCCCACGAACCGAGCTCCTTGCGCAACTTGGTGTCCGGTTCGTCGGTGTCCTTGATCGATTGTTCGATCGACTTGGTCCGGAACCACCCCGTCGTACGCGGGGGCTTCCTGGGCCGGTCTGCCTTGGTCATCGGACCTCCGTATCGCCACGTCGCTTCTGCAGACGGCCGATCCGATCGGACCCACCCGTCCCAGAATTCACTGTGACATCACCTTATTGGTAGCGGGCACCCGTGTCGGACACTTCGGCCACTCGACTTGCCGCGCCTTACGACTGCAATGATCCGACCGCCGCCACGAACACTTCGGCACCGTCGGAGTCCGCGGTGACGGTGACCGATCGGTCGGCAGCGGGAATCCACGCCGAACTACCTTGGGGCACGGTGAGCCCCGCGTGTGTGTCACCGGTCGTCGCCAGCACCGAACCGCTGGTGCACAACAGAATTCGCGGACCGGTTCCAGGAATCTCGACGGTCTCCCCCGGACCGACCGCCGTCCGGCTGAGGACGAATTCAGGGGCCGGCGTCGGGTATCGGTAGGTGGGCCGATCGTTCTCACCCGGCGTGATCGGAGAGATGTCGGCGGGCTCGAAGTCCAGCACGCGCAACAACTCCGGCACGTCGACGTGCTTGGGCGTCAACCCTCCACGCAGAACGTTGTCGGAGTTGGCCATGATCTCCACACCGGTTCCGCGCAGGTACGCATGGAGATTGCCCGCATCCAGGTACAGGCCCTGGCCGGGAGTCAGGGTGACCCGATTGAGCAGTAAGGCCGCCAGTACTCCAGCATCACCGGGATACGACTCCCCCAGCTCGAGCAACGTCCGTGCCTCGGCGGCGAATCGACCGCCGTCGGCGCGGGCAGGCCCCGACAGATAATCGATGCAGCCCTGGGCGACCGCAGGCAACAGGTCGTCCAGGGACTGCCCGGGCAACGTGATCCACGAGGTGAACACCGTCCGGAGGCCCGACGCGTCGGGCTGAGCGGCGAGCAACGTGCGATACCCCGCGAGGGACGGCACGGCCAACGCATCGAGAAACTCGACCGTCTCGGCCGGTTGCCGAAACCCTGCCAGTGCTTCGAATTCGGTGAGTGCCACGATCAGCTCGGGCTTGTGATTGGCGTCCCGGTAATTGCGCACCGGGGAATCGATCGCAACACCTGCGGCATTCTCCCGCGCGAAGCCCTCACGCGCCTGCGCGCTGCTCGGATGTGCCTGCAACGACAGAGGTTCTTCTGCGGCAAGCAATTTCAGCAAGTACGGCAGCCGCGACGAGAAGTCCTCTGCAGAGCCGCCCAACTGTGTTTCCGGATCCCCGTCGATGAGGGTGAGCAACGGCGTGCTGCCACCCTCGTGAACCACGTGCGCAGAATCGGCCGGGTGTGCACCCAGCCAGATCTCCGCCTCGGGATGATCGGACGGTACCGGCCTACCCTGGATACGAGCCAGAGCAGTGCGCGAACCCCAAGCGTAGGACCGGACTGCGCCTCGCAGGAGTTGCACTAGCTACCGCCCATCAACGACAAGTACGCGGCAGTGGTGTCCAACCGCGTTGCCAACACCGACATCGTGTCGAGCATCGAGAGTGTAACCGGATCGGGTGACGCCGCGCGGGCCTCGAAACCCGAACTCACGAACTCCCCGCCGGACGTCGCCTCACCGGACTCGGTCAGTACCAGTTCGGAATTCGGAACACCGGCAATGCGTCGTTCGGTCAGCGCGCGATCGGATTCGGACGCCAGGACGAATACCCGCATCGGCTGTTCGGGAGCCGGTCCGTCGAGCTCCTCGTCGTGGAAGATCGAGTCGAAGGTGCTGACCGGCCCCGATGACTCGACCATGGACGCACGGATGGACGCAGCGATGACATCGCCGAGCTCACCCGCAGCCACGATCAGACCGGCCACCCGCAGCAACACCTCGCTACCGTGCCGCGCCACCTCGACGGCAGCCGGCCCGGCACCGCTGAGCACCACACGTTTGCCGCTGAACCCACTGGCAAGCGCTTTGGCAGGGTTGTGGAACACCTCGTTGGACGGGCTGTTGCGCACAGCCTCGGCATCGAGCAGATCTGCGAGCCGAGAAAGGTTGGGCAGCAGCGCCTTCCACGAACCACCGGCAACCGCGCCGAGGACGGCCACGAACGCCGCGAGGTAGCGCATCAGCGCATTGTGGTCACGCACCGCTATGCGCGGCGGCAACCACATGACCCTGGCACCGCGCACGGCACGCAAGGGACCCTCTTCCGGTGCCACGACGACGACCTCCGCGCCGCGCCGCGCTGCCGCGTCGACCGATTCGGCCAAGCGCGGATCGCCTGCATCGTCGCCGGCCACCACGACGACATCCAGTGGCCCGATCCACGGCGGAGTTCCGGTACTACGAACCAGGGGAACGCCCAAATGGTTTCCGAGAGCAGCGACAAGCAGAGACGCGGCACGGCTGCTGCGGCCGTCGCCGGTCACTATCACCACGCTGCGAGGTCGCAGGTCGGCCAGGCGCGCCAGCACCGACTCTTCGACCGCAGTGGCGACGGCGCGTACTTGAGCACCCGCGAGCGCGGCGCTGCGGAGCGCGCCCTCCCGATCGGCGGCCACGATCGCGCCGGCGTCGTCGAGATCGACCAGAGACGTCACTGCCCTCATGACCTCGGCACCTTCCCTTACGTCACCGACTCGAAATGCCTGCATACCCACTTGTGAACTCTAGGTAACCACTATTCCAGTCCGGAGCGAACGATGCTCAATATCTCGGTCGACAACGCGTCGACCTCGGTGCGGGTGCGCGCCTCGACATTGAGTCTCAACAGGGGCTCGGTGTTGGACGCACGCAAGTTGAACCATGCACCACCCTCGAGGTCGACGGTCACGCCGTCGAGACGGTCGATTCCGGTGGTCCGATCGGCGAACGCGTCGAGCACGGCCTGGGTGCGTTCGGCTGCGTCGTCGACCGTCGAGTTGATCTCACCCGACGCGCTGTACGTCTCGTACGAAGCCATCATCTCCGAGAGCGGTCGATCCTGTGCGCCGAGGGCAGCGAGAACGTGCAGCGCGGCGAGCATGCCGGAATCGGCACCCCAGAAATCACGGAAGTAATAGTGCGCGGAATGTTCTCCGCCGAAGATCGCACCGGTATCGGCCATCTGCTGCTTGATGAACGAGTGCCCCACTCGGGTGCGGACAGGCTTGCCGCCGAGCGCGGTGACCAGCTCCGGCACCGCACGCGAGGTGATGAGATTGTGAATGATCGACGCACCGGGCTCCTTGGCCAGCTCGCGTTCTGCCACCAAGCAGGTCACGGCCGACGGCGAGACCGGATCGCCCTTCTCGTCGACGACGAAGCACCGGTCGGCGTCTCCGTCGAACGCGAGCCCGATGTCGGCACCGGTCTCGACGACGAAGCGCTGCAGATCCACCAGGTTCGCCGGATCCAGTGGGTTGGCCTCGTGATTGGGGAAGCTGCCGTCGAGTTCGAAGAACAACGGTTCGATCGTCACCGGGAGCGGAGCGAACACCGCGGGGACCGTGTGCCCGCCCATGCCGTTACCCGCGTCGACGGCGATCTTCATGGATCCGATGCCGGAAAGATCGACCAGGTCGCGAACGAACCCGGCGTAGTCGGTCAACACGTCTCGCGACGTTGCCGTACCGGCCGGGCCGTCGAAGTCCGGCACGCCGTCGATCAGTTCCGACTTGATCGTGGCCAGCCCGGTGTCCTGCCCCACCGGCTTGGCACCGGCGCGGCAGAGCTTGATTCCGTTGTACTTCGCCGGATTGTGGCTTGCGGTGAACATGGCACCGGGGCATTCGAGCAGGCCCGACGCGAAGTAGAGCTGATCGGTCGAGGCGAGACCGATGTGCACGACGTCGAGCCCCTGCGCGGTGACGCCGTCCGCGAAAGCGCGGGACAGGCCCGGCGAGGAGTCGCGCATGTCGTGTCCGACGACGACAGTCCGCGCCGCGCCCTCCTCGTCGCGTACCAACCGGGCGAACGATGCACCGACGTCTCGGACGAACGCCTCGTCGATCTGCTCACCTACGACGCCACGGACGTCGTAGGCCTTGATGACGGCGTTGACGGACTCTGCGGTTCGGGCCACGAAGATTCTCCTGATTGTCGGTCGTCCGGCGTCGGACATCCAGCGTTGGGTACGGGGCGATCAACACCGAAGCTCGGCAGACCGGCTTGTCCGTTTCGGTACTGGTGCAAACCTTGCCAGACGCCCGGTGGGCGGGCCAGTCGACCCGTCGTTCATTCGGGCGGACGCAGCGCCTCGCCCCGCCGCGGCGTTCTGCGCAGGGGGTCTAGGACGTGGGATCGGGTAGAACTCTGAGGTGTCCGCGTCGGCCGGTTCGGACGGCAGGCGTGGCCCGTCGCTCGGTGTCCTGGTGGCGAGCCGGCGACCGGTCACCGCTGTCTCGGTCCTCGGAGCGCGTCCGGTCTCCCCGACCGGCTTCGCGTACGGCCTCGGCCAGCGCGGTCAGATCGTCCTCGTCGGGGGTCGATGTCGAGTAACCACCCTCGTACCGCACGAGCTCCCAGCCCTTGGGTGCCGTGGTCGTCGAGGCATGGACCTCGCACAGGTCCCAGGAGTGCGGTTCGTCCACGGTGGCCAGCGGACCGACGACGGCAGTGGAGTCGGAGTAGACATATGTGAGCGTCGCAACGGCAGAACGGTTGCAACCAGGCCTGCAGCAGCCACGCAGTGATCTCACGAGTGCAGAGTATCCGGTACGTGCAACCGACCGAACGACCGACACACCGGACAGCCGCGATAACCTGCCCCCATGCCTCAGTTCTCTTCCGCGCGCAGGATCACGTCGCGGTCCGTTGCGCGGCACGGCCGCGGCATCCGCGGACCGGTGCTGCCCGAGGACCTACCTGCCCGGCGATCACGTGCAGAGAAGTTCGACCGGCTGGTACTCGACGCGTTCGCGCGCATCGACCACCGGTGGCACGACAAGCTCTCGAAGCTCGACATCGCCGTCGACGACGTGCCCAAGATCAGGGCGTTGGACCCGGAATCGGTCACGTGGCCGCCCGAGGTGGTCGCAGAAGGACCGGTACCCCTGTCGCGACTGGTCCCCGCAGGGATCGACAAGCGCGGAGAGACGACACGCGCCCGTGTGGTGCTGTTCCGGCGTCCGCTCGAGCGGCGCGCCAAGCACCCGGAAGATTTGGAGGACCTACTGTTCGAGGTCCTGGTCGAGCAGGTAGCGACGTATTTGGGCATCGATCCCGACGAGGTGGACCCCGCCAGCGCCGAGCCGTGATGCAGCGTCGGCTCGTGGGTGGATCCTCCTGAGAGCGCTCGGCTCAGCCGATCCCGCGCTTGAGCCGACGACGCTCACGCTCGGACAGTCCGCCCCAGATTCCGAATCGCTCGTCGTTGGCGAGAGCGTACTCGAGGCATTCGTCCTTGACCTCGCAGCCGAGGCAGATTCGCTTCGCTTCGCGGGTGGAGCCGCCCTTTTCGGGAAAGAAGGCTTCGGGATCGGTCTGAGCGCACAGGGCGCGCTCCTGCCACTGATCCTCGATCTCCTCGAACATCTCGTCGAAACCCGCCACGAGACTGAGGAACGGCTTGGCGGGTGGAACCGATTCGGCCACGAACGGCATCGAATCGGCGTCGTTGTCCGAGTCGTCGTTATCGACGTCGTCGACATCCGGGCTGTCGACATCGGGGCTGTCGATGTCCTGATCGATTTGCACGGCGTCACTCGAGAGTTCGCCGTCGACTGCATCGTTCGACGGGGTCACGTACGCAGAACCGGCGTCGACGGAGACGCTCGAATCCACGCCGGAATCGGACTCGGTTTGCGGCGCGTCGTCGACAGCGCTGAGGTGTGCAGTGGGTCCGCCCCGCTGATCACGTGTCACGTGCTGGTCATACATCGCTTCCGCCTCCTCACCTGTGGTAGCGCAGATACTTTCGGTCCTCGTAATCTCGAATACCTTGCCCCGCGCCGGTATTCGATCGAGCTGGTACGTCCGAGCCGACTCTCCACCCGTCCAACTCTCGACCTCTACTCCACGTCCACTCAGGGACGAACAGGAAGGGAACGAGTGTTCGAAACCAGGTTCGCTGCAGTCGAACTCGTGCCGCGAACGCTGAATGACATACCTGTGATTAGACACGTACAGGTGTGTCGCGGTCAAGCCGATCGCACAAATCCAATACCATCCCATGCCCGAAATCGGCTGTCTCCCCGAATCGGAGCGCGTCCCGTGCGTGTCGCGGCGGTTCTCGGGCTCGGATCCCGGCCCCGCGGACGGTCCGGGTGGGCGCTCACCCGGGCGGGCGACAACCGCACTAGGCTCGCATGTTGTGAAAGTTACTGTTCTGGTCGGTGGCGTCGGTGGCGCACGGTTCCTCCAGGGGCTCAAATCCCTGTTCGGCGACTCCCTTCTCGGCGACGAACCCGAGAACGAGATCACGGCGGTGGTCAACGTCGGCGACGACGTCTGGATGCATGGCCTTCGCATCTGCCCGGATCTCGACACGTGCATGTACACCCTCGGAAACGGAATCGACACCGAGCGAGGCTGGGGCCGGGTCGCGGAGACCTGGAACGCCCGCGACGAGTTGGCCGCCTACGGAGCAGATCCCGACTGGTTCGGCCTCGGCGACAGGGACATCGCCACGCACTTGATCCGCAGTCGCATGCTGCGCACCGGATTTCCGCTGTCGGCCGTCACCGAGGCACTGTGCAACCGATGGCAGCCCGGCGTCCGATTGCTGCCGGTCACCGACGACCGCTCGGAAACACACGTCGTGGTCACCGACCCCGACGACCCCAGCGGCGAGCAACAACGCGCAATCCACTTCCAGGAGTGGTGGGTTCGCTACCGCGCGCAGATTCCCACGCACAGTTTCGCTCATATCGGTGCCGAACAGGCCACTGCTGCACCGGGAGTCGCCGAATCGATCGCCGAGGCCGACGCGGTGATCCTGGCCCCGTCCAACCCGGTGGTCAGTGTCGGCGCAATTCTTGCCGTACCCGGCATCCGCGGCGCACTGCGCACCACCGCCGCCAAGGTCGTCGGCCTGTCCCCGGTGGTGGACGGTAAACCGTTGCGCGGCATGGCAGACGAGTGCCTCTCGGTCATCGGCGTCGAGACGACGGCCGAGGCCGTCGGCCGCCTCTACGGAAGCCGAAGCGGCACCGGCATTCTCGACGCCTGGCTGGTGCACAGCACCGACTCGGCGGTGGTCGACGGAGTCGACGTGCAGTCGATTCCGTTGTTGATGACCGACCCGGAGACCACAGCGGTGATGGCACGCACCGCCCTGCGCGCAGCCGGACTCGAACTGTGACCGCCCCACGCGAGGTGGCGTCGATGCCGGAGGCTCCCGGTGACCACGCACCGGGCGGATCGATCGAAATCCTGCCGGTCACGGGACTTCCCGAGTTTCGTCCGGGCGACGATCTCGCCGCAGCGATCGTCGACCGAGCGCCCTGGCTGCGCGACGGAGACGTCCTCGTGGTCACCAGCAAGATCGTCTCCAAGGTCGAGGGACGTCTGGTGCCCGCACCGCAGGACCCCGAGGAGCGGGACGCAGCCCGCCGGGTCCTCGTCGATCAGGAGGCCGTTCGCGTCGTCGCCCGAAAAGGCCGGACGCTCATCACAGAGAACCGCCTCGGCATCGTGCAAGCCGCGTCGGGAATCGACGGGTCCAACGTCGACGGCAGCGAACTGGCGCTGCTCCCGGAGAATCCCGACGCCAGCGCGGCGGCTCTTCGGCGAGCACTGCACGAGTCGGCCGGAGTCACCGTGGCTGTCGTGATCACCGACACGATGGGCCGGGCCTGGCGGATCGGTCAGACCGATGCCGCGATCGGGTCTGCCGGCCTGGCGGTCGTCCATCGATACGCCGGGGCAGAAGACGGCCAGGGCAACGAACTGATCGTCACCGAAGTCGCGATCGCCGACGAGCTCGCTGCGGCAGGCGATCTCGTGAAGGGCAAGCTGGGTGGCGTTCCGATAGCCGTCGTCCGCGGCCTGTCACCGGTCGACGACGGCTCCAACGCCGCCACCCTGCTGCGCGGCGGCGAAGACGATCTGTTCTGGCTGGGAACCGCCGAGGCGCTCGAACGTGGTCGACGCGAGGCCCTGCTCCGCCGGCGGTCGGTTCGATCGTTCTCCCCCGACGCAGTCGACCCGGATTCGATTCGTGACGCCGTCGCGGACGCCCTCACCGCCCCCGCCCCGCATCACACCCACCCCGTCAGATTCGTCTGGATCAGAACGCCCGCGGTGCGTCGACGACTGCTCGAGACCATGCGCGAGCAGTGGCGAGCCGATCTGGCCGGCGACGGGCTGACCGAGGACCGCATCGCAGCCAGGCTGAGCCGCGGTGACATTCTGTTCGATGCGCCGGAAATCGTGATTCCGTTCTGTGTGCCGGACGGGGCGCACACCTATCCCGACGAGAGGCGTCGCGCAGCGGAGGACACCATGTTCACCGTGGCGGTCGGTGCCGCCGTTCAGGGTTTGCTCGTCGCCCTGGCCGTTCGCGATCTCGGTAGCTGCTGGATCGGTTCGACGATCTTCGCCGCCGATACCGTCCGCGCCGAGCTCGGCTTGCGTGCGGATTGGAAAGCGTTGGGGGCCATCGCAATCGGACACCCCAGCGAGCCGCTGACGGTACGAGATCCGGCCGCGCCCGGGTCTTCGCTGGTGGAGCTCTGACCGACGATGTCCGCTTCCTCACTGTGGCAGTCCGCGGCCGAGACACTCGATCGTTGGGCACCGACCGACTCCAGGGACGAATCCCTTCGGCATACCGTGATCGCCTTTCTGCACAGTAATCCCGACGCGTGTCTTCGCGCGAACGAGGCCGGCCACATCACGGCGTCGTCGCTGGTACTCGACGCGTCGGGACGGCACGTTCTGTTGACCCTGCATCCCCGGGTGGGCCGGTGGATTCAACTGGGCGGTCACTGCGAACCCGAGGACGAGACGGTCGTCGCCGCAGCGCTGCGCGAGGCGACCGAAGAATCCGGAATTACCGATCTGTCGATCGATCCCGAGTTGCTCTCGGCGCACACTCACCCGATCACGTGCTCGCTGGGTAAGCCGACCCGGCACCTGGACCTGCGGTTCCTGGTGCGCGCCCCGGACGGCGCACGCGCCGTGCGCAGCGAGGAATCGACGGACCTGCGCTGGTGGCCGGTGGACGAACTACCCGACTCGGCCGAGCGCGAGACCATCGACCATCTCGTCGCGCTCGCCGCGCATCGCTGATCGGCCCGGGTCGGCCCCGCTCAGCCCATCGGGACGACGATCAGACGTCGGTGGAGAAGCGCACTCCCCCGTCGGGCAGCTTCACTCCGGGCCATACCCGTGCGCCGCGCAGCAACTCGCACCGAGCTCCGATATCGGCGCCGTCACCGATGACGGCGTCACGCACGAGTGCGCGCGGTCCGATGCGGGCTCCGAAGCCCAGGATGGATCGTTCGACCACGGCCCCTGCTTCGACGATCGCACCGTCGAACACCACCGCGCCGTCGAGACGAGCGCCTGCGCCGATCTCGGCACCACGTCCGACGACGGTTCCACCGATCAGCAGTGCGCCCGGCGCGACACCCGCTCCGGGGTGAACCAGAGACTCACCGCGATCTCCGTGCAGTGCGGGCGACGGCGCAATCCCACGAACGAGGTCGGCCGATCCCTTGACGAAATCCTCCGGCGTACCCATGTCGCGCCAGTACGCACTGTCGACGTGCCCGTAGACCTTCTTGTTCTCGGCGAGCAAGGCAGGGAACACCTCTCGCTCCACCGACACCGGCCGGTCGGCTGCGATGGACTCGATGATCTCACGCTTGAACACGTAGCAACCGGCGTTGATCTGGTCGGTCGGCGGATCCTGGGTCTTCTCCAGAAACGCGGTGACTCGGCCGTTCTCGTCGGTCGGGACACAACCGAACGCTCGGGGATCGCCGACCCGAACGAGATGCAACGTCACGTCCGCGTCGGTCGTGCGGTGCGTATCGAGCACTGCCGTCAGATCGGTACCACCCAACACGTCACCGTTGAACACCATGACGTTGTCCGCCCGCAGTCGCGGCAACACGTTTCTGATTCCGCCGCCGGTACCCATGGGCTCGGTCTCGAACACGTACTCGAGTTCGATGCCCAACGCCGACCCGTCGCCGAAATGTTGCTCGAACACTTCGGCTTTGAACGACGTTCCGAGAACCACGTGTTCGATGCCCGCAGCCTTGATCCTGGCCAGCAGGTGTGTGAGAAACGGGAGTCCTGCAGTCGGGAGCATCGGCTTCGGTGCCGACAGAGTCAACGGGCGCAGTCGAGTTCCCTTGCCGCCGACCAAGATCACTGCATCCGTCCGTGCGGCGACCGATGGGGAACTATCCGACATGTCCAGCCTCTGTTCTCTCGTCCGACGGTCGTTCTTCACGAGCTCGGGCCCGAAGCGCCGAAGTCACAACGACCTTCGAGCGAAGACCGAGACCCGCGCGCAGCGCCCATCGTAGTGGAGCCTGCCACACCCGGTCGTGTCTGTCGGCCTGGAATCGGTAGGCGCTGGTGTGGTGTGCGGGCAGCATCACTTCCGGATGCCGTCCTGCCGCATGGCCTTTCGAGTGCGTGACCTCGACCTCGGGTACGTAGACGTTCTGCCAACCCGCCCTGCCGAGCCGATCGCCGAGGTCCACGTCCTCCATGTACATGAAGTAGCGCGAATCGAACCCGTCGATGGAGTCGAACGCCGCGCGGCGAAGCAACAGGCATGATCCCGACAGCCATCCCACCGGCCGCTCGGACACCGTCTCGTTCTCCTGGCGGTATCGCCGAGTCCACGGATTGGTCGGCCAGAGCTTGCCCAGAATTGCGTGGCCGGCCCCGGACGTCAGATCGGGCACCGATCGCGCGGACGGGTATCGCGACCCGTCCGGCTCACGAATGAGTGGGCCCAGCGAACCTGCGCGCGGCCATCGCGCCGCGGCGTCCAGCAATCCGTCCAGGGACCCGGGGTGCCACCTGACATCCGGATTGGCCACCACGACGAATTCGACCTCGGGGTCGACCGCGGCGATCGCCCGATTGACGGCAGCGCCGTAGCCGATGTTGGCGCCGGTACGCAGCAATTCTGCTTCCGCGAACGCCGCCTCGGCGGCTTCCGGAGTGCCGTCGACCGACCCGTTGTCGGCCATGATGACTCGCACGGGCCGAGTCGTGGCCTCGCGAAGAGACGTCAGAAATTGCTCGAGGTATTCGCCGGGGGAATAGGTCACCGTCACCACGGCCAGGTCGGAACTCACGCGGGCAAGACTAGCCCGAGGCGAGCATCGATCCCGCATCACGACCGAGCAAGAGCCGCCGTCAGAGCCTCGGACCAGGGGCGGGGCGCACCGAGCCCGGCTGCGGACCACGCACTCGGTGACAGCACCGAGTATGCGGGCCGAGGTGCCGGGACGACGTACTCCGCGCTCGAACACGGCCGCACCCGGTCGGGGTCGGCACCGATGCCCGAGAACACTGCCCGGGCGAGGTCGTACCAGCTCGCCCGCCCGGCGTTGGTGAAGTGAACGGTCCGGCCGGTCACCGTCGCGTCGGCTTCGATCTCGAGCAGACCGGCGGCCAGGTCGAGAGCGAAGGTGGGCGATCCGATCTGGTCGTCGACCACCGAGACGGTCTCCCGCTCGCCTTCGAGTCTTCGCATCGTGGTGACGAAGTTCTTGCCGGTGTTGTCGTAGACCCATGCGGTGCGCACGATGACGGCCTCGGGAAGTTCCTCACGTACCGCCGTTTCCCCGGCCAACTTGGTGCGTCCGTACACGGACTTCGGCGCGGTCGCCGCGTCGACGTCGTACGGCTCGGTCGCTGTGCCGTCGAACACATAGTCGGTCGAAATGTGAATCAGTCGGGCACCGACACGCCCGCACGCCCGCGCGAGATTTCGAGGACCGTCGGCATTGACGGCCATGGCCCTGGACTCATCGGTTTCGGCGGCATCGACGGCGGTGTATGCGGCGCAGTTGACGACGGTCGCACCCGCAGTCACCACGGCGTCGACGGCATCGGGGTCGGTGATGTCCAGGTCGGCGGACGAATAGCCGTGCACCTCGACGTCGGAATCACGCTCGGCGGCGAGCGAGACCACCCGTCGGCCCAACTGGCCGTGTGCACCGGTCACCACGATCGCATTCACGGTTGCCAAGTGTGGCACGCCGCGGTCGGTTCGGCGAGAGCGCGGCCGATCGCCAGTAACCTTCGAGTCGGGGGGAGTGAACGTCTGTCGGTAGGTGTCCATGCCTGCCGGAAACGAGGAAAGGGTCGAAGGTGCCACGAGATTCAGGCACGCACGGAGGTGAGCGCACGCCCCCACCACACCGGCGCACCTCGCGGCGAGCCGACGGCGACGGCCTGCGCGGCGAGCGACGCGACCGTGACACCGACCCTCGTGCATCCCGCGGGCGCGACTCTCAGGATCGACCTGTACGTCCCTCCGCAGACGGCGAACCGGGCGTGCATCGCCGAGGCGGCGCGGCCGGCGACGAACGACGAACCACGGCCGGCCGCACACGACGACCGCAGCGCGGGCCCCGAGGCGACGACCGACGACCGGACGCAGGCGAGGCACCCCGCCGACCGGGCGCAGGCGGTCGCTGGCCGGCGACGCACGTTGCGGTGGCCGTGCTGTCGGTGCTCGTCCTGTTGGTGACCGGCTTCGCGTGGCGCAGTGTGGACAGTCTGCGGTCGAACATCGCCACTGCGGGTGGCCTCGGTCTGGGCGGCGCAGCGGACGGTGCCGTCGACATCCTGATGGTCGGCACCGACAGCCGCACCGACGCCCACGGCAACGCGCTCTCACCGGAAGAACTGGCCTCGCTCAACGCGGGCGAGGAAGTTGCGTCGAACACGGACACGATCGTGTTGATCCGCGTTCCGAACGACGGCTCGTCGGCCACTGCCATCTCCATCCCGCGCGACTCGTACGTCGAGGTGCCCGGGATCGGAATGTCCAAGATCAACGCCGCGTACGGAGCGACCAAGGAGAACAAACGGCTCGAACTGGTCGAGCAGGGAGTCTCCGATGCCGACGCCGAACCGCAGGCCACCGAGGCCGGACGCGAAGCGCTGATCGATTCGGTTGCCAATCTCACCGGCATCACGGTCGATCACTACGCAGAGGTCGGTCTGCTCGGTTTCGTTCTGCTGACCGACGCCGTCGGCGGAGTAGCGGTATGCCTGAACAATCCGGTGCAGGAGCCGCTGTCGGGTGCGAACTTCGCCGCCGGTGAGCAGAACCTGTCCGGTTCGCAGGCGCTGAGTTTCGTCCGGCAACGACACGATCTGCCCCGCGGTGACCTGGACCGGATCGTGCGCCAGCAAGTCTTCATGGCCTCCCTCGTACGCAGTGTGCTCAGCGCCAAGACGTTGAGCAATCCGAGCAAGCTCGGTCAGCTCAGTACCGCGGTGCAGCGGTCGGTCACCCTCGATTCGGACTGGGACATCCTGCAGTTCGCCACTCGCCTGCAGGATCTCGCCGGTGGCAAGGTCAAGTTCGAGACCATTCCCGCGGTCGACATCAATGCGACGACCGACTACGGCGAATCCATCGTGCAGGTCGACCCGGCAGCAGTGAAGAAATACGTCGCCGGGTTACTCGAGGACGGGAACTCCGCCGAGACCAACGCCGAGAATTCGGATGCCCCGGCCGTCAATCCGTCGACGGTGACGGTGGACGTCGCGAACGACAGCGGTATCGAAGGCTTGGCCAACGGTGTGGCCGGATCGTTGACGGCGCTCGGGTACGTCGGTGGCACCATCGGCAACTACGAGGGCTCGTCCATCTCCACGAGCCGCATCCAGACCGCCGATGTGGACAGCGACGCCGCTCGCGCCGTGTCGGCAGCACTCGGTGGCCTGCAGATCACCGCCGACGACACCATGCCGGCCGATGCCGTCCGGGTCGTGCTCGCCGACGACTACGCCGGCCCCGGCTCGGGTCAGGCCGCAACGGCCGAAACCGTGGCACCCGAAGCAGGTACAGCAGTCCCCGAGGAACCTGCGGCACCGATCGACGCGGGTTCCACCGGCCCCATGTGCGTGAACTGACGGTACGAACGCAGCGCGGAGATCGGGGCGGGTCAGCGTCGACTAGGGTCGTGGTGTGGCTTCGAACCTGACTCAAACCCTGCTCGAGCCGATCCTGGCGGCAGACCCGGCCGGTCCCCGCATCACGTACTACGACGATGCCACCGGCGAGCGGGTCGAGGTGTCCGCCGTGACACTGGCGAATTGGGCGGCCAAGACTGCCAACCTGCTCCGTGACGAGTTCGCACTCGATCAGGGCGCGCGCGTGTGCGTGCTGTTGCCGGCGCACTGGCAGACCGCTGCCGTACTTCTGGGAATCTGGTGGACCGGCGGCGAGGTGGTGCTCGGTGCAGACGACTCCGCGGATCTCGCGCTGGTGCACGGCGACCGCCTCGAGGACGCGCCCGACGTCGACGAAGTTCTGGCGCTCTCGCTCGATGCCTTCGGCAAGGCAGTCCCCGATCTGCCCCTCGGGATGACCGACTACGCCACCTCGGTTCGCGTACACGGTGACCAATTCAGGGCAACCGGATCCGGGGCCGCGGCATTGGACGGCCGCTCGGTGGACGACGTCCTCGCCGCAGCGAGAGAACGCGCCGAGGCCCGTTCTCTCTCGGCCGCGGATCGAGTGTTGTCCAGTGCATCCTGGACCACCGCCGACGAGTTGATCGACGGACTGCTCTCGGTGCTCGCGGCCGGAGCATCGTTGGTACAGGTGGCCAACTCCGACGAGAGCAAGAAGGAACGACGCATCGACACCGAAAAGGTCACGACGACCCTCGACTGAGACTGCGCTCGACCGAGTTGCAGACTCATCCGGTCGGGCGGTAGCCGCCGTCCGCGAGTCCCGCTTCGATCTCGAACCGATTGGCGCTGCCGCGGTGACGCGCTTCCTCGACGAGGTAGCGGAACGGAAAGGTCAGCCCGAACCTCGCCCACTGGTCGGCGTGAATCGCCTCGTGCCGCAGCACCCGACGGGCGGTGTTGTTCGCCGTCAGGTAGGCCCCACCGAATGTGGTTCCGCCGCGGCCGAATCCGCCGCGCAGGCCGGAACACACGAAGATCGAGAACTCGTCGTCGAAACGCGCCGTTCCGCCCCACAGCTGCGCGTAGCGCAGTGCCAGCCGGGTCACCGACACCGACTGCCACTTGCCGCGGCCGGCTCGTCGAATCTGCTCGCGCCGCGACGCCGCGGCACTCATCCCAGCAGCGTGGTTCGCAGTGCCGCGTCCTTGTCCAGAACCATGGCCTCGAGAGACGCCTGGAAGGCCGACATCCGCTGCTGCAGAACAGGATCGGACGCTCCCAGGATCCGCACGGCGAGCAACCCCGCATTGCGAGCACCCCCGATGGAGACCGTCGCAACGGGCACACCGGCGGGCATCTGCACGATCGAGAGCAGCGAGTCCATACCGTCGAGATACTTCAGCGGTACCGGAACGCCGATGACCGGCAGTGGCGTCGCCGACGCCACCATGCCCGGCAGGTGCGCCGCTCCCCCGGCACCGGCGATGATCACTTTGATTCCGCGACCGGCGGCCTCGCGGGCATAGTCGAGCATCCGCTGAGGGGTGCGATGCGCCGAGACCACGCCGACCTCGAAACGAATACCGAACTCCGCCAGCGCTTCTGCTGCGGCCTCCATGGTCGGCCAGTCGGAATCGCTGCCCATGATCAGGCCTACGACGGCGGTACCGGATTCGTCAGTCATGGTGCGGGTCCCATCCGTCGGTCCATTCGGCGTGCGACATCCAATGCGCTGCACGTTCGGCTCGTTCACGTACGGCCGCCACGTAGGCCGGGTCGCCGAGCGATCCGGACCTCGCGCCCAGAATGTTCACGTGGCCGATCTTTCGGTCTTTCCGCTCGGTCTTGCCGTACAGGTGCACCTTGGCGTCGGGCATGCGGGCGAACAGGTGATGCAGGCGTTCGTCCATCGTCATCTCCGGCGCTTCGGGTGCACCCAGGATGTTCGCCATCACCGTCAACGGTGCCAGTGGATCGGTGTCACCCAGCGGGTAGTCGAGCACTGCACGCAGATGCTGCTCGAACTGCGAGGTGCGGCAGCCGTCCATGGTCCAGTGACCGGAGTTGTGCGGCCGCATGGCCAGCTCGTTCACCAGAAGCTTGCCCGAGGTGGTCTCGAACAGCTCGACCGCGAGGTCTCCGACCACGCCGAGGGCGCCCGCGATATCGAGCGCCAGCCGACCGGCGTACGTGGCGACGTCCTCGTCGAGGTCCGGAGCCGGGGCCAGAACCACCGCGCATTGTCCGTGTCGTTGCACGGTCTGTACGACGGGCCACGCAGCACCCTGACCGAACGGCGATCGCGCGACCATCGCCGACAACTCCCGGCGCATGGCGACCTTCTCCTCGACCATGAGCGGCACACCGAGGTCGAGCTGGGCAGTGACGATCTCTTCGGCTTCCTCGGCGTCGGCGGGCATCCAGACACCGCGGCCGTCGTAGCCGCCGCGGACCGCCTTGAGGACAACCGGCCACCCGTGTTCGTCACCGAACGCAATGGCGTCCTGCGCCCACGACACCTCTGCGTACGCCGGTCCGGGTGCCCCCAGCTCTTCGAGCTTTCGACGCATGCGCAGTTTGTCCTGCGCGAAGATCAGCGCGCTCGGTGGCGGCTGGACGTTGACGCCCTCGGCGACCAGGGTCTCGAGGTGCTCGGTCGGCACGTGCTCGTGGTCGAAGGTCAGGGCGTTGGATCCGGTCGCGGCCGTGCGCAGCGCATCGAGGTCGTCGTGCAGCCCGAACACGACGTCGGGGCTCACCTGAGCCGCCGGCTCGTCTGCGCCCGCGGCGAGCACGCGCAGCGTTTGGCCGAGTTCGATGGCCGACTGATGGGTCATGCGGGCCAGCTGACCTCCGCCGATCATCGTCACGACGGGCATTCCGGTCGACGACGGGCGCGCAGCGGTGGGGCGCGGTTCGGTACCTGTCACGGCTCACCATGGTGTCATGTCCTGCCGGTTCGGGCCGAACCGGCAGTCGCACGGCGGTCGTCGTTGTCGCGATGAACGTGGAAACACTGTCGTCGAGACTGTGGAAACGCTGATGAACAGAGCGTCGGTTCGCCGGATCGGGCGTTCGTTTCGTAGACTTCACCGTTGTGCCGACGATCGACAGCGTGCTTCAGCGCTTACCCAAGCCCATCAGGGACCTTGCGATCCGGCACAGCGAGTTGATCAAGTTCGCCATCGTGGGCGGTACGACGATGGTGTTCGACCTCGTCATCTTCTACTCGCTGAGCCTGACGGTGCTCGAGCAGAAGCCGGTGATCGCGAAGATCATCTCGGGCGTGCTCGCCACCCTGCTCAGCTATTTCCTCAACCGTGAGTGGGCCTTCAAGCACCGCGGCGGGCGCGAACGCCACCACGAAGCGCTTCTCTTCTTCGCCATCAGCGGCATTGGAGTGCTCATCGCCGCCGGGCCGCTGTGGATCGCGAACAACATCTTCGACATCCGCGACACCAACGAGTCGCTGACGATGGTGGTCGTCATCGACTTCGTGCTGAACTACATAATCGGCAACCTGCTCCAGATGGCGTTCCGCTTCTGGGCGCTGCGTCGCTTCGCTTTTCCCGAGGACAACGCGCGCACCATCCTGGAAGTGGACGCCGAGCGCAACGGGGATCCGACCGACGCATCGAACGCGCTCGACTGACCCCCAATTCGGTCAGCGTGGTTCGCGCCGCGAGAGCGCGGGCGACGATTCGCGCCGAGCGGGCAGGAACACCGAGAACAGTGCCGGCCGTCTGCGCTGTAGTTCCAACCGTCCGCCGTCGGCCTCGATCAGGGCCCGGGCCAGCGCGAGACCGACTCCGGTCGAACCGGCTCCGGAGAATCCGCGGTCGAAGATGTGGGGTGCCAGTTCGTTGCTCACCCCTGGACCCTCGTCGGACACCTCGACACAGACCAGTTTCTCTCGCCGCCGGTCGGTCCCCTCGGCGGCGGACACGGCGCGCACTGCAACCGTGCAGGCACCGTCGCCGTGCACCAGAGAGTTGTCGACCAGTACCGACACGGCCTCGCGCAGACGCGAGCCGGTCACCGACGCCTGGAGGTCGGCGTCGCCCTTGAGCACCAGACTCCGACCTGCATCGTCGAAATTTCGCTGCCATTCGACCACCGTGCCGGTCAGTTCCTCGATGACCGATACCTCGTGCGCATCGGCGGCGCCGTCGCTGCGGGAGGAGCGGACGAGTTCGTCGATGGCCAGGGTCAACCGATCGACCTGATCCATCGCCTCGTTCGCCTCGTCGACCACCGCGGGGTCCGGATGGGTGGAGATCTCGTCCAACCGCAGTCGAACGGCGGTCAGGCGGCTACGAAGTTGATGCGAGACGTCGGCAACCAACGTGTGTTCGCGCTGCAGCCGCCCGGCGATCTCGACGGTGGCCGAGTCGAGAACCTCCGACACCCGGTCCAGCTCGGCAATGCCGTGCCGACGCGGGTCCGGCCGAAAGTCGCCCTCGGCCAGTCGGGCGGCCCGCCGCGCGACGTCCTGCAACGGATCGGCAAGTCGCTTGGCGGTGAGCACAGCCACCACGGTTCCTGCCAGCGCGGACGCCAAGACCACCAGAGTCACCGCGCCGAGAGCCTGCCGCTGCAGTGAACGCATGTCGTCGGACGGTACTTCGAGTCGCAGTGATCCCGAGGTCCCCATCGACAACGATTCGACGAGTGGCCGGGGGACGGATGCCTGGCCGATGTCGGCACGGGACGCGGCGTCCTCCGGCGTCGGATAGATGACGACGAGGCGGCCACCCTGCGGAATCGCCAGACGCAGCGAACCGATGTCGAGTTGACCCTCGATCAGTCCGGCCGACCCCTCCTGCGAGATGATCTCCGCGGCCATTCGGTCGAGGCGTGCCTGCAGATCGTTTCGAGTGAAGTCCTCGACCCACAGCCAGGCCGTGTACATCAGCGGCAACCCGAGCAGCAGGGCCGTCATGATGACGACAGCGAGAATGGAGACCAGGATTCGACGCCGCATCGACGACTAGTCGCTGTTGATGCGGAATCCGACACCGCGAACGGTCGCGATGCGACGCTCCGCCACCGGTCCTTCGTCGCCGATCTTGCGGCGCAACCAGGACATGTGCATGTCGAGTGTCTTGGATCCGCGCAACTCCGCGTCGCCCCACACCTCGCGCAGGATCACCTCCCGCGAGACCACCTGACCGGCGTGATCGAGCAGCACCTTGAGCAACTCGTATTCCTTGTTGGCCAGCGAGATCTCGGTACCTCCGACGAGCACCCGTCGGGCGGCCGGTTCGAGGCGAATGGCACCGACCTCGATCGGAACGTCCTCGCCGGCACCGCGTCGACGCAGGAGCGCTCGAACCCGAGCCATCAGCTCGGCGAGCCGGAACGGCTTGCCCACATAGTCGTCGGCACCGGCGTCCAGGCCGACGACGAAGTCGACCTCGTCCGTGCGAGCGGTGAGCATCAACACGGCCACCTCGGACCGGTTGGCGCGGACTTGACGGCATACTTCGAGGCCGTCCATTCCGGGTAGCCCCAGGTCCAGGATCAGCAAGTCGAACTTGCCGTCGAGCGCACGCTGTAGCGTGGCCGGCCCGGTCTGTTCGACGGTCACGGTGTAGCCCTCGCGCCCGAGGGCACGGGAGAGGGGTGCGGCGATAGCTTCGTCGTCTTCGGCAAGCAGAACATCGGTCACGTCGGCAACCCTACGGTTCGAAAGTGAGAACAGCCTGTGTTACCTGCGTTTCCCCGCGCGCCAACCGGGCTTGGACTCGGCCGGTGCATCGTCGGCCATAGGCTCGAATGCTCGGTCCCGATCGTGAACGGACTCGCGACGAAAGTCCATGGAGTCGAATACTTGCTGGTAGAGCAACGAATGGACGCGTTGCACCTGCGGAATGTCGTCGAACTCGAGTGGGTCGTCCGACGCCGACGCGATGATCAGGGTGCCGGTACCGAGCATCCTGTCCAGCAGCCCGTGTCGAAATTGCACGTTGCTGATGCGGCTCATGGGGATGTCGATTCCGGAATGCGTGAGCACACCCTGCCGAACGAGGACCCGACGATCGGTGACGATGAAGTGAGTGCACTTCCAGCTCACGAGCGGAACCAGGCATCGCCACCCGACGATCGCTGCCCACACCACCAGCGCGGCGATCGTGGCCACATCGGCGGCCGTGGATTCGAGTCGGGCACCTGCGACACCGAGGGCGACGCCGGCGAGACCCGTGGCGAGCACGAACGTGATCGACGGCAGGATCAACATCTTCCAATGCGGGTGACGGTGAAGCAGTAGCTCTTCCTCGTCGGCCAACGCATCCTGTGGGTAAGCCACGTGCACTCCTGACTATTCGCGCCGGATCTGCCCGGGTGAAGATGGTCTCACGAGACAGGTCGGAGATGAGTGACGTCGCCGGCGGCCACCGCGAGAACCGAGGGCGATGCGGAGCCGGCACGTTCGACCTCGATCACGATCCGGCCGTGTTCGTCCACATCGACAGCGGTTCCCACTTCGTGCTCGCCGCCGGGGAGGTCGACACGCACTCGCTGTCCGATGGTGCCGCACCGATCTCTGTATCGGTGCGCCAGCGCCTCGGTATCCCAGTGCGCATCCCGCCACGAATCCACCTCGGCGGCCACCCCGCGCAGGATCGCACGCACCAGGGTGTCTCGATCGAGCACCGCGGCCTGTTCGAGCGCGAGTGACGTCGCCGTGGGCACCGGGAGCTCGGCCTCGGTCATCGAGACGTTCACTCCCAGGCCGATGACCACGGTCGGACTCGGTCCGTGGGCGGCTACTTCGGCCAGAATGCCCGAGACCTTCCTACCGCCGATCAGAACGTCGTTCGGCCACTTCAACCGCGCATCGACCTCGGCCACGGTACGCAGCGCATCGACCAGAGCCACGCCGGTCATCAGCGGCAGCCAACCCAGCACCGCCGGGTCGATCCCCGGGAACTTCAGCAGCATCGACAGCAATATCTGCGATCGCGGAGCACCGGAGAACGGACGCGAATGCCTGCCCCGCCCACTCCCCTGATGTTCGGCGATCAAGGCCGTCCGGTCCGCCCGATCTGCCGCCGTAGCGACGAGGTCGGCATTGGTCGAACCGGTCTCGGTCACCACGTCCACCCGAGACCACGAGGCCTGCGGTCCGTCCACCAAGGCTCGACGGAGTGCGCGGACGTCGAGCGGTGGGCGATCCAGATTGGTCCACATGACCACCAGCATATGGGTTCGGCACGAACCGACGTCGGCTCGTGAACCACCCTCGGTCGGGGCGCAGATCACACTCGCAGTTAAAGTGTTGCCCCATGACCAGCGTCCAGGATTCCACTGCACCCGGGTCGGCAGATGCACCCGATATCCATACCACTGCGGGTAAATTGGCCGATCTTCGTAAACGTCTGGGGGCTGCGGAGATGCCGTCGGGTGAGGCGGCGGTGGAGCGGGTCCACGCGAAGGGCAAGTTGACCGCGCGTGAGCGGATCACCGCTCTGCTCGACGAGGGCTCGTTCGTCGAACTCGATGCGTTGGCGCGGCACCGATCACAGAATTTCGGTTTGGGTGACAATCGCCCCTTCGGTGACGGTGTCGTCACCGGCTACGGCACGGTCGACGGCCGTGATGTGTGCGTGTTCTCCCAGGACGCGACCGTCTTCGGCGGCAGTTTGGGGGAGATCTACGGCGAGAAGATCGTCAAGGTGATGGACCTGGCGATCAAGACCGGACGGCCGTTGGTGGGCATCAACGAAGGCGCCGGGGCCCGCATCCAGGAAGGTGTGGTCTCCCTCGGGTTGTACGGGGAGATCTTCCACCGCAACGTTCGCGCATCCGGGGTGATCCCGCAGATCTCGGTGATCATGGGTCCCGCCGCCGGCGGGCACGTCTACTCCCCGGCGTTGACCGACTTCGTGGTCATGGTCGATGGCACCAGTCAGATGTTCGTCACCGGCCCCGATGTCATCAAGACCGTCACCGGGGAGAACGTGACGATGGAAGAGCTCGGTGGCGCGCACACCCACATGGAGAAGTCCGGGGTCGCGCATTACGTCGCGTCCGGGGAGCAGGACGCCCTCGACTACGTCCGCGACCTCCTGTCCTACCTCCCGTCGAACAATCGGGCCGATGCCCCGCGGACGGTGGCGTCGGATCCGATCGTCGGATCCATCGAGGACAGTCTGAC
This sequence comes from Rhodococcus sp. 05-2254-5, assembly GCF_002258575.1. Lineage (NCBI taxonomy): Bacteria > Bacillati > Actinomycetota > Actinomycetes > Mycobacteriales > Nocardiaceae > Rhodococcus > Rhodococcus sp. 05-2254-5. The sequence goes on along the minus strand of NZ_NOZG01000026.1, from coordinate 14,716 downwards.
GGCGGAGGATCTCGAACTCGACACGTTGATTCCGGATTCGCCGAACACTCCGTACGACATGCACGAGGTGATCCGCCGGATCCTCGACGACGACGAATTCCTGGAAGTTCAGGAGGGGCGGGCCCGCAACATCATCGTCGGGTTCGGGCGGATCGACGGTCGGTCGGTGGGGATCGTGGCCAATCAGCCCACCCAGTTCGCGGGCACGTTGGATATCGATGCCTCGGAGAAAGCGGCCCGGTTCGTCCGCACGTGTGATTGTTTCAACGTTCCGATCATCACGTTGGTCGATGTGCCGGGGTTCCTGCCCGGGACGGGGCAGGAATACAACGGCATCATCCGGCGGGGGGCGAAGTTGTTGTACGCCTACGGGGAGGCGACGGTCGGGAAGATCACCGTCATCACCCGTAAAGCGTACGGCGGGGCGTACGACGTGATGGGGTCCAAGCACATGGGTGCCGACGTCAATTTGGCGTGGCCGACGGCGCAGATCGCGGTGATGGGGGCCTCGGGTGCGGTCGGGTTCGTCTACCGCAAGCAGTTGCTCGAGGCGGCGAAGAACGGTGAGGACGTCGATGCGTTGCGGCTGACGTTGCAGCAGCAGTACGAGGACACGTTGGTCAACCCGTACGTCGCTGCCGAGCGCGGGTATCTCGATGCGGTCATCCCGCCCAGTCACACCCGCGGGCAGATCGTGACCGCGTTGCGGCTGCTCGAACGCAAACAAGTGACCCTGCCCCCGAAGAAACACGGAAACATCCCACTATGAGCGGCGAAGCGAATCATGACGCAGTGAGCGACACGAATCATGACTCAGTGAGCGATGAAGCGAAGCATGACGACGTGAACGACGGTCAGGCCGTTGCCGATTCAGGCATGTCCGCGGCAATTCGGGTCGTCAAGGGCAATCCGGACGACGAGGACGTGGCGGCTCTGGTGGCGGTGTTGACTGCGGCGCAGAACGATTCGGCATCGAGCGCGGATTCTCGGCCTCGGGAATTGTGGGGTGCACCGTCGTCGATGCATCGCGGCTTCGCGGCGCAGTCGGCGTATTCGTACGCCGCGTCGGGCCGATACTCGCGGTGACGGTGCCGCCCGTGACGACCCGGGCCGATTCGGTACGACTCGTTCTGGCGTCGGCGTCACCTGCTCGCCTCGGGGTTCTTCGTAGTGCCGGCGTGGAGCCGATCGTCCGGGTGTCGGGAGTCGACGAGGACGCGGTGACGGCCGAACTGGGGCCGTCCGCGTCCGCCGCCACCGTGGTCACCGAACTCGCGCGGGCCAAGGCCGCCGCAGTCGCCGAGACGTTCGCGGATTCTTCGGCGGATTTGGTGATCGTCGGGTGTGATTCGATGCTGTCGATTGCCGGTGAGCTGCACGGTAAACCGCACACCGTCGAGGTGGCCCGTGAGCGTTGGCGGACCATGGCCGGGTCGACCGGGGCGCTGTTGACCGGTCATGCCGTTCTGCGAGTGACCGCCGGAGTCGTGGTGGCGCAGGCTGCAGCGCACAGCTCGACAACGATTCGATTCGCAACCCCGTCTGCTGTCGATCTCGACGCGTATCTGGCGTCCGGCGAACCTCTGCAGGTCGCGGGAGCATTCACGCTCGACGGTCTCGGCGGCTGGTTCGTCGACAGCATCGAGGGTGATCCCTCGTCGGTGATCGGCATCGGCTTGCCGCTGGTTCGTACTCTTCTCGAGCGGGTGGGTACGTCGCTTGCCGCCCTCTGGGACGGCTCGCCGGACGACCCGATCGGGATCTGACCGGCGAGACCTACCTCAGGGCAACAGATCGATCAGCTCGCGAGCCCAGTCCTCGGCCATTGCCTTGGGCTTGATGTTCGACGAGCTGTCGTGCCGAGCGTGGGTGCCGACCTGCTTCGCACCGAGCTCGGTGAGCTTTTCGGCGATGATCTCGCCGCCGCGGTTGAAGGTGTCCTCGTATACCTTGTCTCCCAGACCGAAGACTGCGAACTGCAGTCCTGCGAGGTCGGGGGCATCCTCGACGAGTGCCTCGTAGAACGGCTCCGCGCCGGTGGGGAGCTCTCCGTCGCCGTAGGTGGAGCAGATGACGACGTGGAAGTCGTCCGTGTCGATGTCGGAGACCTCGTACTCGAGCATGTCTCGCACCTCGGCATCGTGATCACCGAGCACGTCCGCGATCTTGTCGGCGACCTCCTCGGCCGTACCGGTCTCGGACCCGAACAACACGACCACTGCCATGGATCGCTCCCCTTTCTCACATGCGCTCGAACACTCGAACAGTCGCAAAAGCATAGCCGTACCGGGGATCCCGCCGAAAATCCGCGTACGCCCGATGTTGTGATTTGTCTCGAGGTCACCAGAATTCGGCAGTCAGGCCCCAGTTCGTGTACTCGGCCTCGACCAGCCCACGCAGGTGCTCCTTGCTGGGGAACGCGTCCGGGTCGAGACCGGTGACGCACAGCGTCGCGCGGTCACCCGAGTCGTTCCACCAGGCACTGACCCCGCCGGCGGTGCGACGGAGCAACGCCACATCGGTGTTCTGAGTGATGGACCGCATCGCCACTGCCGCCGCGTCGACGCCTCCGATGGTGCGCAGTCGCGCGCCGCGATCGCCGAGGTTCGAGCACAGACACAGAGGTGCCGAGCCCGATGCCGCCAGCTTGGCGACGACGACGTCGGGCAACACCTGCATCAGTGGTTTGAGCAGCTCGAACACCGATGTCACCGTACTGTCGGCCTGGTCGGTGAACGCCTGCTTGCTCGATGCGCGGATGGCCGTCAGATCGTCGCGGTAGCCCTGTCCCCCGTCGACGTGAATGGACACCCCGGACGTCGCGTTGGCGCGACTGTCTCCGGGTGTTCGGGTGCTGACAGGAAGGGCCACCCGTACCCGGTCCTGCGGACCGACGCGTCCACTTGCGGTGAGAATGCCGAGCACGACCGCGACAAGGAGACTGTTCGAGCTCCCGCCCCTGCTCGCTGCGGCCGCGGCCCAGTCCCCCGATGCGCAGTCGACGACCACCGTGCTCGGTACCCACTTGCCTTCTCGTGCCGCGGTGACGGCCACGGCACGGCTCGGCGTCGGGCCGGGTGCCGTGGAGCCCGCTGCTACCTCGTCGGACGAGGTTCGCGAACGTACCGCGTCCACTGCCGTACGTCCGAGCGCTCGCGCCACCCCGGACAATGCCGCACCGATCTGTCCGACGCCGTCCGCGATGTCGGCACGTACCGACGACCGCGGGGGAACGTGGTCGAGCCCGCCGCGAACGAAGTCGTCCGGAGTCGCCCGACCGGCGAGAGCTGCTGCCGCCGCAGAGGTCAGGGCACCGCCGTCACCGACCACGTGCGATCCGACGAGAGAGACCACCGTGCCGCCGCCGTCGACCGAGGTCGCCGACAAACGCCACGCAGGTCCGTCGATGGGGTCCAGCGTCACCGCTGCCTCGTTCTCGATCCACAGATCGATGCCGTCCCGGGCGATCGCGTGTCCGATGACGACCGGGGCGGCGGGCGTGCGGGCCGTGATCCAGCCATCGCGGGCACCGGGCACCGCCGAGCGTCGTACAGAGCGATCCAACGGGCCGGTAGCAAGCAACTGCCACATGGATTCGAGTGCGTCGAGCGGGACGGCCGAGTCGAACCGCCACACGATCTGATTGACCACGGGCACTCCGAGTACGCACTCCATGCGCAGGAACAGGTCGTCGTCGTACGTCAATCTCTCCACCACGAGAGACTATCCCTGCCCGCCCACGTAGGTGGAACGGTCGCAAATGTGTTTCCCGCCATATGTTTTCGTATCGGCTCGGTTCGGCCGGTGCTGATAGGTTGGGGCTCTTCCCCACGCCGACACGTCTGCGAGTGCGCCTGTGAAGTTCGTGATGCCGTTCAACGGAAGCCGAGGCGACGTGACCCCCGGTATCGCTCTCGGGCTCGAACTCGCAGATCGCGGGCACGACGTGTTGTTCGGTGCCCCACCCAATCTCACCGATGTCGTGTCGGCTGCCACGGCATCCTCCGAACGTATCGAGGTTCAACCGTTCGGGCCCGACACGCAGCAGCTGTTGGAGTCCGATCTGGTCAGAGTGCGTATCAAGTCTCGAAACCCGCGGACCCGCTTTGCTGCGCTGTCCGAGCTGGCTCATCACGGCTGGGACGACATGACGTCCGAGCTGAACCGAATGGCGGCAGGGTGCGACGGAATCGTCACCGGCTCGCTCGGTCAGGAGATGGCTCTGAACGTGGCCGAAGCGCACGGCACAGCGTTTGTGTCCCTGCACTACTGCCCCCTCAGGCGCAACGATGCAGTGTCGATCACACCGGGCGTGAACCTACCTGCCGTCGTCAATCGGTCGATGTGGGCGGCCCTCGAGGCACTGCGCTGGAAGTCGATGAAGAAGCGCGACAACGCGCAGAGGGCATCACTGGGTTTGCCTCCCACCACGGAGTCGACGCCCGTGAGGTCGGCGCGCTACGGCGGTATCGAAATTCAGGCCTACGAATCGGCGCTGTTCCCCGGGCTTGCCCGACAGTGGGGCCCGCTACGCCCGTTCGTCGGCTTCATCGGCCTGATCGACGGAGTCACCGAGACGGATCCCGCGTTGCGCCGATGGCTCGACGCAGGAACTGCGCCAGTGTATTTCGGCTTCGGCAGCATGCCGGTGCCCGAACCGGCTGCACTGATGCGCATGATCGACAACGTCACCGATCGATTGGGCGTGCGCGCCCTGGTCTGCGCGGGCTGGAGCGATCTGCTGGAGTCCGATTCAGCCGTCCATCGATCGAACCCGAACGTCTTCGTCGTGAAATCGGTCGATCACGCGACGGTCTTTCCGCGCTGTCTGGCCGCGGTTCACCACGGCGGCGCAGGGACGACTGCAGCCTCGGCACGAGCCGGGCTGCCGACCCTGGTGTGCTGGTTCAGCGCCGACCAACCGTTCTGGGGATCGGCGCTGCGGCGCGTAGGAGCCGGGTCGAGCACGAAGTTCTCGACGTTGACCGAATCCGTTCTACAGCAGGGCATTTCCGATCTCATGACCGAAGACGCCCGGCTGGCCGCGCGAGCGCTTGCCGATACGATGACGCCTGCTCGAACGGCGACGGCCGCTGCCGCCGACATCACCGAAGCAGCAGCGCGCGACCGCTGACCCACTCACCAGAAGCGTGCCGAGAGTCCCCATCTCCGAAGCGCCTCGGTCAGGTGTTCAAGCAGTATGTGCTCGTCCGGGCATCGGTCGGGGTCCATGGCGTGGACGGTCACGGTCACACTGGTGCCGGTCTCGCTCGACCATGCGGTCAGACCGCCGTCGAGCGAACGAGCGAAGTCGGCGTCGGCTCCGGCGAACGTCGCTCGACCGGACACAGCCCGGGCAGCGATCCCCGCCACCGTCGTGAAGTCGTCGGGAAGAGAACCGAGGTTCGACGCCAGCCCTTCGGCACCGTCGCGGGGCTGCGGCACTCGTGCGACCACCGCGTCGGGCAGCATTTGAACCAGTGCCTGGGACAGGCCGCCCGGAGCGGCACCGGCGGCCTGAGCAGCGGCGAAAGCCGTGAACGCCGATTTACTGGCGGCGCGGATCGGGCGGAGGTCCAGATCGGTCGGGTCGGCGATCGGCACGTCGATCTTGACGATCTTGGTGGCGTTGGACCGTGTGTCGGATGCGTCGCCGCGATCACTGACGGGCAGGGACCACTGCACCGTGTCTCCCACCGAAGCACGGCCGGCGAGTCCGGACGCAGCAGTCAGGACCGCCACGAACAGCGAATTGGATGTTCCTCCCCAGCGTTCCGCGGTCGATCGCCATGCATCGGCGTCCACCTCGGCAACCACGTGCGGGGATGTCCAGTCCGCCGCAGCCGCTCGCTCGGGTGCTGCCCGGTGTGGTTTCGGCCTCGACTGGGTGGCACCGGCAGGCTCGGAGCGTCCGGACAGAGGCAGAGCCTGCACCGCCGCGTTCACCAGCCATCCACCCGCGGACCGAATTTGCTCGACGGCGTCACCGAAGTCGGAAGCGAGGGCCTCGAGGCCGCCCGGGGCGGAGGAGACACGGGACGCGACGGAGTCGGAGTTCGCCGCACGGAATGCAGCGATCAAGGCGCCACCGTCGGCGACCATGTGCGAGGCGACCAACGACAGCACCATGCCGCCGTCGCTCAGTCTCGTCGCCGCGAGTTGCCAACCCAATCCGGTCTCAGGGTCGATATCGGGATCGATCCGGCCGTCCGCCCATTGCCGCACCATCGAGGGGTCTGTGAATTCTGGATGAAAATCCAGTGAATGAGAGGCGGCCGACGGCACCCACCGATCTCGGGCCGTCGGAATTGCCGATGCCACCACCCTGCGCGCAAGCAGACCGTCGGACAGGTTGTCACGCAGTCTTTCCAGATCTTCTCGCTGCACGACGTCGTCGAACCACCACAGGAACTGGTTGTAGACGGGAAATCCGATGCCGTGGTGCATTCGCAAGAAAAGGTGATCGGCAAATCCAATTCGAGTCACGCGCCGAACCTACTACATCGAAAGAAACGGGAAGGTGGTGCTGTTTCCCGTCGGTCGATTCATTCAATGTCTGCAATAAGTGCCATTCCACCGAGCGGACGCGCGAATGTGACTCCGGTCTCGGGGTGCCGGTCCGGCCCGAGGTTTGGGTTCCGAGCCCGTCACCCGGATCGGCTCTCTCGAATCATCGGGCCCTGACGTGCGGTTACGCTGGAATCACAATGCCGACGTGTGCGAGAATCAGTTTTCCGACCGATGTTCCACCCGTCGGTCAACCCCCTAGACAGTGACAAGAATTACTTTTACGCGTCGCGAAATAGTTTCGCTGTCGCCCTATTGTGAGTGCCGTACTCACGTCGACCGGACTGCGACTTCACGGTCCGTCGAATAGTTGTTCTTTCAATGTCGAAAGCATTGCGAGTGCACCCGATAAAAGCGAGCCGGACCGACGACTTCCGCCGTTACATCCACCACTCGACCGTAATCGAATGCCGATAGACACCACTACTGCCGAATACCGCTGGCCGAGCCCGGAACGGAAGAGGACACCATGGAATACACCGAACTCGCCGACTATCCACTTCCCGCCGGACGCTTGACCGAGTGGGTTCCCCGCGTCGGCGACGATCAGTGGGCTCTCGATCCCCGCGGGCTGTCGTTCACGCACGAGGACCATTGCGAGCGCAGCGCCCCGGGCTCCTGGATCGGCACGGTATTCGAGATCCATCGTCGCTACGACGTCGAGGCCGTACGCCGCACCATCGCCGCGTACATGGGTCGGCACGAGGCGTTCCGAACCAAGGTTCGTCGTGACGAGCAGTCCGGTTCGTGGCAGCGCTTCACCGCACCGGTCGACGCCGTGCAGGTGACAGATCGCCCACACGCGGATTCGCGATCGGAAACTCAGGTGTTCGGCCATCTGCAGTCGTGGTTCGGCGACACCGTGTCTCCGACGGCATGGCCGCATTTCGTTCTCGCCACCATCGAACCCGACGACGCGTCCCGCACTCTCGCCGGTGGGCCCGAGGAATCGTTCCTGCTCGCCTTCGCGGCCGATCATTCGGTCATGGACGCATACAGCCAGATCTATGCGATCAACGAGATCGACCGGCTGTACGCGCAGGCCCTCGACGGCATCGACCCGGAATTGCCCGAGGTGGGTAGTTACGTCGACTTCAGTCAGTCCGAACGGGCACTCGGCGACACCCTGACGGCGGATCACGGTGCCGTGCGAACGTGGCAGGACTTCCTCGCTGTCGAGGACGGCCGCTTCCCTGCTTTCCCGCTTCCGTTGGCGGGCGACCGGCCCCGCGCCGACACCGGCCCTGCGCCCCAGAGCAGCATCTCGTCGTGGCTTCTGACCTCCGAACAGTCGGACGGCTTCAACGCGGCGTGCCGCGCTGCCGGATACAACATGCAGGCCGGAATTCTTGCGGCGCTCGCATTGACGAATGCTCGCCTGTCCGGCAGTCGGTCTCTGCGCACGGTGATGCCGATGCACACCCGCGACGAGCAGAAGTGGGCCGCGTCGGTGGGGTGGTACGTCGGCATTCTTCCGATGGAGATCCAGCTCGACAACGCCTGCACCTTCGTCGAGGCACTCGAGGCCGCGGCCACCGCGGGCGCTGCGAACAAGGGCCTGGCCCGTATGCCGTACTCGAAGATCGCCAAGATCCTCGACTCCACCGAAATCCCCCGGTTCGTGGTCTCGTACATCGACCTGCGGTTCCTGCCCGACGCCGCCCAGTGGCAGGGGCGCAAGGGGCGGGCGCTCAGGAGCAACTGCCACGCCGACGACGAGGTCTACTTCTGGGTCAATCGCACACTCGAAGGGCTCAACATCTCGGCCCGCTTCCCCAGTTCGGATGTCGCGTCGACCAACGTCCATCGGTTCATCACCGAGTTCGTCGCGGTTCTGACGGCGGTCATCGACTCCGACGGCGGTAGCGATACGGTGCTCGCGGCGGCCCCGCCGTCGGTCGTCGTCGCCGCAGAATGAGCATGGACGCAGAATAGGCGTGCACGCAGGAGAAGTGGATGCGGAGTGGACGGAGACGGCGGCGTAGGCAGCCGGTACGTTCCGTCCACTGCGCCCCGACCGGAAGAGTGAAGCGAACATGATCATCACCGCAATGGGCCGCTGGAACCCCGCGCCCGGCCGACTGCTCGAGTGGCATCCCACCGCGGCGGCACAGGCGAGCGCCGCTGCGGCACCGATCGATTCGACTCCACCGTCGTTTCTTCAGGAAGACCACCTGAAGGCAGCGTGGGCAGCGCGCGCACGTGGTGACGTGCACACGGCGTACACCGGGGTGGCCACCGAGATCGACGGCGACATCGACACCGAGGCGATGAGCCGTGCGCTGACTGCGTATGTGCTGCGGCACGAGGGTCTGCGGTGCTGGTTCGATGTGGACGGCACCGACGTGGTTCGGCACCTCGGCGGCCAGGAAGTTGCTCGTTTCGATACCGTCGACGCAGGTGAGACATCCGACGACGAGCAGTTCCAACACTATGTGCGGCAGCGCTTCTCGACCGAGGCCACCGCCGACATCTGGCCGGGGTTCGTCGTCGGAGTGGTATCGAGGCCGGGCAGCTTCACGTTGTACTACGGTGCCGATCACGCGTTCACCGATGGTGGTTCACAGGCTCTGGTCATCAGCGAACTGGCCGATCTGTACGCGATCGAGATCGGGGCGGATGTTCCGCAACCGGCTTCGGCGGGAAGTCACCTCGAGTACGCCGCCGCCGAGCGCGCCCGCGCCGCGACGTTCGGTGCAGACTCCCCCGAGATCGCCGCGTGGCGTGACATCTTCACCAGGCACGAGGGCCGTATGCCTCGGTTCCCCCTCGATCTGGGGCTTGCACCCGGCGAACGCGCCCCGGTCCGAATCGTCGAACGCCACCTGTTGGACCGAGAACTGACGGCAGCGTTCGATGCCGCGTGCAAGGCCGCCGGCGCACGGATGAGCAGTGGAATCTTCGCCGCCGTCGGCATCACCGACTTCGAGCTCGCGGGGAACGCGGAGTACTTCGGAATCACGGTGCTGAGCACTCGCCACCACGGTGACTACGGACAATCCCAGGGTTGGTTCGTCAACTTCGCGCCGGTCGCGTTCGACATCGCCGGTCACGAGCGCTTCTCCGACGTCGCGGGCCCGGCGCACGAGGGTTTCGAGCGGGCCAAGCAGATCGCCGAAGCACCGGTCCATGCGGTACTCGGCGCTCTCGCCGCAGACGGCACGCTCGGAAGCGAACTCGCCGTGAGCCCGAACATGCTCTCGTACATCGACTTTCGCTGGTTCCCCGGCGTCGGGCGAGATGCGGACACTCGTGCCAAGCATTTCACCGGCGAGGGCGCGACCTCCAACGCGTCGATGTGGATCAACCGCGACGGTGAGCATCTGTATCTGGTGGCGCAGACCCCCGACACGGCCGTCGCTGCCGAATCGGTCGAGCGGTACCACGCACACCTGGCATCGGTACTGGAAAAGATCGCGCGCACAGGCGATTACGTCCTTACGCCCGGTTCGGTTCAGGAGCGGGTCGGTGCGGGTCACCTCGATCACTGAGTACCATCCCGCGGCCGGTGTCGTCGTCGAATTCACCGCCGACGTCACCGGGGATGCACAACGGTCCCCGATTCCACCGTCGTTCAATCAACGGTTTCATCTGGGCGATCTGGGCGAGGCTCGGCGAGTATGGATCGCGGGCACGTTCGATGTGCCCGGCCGCATCGATGTCGACGCTCTCGCGTGGGCGTTCGCTCGACTGATCGACAGACACGACACTCTGCGCAGCTCGTTCGTCCAGGCGACCGACGGCCTGGACAGGATACTCCATCGCCCCGGTTCGGTCGAGATCGCGGTGTCGAACCGGACCGAATTCGGTTGCCCGACCGAGCTACGTGAGCATCTCCGCCGAATACTCGAGTTACGTTGCGACGCACGACGGTTCCCGTCGTACACGTGCGTCGCGATCGACCGGCCGGACGTCTCGACGGTGGTCTGCGCATTCGACCACTCGAACGTCGACGCGCTGTCGATCGCAGTGACCGTGGACGAGGTTCGCGCCTGGTACGACGCGTACCGGCGCTGCCCGTCGAGTCCGAACATCGAGCTGAGTCCGGTGGGAGGATTCGTCGACTACTGCCGAATCGAAGCAACCGAGCCGGCAGTGGATCGCCATGACGAGCGCATGGTGCGGTGGTCGGAATTCCTTGTACGGTGCGGTGGTACGACGCCGAGTTTTCCGTTCGACCTGGGACTTGCGGACGGTGAGACTGCCACGCAGGCAACCCTTGTCGCGCCGATCCTCGATGCCGACCGCACTGCCGAGTTCGAGCGCCTGTGCACTCGGTCGGGCGGCGGGATGTTCGCCGGGGTCGTGGCTGCGATCGGTCAGGCCTGCGCCGCCATGGGCGGACCGCGGCAGATACCGTTCCTGTTCCCATTGCACACCCGTCACGAGGATCGGTTCCGGCGGGCACTGGGCTGGTTCACCACCAACGCCCCGATGACCGTGGACGTCGGCGACGTGCTCGTCGACACGATCGCCGCGGCCCAACGGGAGTTTCGTGCTGCGCTACCGCTGAGCACGGTGCCCATCCCCCAGGTGTTGGCATCCCTCGGAGACACGTTCACCCTCTCGCGAAACGACGTGTTCATGGTGTCGTACATCGACTACACCAGAATCGAGGGCCACCGCCGACTCGAAGAATCCAACGCACACCACGTCAGCAACGCGACGGTGTCCGACGACGCGCAGTTCTGGGTGTCGCGGACAGCCTCGGGCCTGGCTCTGCGGGCACGTTTTCCCGACACCGTCCTCGCGCACTCGGTCATGACTGCGTTCAGCGGCGCGCTGGTCGCGCTGCTGGCCGAGGCGACCGACCAGGCCGCCACAACGGCCCTGACACGCTGAGACAGTACCGACGCAGCGCTCTGTGCCTGCGGCTCCCGCCACTCGGTGGCGGTACGGCATAGGATTGTCGACGGAGACCGTTCACCCCCGAGCGGGCCGCCAGCCGAATATCTTCCGTAGGAGCCGATACGTGCCTGTACCAACCGATTCCAACGCAATGTTCGCCGACTACGCGCATCCGGATCGTCTCGTATCCACCGAATGGCTGTCCGCTCATCTCGGTACGCCCGGGCTCCGCGTCGTCGAATCCGACGAGGACGTGTTGCTCTACGACGTCGGCCACATTCCCGGCGCGGTCAAGATCGACTGGCACCTCGACCTGAACGACCCGGTCACGCGCGACTACATCGACGGCGAACAGTTCTCGAAACTGATGAGCCGCAAGGGTATTTCGCGTGACGACACAATCGTCGTGTACGGCGACAAGAGCAACTGGTGGGCCGCCTACGCACTGTGGGTGTTCACCCTGTTCGGACACCAGGACGTGCGGCTGCTCGACGGCGGACGTGATGCCTGGTTGTCCGAGAACCGCGACACCACTCTCGATGTCCCCGAGTTTCCGGCGACCGACTACCCCGTCGTCGAGCGGAACGATGCACCGATCCGCGCATTCGCCTCGGACGTGCTCGGAGTTCTCGGCTCCGTGCCTCTGATCGACGTACGCTCCCCCGCGGAGTACACCGGCGAACGCACCCACATGCCCGACTACCCGGAGGAAGGTGCGCTGCGCGGCGGCCACATCCCCACCGCCGTGAGCATCCCGTGGGCCAAGGCAGCAGCACCGGACGGTCGATTCCGCTCACGCGCAGAACTGGACGAGATCTACTCCGAGACCTCGGCAACCGACGAGGTCATCGCGTACTGCCGCATCGGCGAGCGGTCGAGTCATACCTGGTTCGTGCTGACGCATCTGCTCGGGTACGAGTCCGTCCGCAACTACGACGGCTCGTGGACCGAGTGGGGCAATGCTGTGCGCGTTCCGATCGCCCGGGGCGAGGAGCCCGGATCGGCACCGGCCGCTCGATGAGTTCCCTTCCAGAATCGTTGGCCGAGATCGTCGAGGATTTCGCCGCAGTCGAGGGCCAGGACAAACTGCAGCTCCTGCTCGAATTCAGCCGGGAACTACCCCCGTTGCCGGATCACCTGGCCCAGGATGCGATGGAGCCGGTCCCCGAATGTCAGTCGCCGTTGTTCCTGTCGGTCGATGCATCCGATCCCGCCCGGATCGAGCTGTACTTCAGCGCGCCGCCGGAGGCTCCGACGACTCGCGGGTTCGCCTCGATCCTGGCGCAGGGGCTCGACGGTCTCAGCGCGCAGGAAATCCTCGACGTTCCGGACGATTTCTACTCGGCTCTCGGATTGAGCGATGCGGTGAGCCCCTTGCGTCTCCGAGGGATGTCGGCGATGCTCGCACGGATCAAGAGGCACCTGCGCTGACCTCGTGGTCGGCAGCGCCCGGCCTTCGTCTTGATCGATACACGCCGCCGTCGGTAGACTTCGGCAGTGGGCATCGTCGCCCGCTGTCCGAACAATCCCCCGAATGCGTCTGACGAAGGCTGGTTGCTGCCGATATGGAGTTCACCGAGTTGGCGGACTACGCGGTTCCCGCGGGCACGCTCACCGAATGGATTCCCAGTGTCGGCCCACACGCCCACACTCCCGAAGCCGCCGGGTGGCAGCCCGACCCTCGCCCGACGTCCTACGTCCACGAGGCGCACCTGCGTACCAGCCTGAGCAGCCCTCGCCGCGGACGCGAGTCGTGGCTCGGCGCGGCGTTCGAGATTGCCGGTCCCCTGGACAAGCAGGCTTTCCGGCGGGCGGTGCTGAACTGGATCGACAGACACGAAGCCATGCGGTCGAGCGCATCGATCGACGAGGCCACCGGTGAGATGACCCGCGTGACCGCTGCGCAGGGAGCCGTCGACATCTGGCAGGTCGAGCAGGAACGGTGTGCGCAATCGAGTGAAGTCTTCGAGCATCTTCAGTATCTCTTCGACGAGTTCACCTCGCCCCTGATCTGGCCCGCCTACGCGTTCGTGACTCTCGAACCACTGGACGAGACGCGGCCGATCACTGTCTTCTTCGCAGCAGATCACTCGATCATCGACGGCTTGTCCACTGTCCTGGTCGCCCACGAGATCGCGGCCCTGTACGGCGAGGAGCTGGGCGGGGCACCGGCCGCCCTGTTCGAGGCCGGCAGCTATCTCGACTTCGGGTCCTCCGAACGCGAGCGAAACGCCGAGTTGGAACATTCGCACGAGGCCGTCGCGATCTGGCGCGATCTGCTGATCGACGGGGAAGGCCAGCTGCCCGACTTCCCGCTCGACATCGGTGATCCCAGCCCGGACGACGTACCTCAGGGTGGGCTCTCTGCTTGGGTGCTCGACCCCGAGCAAGCCGATTCGTTCTCGGTCGCGTGCCGGAAGACCGGCAACAGTCTGTTCGCCGGATTACTGGGGGTCCTGGCCATCACCGGTGCCGAGCTGGGCGGGGGCACCCAATTTCGGACTGTCACCCCGGTACACACCCGGGACGAGCCGCAGTGGGCGTCGGCACTGGGGTGGTTCGTCGGACTGTGTCCCATCTCGTTCGACATCGCCGGCGCGGAGTCGTTCGGCTCGGTCGTGGTCGCAGCATCGGCCGAGGTGAAGAAGACCAAGCCGATTGCGCGGGTTCCGCTCGATCGGGTGTTCACCACCCTCGGCTACTCGGCCAGGCCACGTTTCGTCGTCTCGTTCATGGATGTGCGGTTCGCGCCGGCAGCAGAGCACTGGCCGGATTGGAACGCGCGTGCGCTGCGCAGCAAGCAATACCAACACGACGTGTACATCTGGATCAACCGCACACCTCAGGGAATCAACATCGCGGCTCGCTATCCCAACACCGAGCTCGCAACTGCCCGGGTACACGAATACATAGGCACCTTTCGCACCCTGCTGACCGAGGTGGCCGACACCGGTACCGCCTCCTTCTCTGCCGCAACGTCCCAGCATCCCGATCCCGGGCACTCCGATACCGGGCGGATCGCTACCAGCCAGTAGTCCCATCCTGTCGCCCTGGACGCGCCGCAGCGGCCTGGACCGATTGCAGCGACGACCGAGTCGGTGCTTAGACTCCGACGTGACGTTCGTGACGATGGATGCGAAAAACACATCTGTAGGAGGCTCAGTGCCCAGCCATGCCAGTGCTCAGATCACCAAGGTTCTTATTGCCAATCGTGGTGAGATCGCGGTTCGGGTGATCCGGGCGGCCGCTGATGCCGGGCTGGCCAGTGTCGCTGTGTACGCCGAACCCGACGCCGACGCAC